>NZ_JBSHNE010000028.1:0-81357 GCF_053646035.1 Streptomyces sp. NPDC055287 | reverse complement strand
TTCAACCGCGACCCGAAGTAACCGCCATGACAGCGCGGGCCGCCTCCCGCAACCCGTCCCGCCGAAGGCGGCGTACTCCGACACCCCGTCGGCGTACGCCGCCGCGTTCGTGTGCGGGGGGCCTCGTCACACCGCTCCGCGCTCCCGCGTCCTGGCCCGCAGCTCCGTCTTCAGGACCTTGCCGCTCGCGTTGCGCGGGAGGTCGGTGACGAACTCGACCTCCCTGGGGACCTTGTAGTTCGCCATCTCACGGCGGGACCACACGATCAGGTCGTCCGCCGTGAGCGTGGAGCGCGGCCGACGGACCGCGTAGGCCTTGCCCACCTCGCCCAGCCGCGCGTCCGGTATGCCGATCACCGCGACATCCGCCACGTCCGGGTGCAGGCCCAGCAGTTGTTCGATCTCCGCCGGGTAGGCGTTGAAGCCGCCGACGATGAACATGTCCTTGATCCGGTCGGTGATGCGCAGGTTGCCGGCCTCGTCCAGTACGCCGACATCACCAGTACGCAACCACCCGTCCGGGGTGATGGCGGCAGCCGTCCCGGACGCGTCCTCGAAGTACTCCCGCATGACGTTGAAGCCCCGGACCAGGACCTCGCCCGGGCTGCCGGGGTCCGCCAGTACGCGGATCTCCGTGCCCGGGATCGCGCGGCCCGATGTGGAGGCGATCGTCTCCGGCGGATCGCCGCGCCGGCACATCGTGACGATGCCGGACGCCTCGGACAGGCCGTACGCCGTCAGGACCGTGGAGATGCGGAGCTCCGAGCGCAGGCGCTCCACGAGTTGGAGCGGGACCACCGCCGCCCCCGTCACCACCAGGCGCAGCGCCGAGAGGTCGTGGGCGTCCCGGGACGGGTGGTCCAGAAGTGACTGGTGGAGGGTGGGCGGGCCCGGGAGGACCGAGATGCGTTCGGCGGCGATGTTCGCCAGGACCGTGTCCACGTTGAAGACGGGCTGGGGGACCATCGTCGCGCCGCGCATCAGGCAGGCGATGATGCCCGCCTTGTAGCCGAAGGTGTGGAAGAAGGGGTTCACGATCAGGTAGCGGTCGCCCTCGCGCAGACCGGCCAGGTCGGACCAGATCGCGTAGCCGCGCAGCGTCTGCGCGTGCGTGATCACCGCGCCCTTGGGCCGGCCCGTCGTGCCCGACGTGAAGATGATGTCGGAGGCGGAGGACGGGGCGACGGCGGCCGCGCGCGTGCGGACCTCCGCCGAGGACACCGACTCCCCCTGGGCCAGGAAGTCCTTCCAGGTGCTGAAGTTCTCGGGTGCGTCGTCCGCCAGCACCACCACTTCCTCCAGGTGCGGCAGGGCGGGCAGCGGTCCGGAGCCGGGGCCCTCGGCCGTCGCCCGGCGCAGGGACGCGACGTACGACGTGCCCAGGAACGTGCCCGTGACGAAGAGGAGCCTGGCCCGGCTGCGGTGCAGGACGTACGCCGCCTCCTGGCCCTTGAAGCGGGTGTTCAGCGGGACGAGCACCGCGCCCGCCGTCACCGCGCCGAGTGCGGACACGATCCAGTCCAGGGTGTTGGGCGCCCACACGGCGACCCGGTCGCCCGGCTCCACCCCCCGCGCGATGCACGCCGCCGCCGCACGCTCGACGCGCTCCCCGAGGCCGGCGTACGAGACACGGGTGCGGCCCTCGACCACGGCCTCCCGTTCGCCGTACCGTTCGGCCGCACTCCGCACCAGCTCCGGGATGCTGCCCCACTCGACGTCTCCGCCGTTCGCTGCGCCCATAGCAAGCCCTCCCACACCGCACGCCGACGCACTAGCTGACTATCCGTCAGATTAGCTGTAGCCTGACGCGCTGTCAGCAGTCATGACCATCGCGGAGGTGCCCCGACGTGGCGACACTCAAGGATGCGGCAGCGATAGTCGGCACGGGACAGACTCCCTTCGCCAAGCAACTGCCCGAATCCGAAAAGACTTTGGCCTGCCGTGCCATCCTCACCGCCCTCGACGACGCCGGCATCCCTCCCTCCGAGGTCGACGCTCTCGCCTCGTACACGATGGAGGAGACCGACGAGGTCGAGGTGGCGAAGTCCATCGGGGCCGGTGACCTCACGTTCTTCTCCAAAGCGGGGTACGGCGGCGGCGGGTCCTGCGCCACCGTCGCCCACCTCGCCGCGGCCATCGCCACCGGTCAGGCGAGCGTCGGCGTCGCCTGGCGGTCCCGCAAGCGCGGGTCGGGGCCGCGGCCCTGGAAGAACACCGCCGTGCAGCTGCCCACCCCCGCCCAGTGGACCCGCCCCTTCGGCCTCCTGCGCCCCGCCGACGAGATCGGAATGCTGGCCCGCCGGTACATGCACGAGTACGGCGCCACCCGCGACCACCTCTTCAACGTGGCCCTCGCCTGCCGGAACCGGGCCAACCAGAACCCGGCCGCGATGATGTACGAACGGCCCCTGACCCGCGACATGTACATGAACTCGCGCTGGATCAGCGACCCGTTGTGCCTCTTCGACAACTGTCTCGAGACCGACGGCGCACTGGCCTGCGTGATCGTGTCGGCCGAGCGTGCCCGCGACTGCCGGCAGAAGCCCGTCTACGTCCACTCCGCCGCCCAGGGACTGCCCGCCCAGCACCACGGCATGGTCAATTACTGGAACGACGACCCGCTGACGGGCCCCGCGTGGACCGCCGCCCGCCAGCTGTGGAAGCAGGCCGACTTCGGTCCGGACGACGTCGACGTGGCGCAGATCTACGACGCCTTCACCCCGCTGATCCCCCTCTCCCTGGAGGGTTACGGCTTCTGCGGTCGGGGGGAAGGCGCGGCCTTCACCGAAGGCGGCGCCCTGGAGAGCGGCGGGCGGCTGCCCCTCAACACCGGCGGCGGCGGGCTCAGCGAGGCGTACGTCCACGGCTTCAACCTGATCACCGAGGGCGTCAAGCAACTGCGCGGCACCAGCACCGCCCAAGTCCCCGGAGCCGCCACCTGCCTGGTGACGGCGGGCGAGGGTGTCCCGACGTCCGCCCTGCTGCTGAGGAGCTGAGACATGAGCGACAGAGAGAGCGGTACCGGCGGCCTGCTGGCCCCCGTCGTCGACGACGACGGCGCCCCCTTCTGGGAGTACGCCGCCCGGGGCGAGCTCCGCGTCCAGGCGTGCGCCGCCCCCGGTTGCGGCGAGCTGCGCTTTCCGCCCCGGCCGTGCTGCCCGCACTGCCGGTCCTTCGACAGCGAATGGCGGCTGATGAGCGGGAAGGGGCGGATCTGGTCGTACGTCCTGCCCCACCCGCCACTCCTGCCTGCGTACGCCGCGCAGGCCCCGTACAACGCCGTCGTCGTCGAACTGGCCGACGCCCCGCGCATCCGGCTCGTCGGGAACGTCGTCACCGAAGCCTGCGCGGCCCTCGACTCCGTCGATCCGGCCAGGCTGCGCATCGGTGCGAAGGTGCAGGTCGCCTTCACCGACGGCGTGGGCGGGCTGCCGGTGATGCCGCGCTGGCTGCTGGAGCGGCCGTGAGAACCGGCGCGGGCGGTGTCCGTGTCGAGCGCGACAAGGAGACCGGCGTCGCGGTCGTCACGATCGACCGTCCCGAGCGACTGAACGCCATCGACCTGGAGACTTCCGGTCAACTGGCTTCCGTCTGGCGGGAGTTCAGGTTCGACGAGAGCGTACGGGCCGTCGTGCTCACCGGCGCCGGCGACAGGGCGTTCTGCAGCGGCATCGACCGGGGGGTGGACGTGCCTCAGCCGCCGTCGCCGTACTCGATCGACGATCCGCTGCTGTCCATCGGGCCGAAGGCCAACGACCTGTGGAAGCCGGTGATCGCGGCGGTACGGGGGATGGCGTGCGGCGGGGCGTTCTATCTGCTGGGGGAGGCCGAGTTCGTCGTCGCCGCCGAGGACGCGACGTTCTTCGATCCGCATACGACGTACGGGATGGTCAGCGCGTACGAGGCGATCCACATGGCCCAGCGGATGCCGTTCGGGGAGGTCGCCCGGATGGCGCTGATGGGGACGGCGGAACGGGTGTCGGCGCGACGGGCGTACGAGACGGGGCTGGTGTCGGAAGTCGTCGCGAGCGGGGAGGAGGTCGCGGCGGCCGTGCGGGCGGCCGAGGTGATCGCCTCCTGTCCGACGGAGGCCGTACAGGGCACGGTACGGGCGGTGTGGGCGGCCACGGAGGGGGCGCGCGGCCAGGCGCTGGCGCAGGCGCCGCATCTGGTGGCGCTCGGGAATCTGCCGCCGGACCGGCAGGCGGAGCTGTTCGCCGCCCGCCGGCCCGGCTTCCGTACGCGCTAGGCGTCCGGCGTCGCGTCAGCCGGAGATGCGCCGCACGTTGGTGAGGGTGCACTTGCCGCCGGAGGTCGCACCCGCCTGGGCGACGTAGGGAGTGGCGACGTCGAGCCTGTCGGTCCTGCCCGGGAGCACCATGGGCATGCTGGGGTGGCGCGTGCCGACGGTCGTACCGCTCGGGTCGGTGAACGTCACCGTGAAGGTGTAGGTGTAGTTCTCCGACGAGCTGCTGTTGGTGGCGCTCACCGCGGCGACGATGCCACGGGACGGGTCGTACTCGCAGCGGTCGATCCGCACGTCCGTGATGTTCGTGTCGCCGCGGCTGCCCGAGGTGTAGCCACTGGTCGTGCTGCCACTGGTGCTCGTGCTGCTGCTGCTGCCGGTGGTGTAGCCGCTGGTGGTGCTGCCACTCGTCGTGCTGCTGCCGCTCGTGGTGTCGCCGCTCGTGTAACCGCTCGACGTGGAGCTGTCGTAGCTCGAACCGCCGCTGGTGCTGCTACTGCTGCTCGAACTGCCGAAGCTGCTGCCACCGCTGCTGCCGCTGCTGTCGTCGCAGCTGCCACCGCGGGAACCACGTGCTCCGGTAAGGGCGACGACAGCGATACTGAAGACGGCTATGGCGCGGACATGGCGAAGCTGCACGCTTCAACCCCCGTTGAAATCGTAGATTTGTGGCGCCCGATTGACGAGCGCACGTCACCCTAGTGGGGCGCCCGACACGCCTGCAAACGCGCGCCGGGCGGGCGATCGCGCCGCCGCGGCGGCCCCTTCCGCGACTGGCAGCCGCCGCCCCCGGGGCGTAGCGTCGTCACCGAGAGCCACCCGCAAGGAGGCCGCCGATGTTCCGCAGCGTCCTCGGCTGGATCCTCGCTCTCGTCGGAGCGACGGCCGCCGTGCTGAGCCCCTTCCATACCTGGTACGACGGTCGTCTCGGGCGGGAGTACCGCATCGGCGACCTGTTCGGCGGCATCACGGACAGCGAGGCCGGGATCGCGGGATCGCTGCTGCTGCCGTTCGCCTTCGCCGCCCTGCTGACCGTGATCGGGCTGCTGATCCGTACCCGGCTGCTGGTCGCCCTCGCCGGGGTCGTCGTCCTCGGCTTCACCGTGCTGTGGATGGTCCGCGTGGGCCAGGCGTTGGGCAGCCTCACGGTCGACGGCGACGGCACCGGCCTGGACCTCGGCGTCGCGCTGGCGCTCGGCGGCGGCGTACTGCTCCTGCTGGCCGCCACCGTGATGCCCGGGCGCGGGCAACGGCGCCGGCGCGTGGACGGCGACCGGCACCCCCGGCACGAGCCGGAGTACGCGCACGAACCCGTGCCGGAGGACTGGTCCGGCGAGCCCTACCCCTGGAGTCCGGGCCCGGGCGGCCCCGACGGGCCGGACGACCGCCCGCCCCCGCCGGACCACCGCTACCGCTAGCGGATCACCGCTGCGCACCCCGCCGGACATCGCTGCGGGGCCTCCGGATCACCGCCGAGGGACTCCGGAACGCCGCTGCCCCCTCAGGCCCGCGTGCCCGACGTCCGGCCCGTCGCCGTGCCCTTCACCGCGTCCAGGGCGTACACGCACCGGTCCTTGCTGCACGCGTACACCACACCGCCCTGCGCCACCGGCGACCCCGTGATCTCACCGCCCGTCGCCAGCTTCCAGCGCAGCTGGCCGCCAGTCGCGTCCAGCGTGTAGAGGCAGTGGTCGGCCGAGCCGAAGTGGACACGGCCGTCCGAGACCACGGGCGCGCCCACGACCTCGCCACCCGCCGCGAAGCGCCACTTCGGGGTGCCCGTCACCGCGTCCAGGGTGTAGAGCGCGCTGCCGCTGCCCACATGGATGTTGCCCGCGGCGACGAGCACCGGCTCGATCGACTGGCGGGACTCCGTGGCGATACGCCACCGGTCCTTGCCGGTGGAGGCGTCCAGGGCGTACACCGTGCCGAGGTAGTCGGCCAGGTAGATGCCACCGCCCGTGACGGCCGGCCCCGGGGCGAAGGCGGGCGGGCTCAGGAAGACCGCAGGGGCCTCGAAGTGCCACCGCACCCGGCCGCTCACCGCGTCGATGGCGAGGACACGCGTCCCGGCGGCTACGTACACATGGCCGTCCGGCGCCGACGTCAGCCGCAGCGGGACTCCGCCGCAGGACGCCGCGTCGCCGATCGGGTACGACCAGCGCTCGATGCCGGTACGGGCGTCCAGTGCGCGCAGCCTCGCGTCCTGCCACACGTACACCGCGTCCTCGTGTACGGCGGGGCCGGCCTCCGGGGTCTCGAAGTCGCTCTGCGCACCGGTGAGTTCCCACAGTTTCTGGCCGTTGGACGCCTCCCAGGCCTGGACGCCGCCGCCGCGCGTGCCGGTCACGACGGTGCCGCGTTCGGCCTTGAGGGAGTAGACCCACGCGTCGGTCTGGAGCCGCCAGCGCTCCTGGCCGTCGGCGGCGTCGAGCGCGTAGAGCGTGGGGCCGTCGGAGGCATGGATGCGGCCGCCCGCGACCGCCATCGCCCAGGCGACGTCACGCGTCTTGAACTGTCGCCGTCCGCTGGCCACGTCGAGGGCGTGCACCTCGAAGGAGGTGACGTACACGAGGTCGCCCGCGACGGCCGGCGTGCCCCACACGTCGTTGGACATGCGGAAGCGCCACGGCCGCCATCCCCCGGACGGCCCCGCGCCGTCGGCCGACTGCGTCGGCGGCGGAATGGCCGGCGGCGGCGGGGCGGCCACGGGCGGAGGTACGACACCGGTGACGGCGTCCGCACCGTTCCCCGACGCGCTCAGCCCGGCCGGGGGCCTGATCCAGCCCGTGGCCTGCTCGCCCGGCGCGTGCACGGCGTGGCCGGTGCGCCCGTCGGCCACCCGCGGCCCCGGGCCGATCGGCACCTTGGAGCCGGGCAGCCGTACGGCGGCGTGCGCACCGGCCTGCGCGGCATGGGCGCCCTGGGCCGGACGGCCGGCGTGCGCCCCCTGTTGCGCGTGCCCGTCGGCGTACGCCGCCGCCGGGGACGGGGACGGAGCCGACGCCGGGGCGTCCGACCGGGACGCCACCGGGGCGAACGGCGGCGGGCCCGGCGGCCTCGGCGGCGTGGAGTGCGCCCGGGACGGCGGCGTACTCGGCGTACTGGGCAGCGCGGGACGCCCGCCCCGCCGCTGCTCGATCATCGCCGTGGCCCGTGCGGGCAGCCACGCGGACGCCGTACCGCTGTCGTCCTCACCGGACGCGAAGAGGTGCGGCGAGAGCTGCGCCTGGAGGTCGGCCGGACTGGGCCGCCGTACCGCTTCCATCTGCATGCACGACTCGATCAGCGGACGCAGCTCGTCGGGCAGCCCCTCGGTGTCGGGGCCCTCCCGGAGCAGCATGAAGACCGTCTCGACCGGGTTCGCGCCGTGGAAGGGCGCGTGCCCGGTGGCCGCGAAGACGAGCGTGGATCCGAGCGAGAAGATGTCGCTGGCGCCCGTCACGCTGCGGGAGTCGCGCGCCTGCTCCGGCGACATGTAGGCGGGCGTACCGACGGCGACGTTGGTCATGGTCAGCCGCGTGTTGGAGACGCCCGAGGCGATGCCGAAGTCGATGACGCGCGGTCCGTCCTCCACCACCAGGACGTTCGACGGCTTGAGGTCGCGGTGGACCAGGCCCGCCCCGTGGATGGACTGGAGCGCCTCGGCGATGCCCGCCGCCAGCCAGCGCACCGCCTGGGCCGGCATCGGCCCGCATTCATTCACTATTTCTTCGAGGGAGGGCGCGGGTACGTACGCCGTGGCCAGCCACGGCACCGCAGCCCGCGGATCGGCGTCCACGACGGCGGCCGTGTAGAACCCGCTGACCGCCCGAGCGGCCTCCACCTCACGCGTGAAGCGGACGCGGAACAGCTGGTCCTCGGCGAGCTCGGTCCTTACCGTCTTGATCGCCACGCGACGGCCCGACGCCGACCGCGCGAGATAGACCAGCCCCATGCCGCCGGCCCCGAGCCGTGCCAGCACCTCGAACGGGCCGATCCGCCGCGGGTCGTGCTGCGTCAGCTGCTCCATAACTTGCCTGCCACCTCCCCGTACGAGGCCGCAAACACAGCCCCGTGAAGCGTCTCACCACTGGGCACCACCCAGCGGTGCGCACCCTGATTCTTCCTGTCGGAGGCGGTGGTGGCGAACCCGGGGGCGGACCGGGGTGTCTCACCCGGATTCGGACAGGCCACACACGCGTAAAATGTCGCGGATGGCCTGCTACGTCTTGCTTTCGCGGGGGCCGTCGGGGTCGGGGCGCTCGGCGACCTCGCCCCTTTCGGCCAGATCGGCGGGTTCGCCGGACTCGGCGGTTTGGGCGGACTCGGGGACTTCGGCGGCGTCGGGGGCTTCGGCGCCTTCAGCGGGCGCGGCAGGTGCGGCAGGTGCGGCAGGTGCGGCAGTTTCACCCGAACCGCCTCCGTCGGCCGGAGCGCCCGCCCCAGCCGAGTCACCCGCCTCAGCCGGTTCGGACGGCTTGGCCCTGTCGGTCGACTCGGTCCGCTCGGTCGACTCGGTCCGCTCGGCCGATTCGGTCCGCTCGGCCGATTCGGTCAGTTCTGCCGATTCGGTCAGTTCTGCCAGCACGGCGAAAGTGGCGCCCTGATTGTCGGTGAGCACCGCGATCCGGCCGTACGGCGTATCGAAGGGCTGCGCCTGGACGCGACCGCCGAGCTCCTCGGCCCGCGACGCGGCGCCGTCGCAGTCGTCGACCACGAAATAGATCATGAAGTGGTCGGGCATCTCGACCGGGAACGCGTCCCCCATGACACTGCGGCCACCGATGGCCGTGTCGGGGCCGGGGTCGGCGCCCGCCGGGGACCACGTCCTGAAGTCCTCGCCGTCCTCGCCGAGGTCGAAGCCCTGGAAGCCGAAGACCGTCTCGTAGAACGGGTCGGTCCGGTCCTTGTCGCGCGCGTAGACCTCGGTCCAGCAGAAGGAACCCGGCTGGTCCCGCTTCTCGAAGCCGGCATGGCTGCCCGCCTGCCAGAGGCCGAAGACAGCGCCGCCCGGGTCGGCCGCCGCGGCCGTCGCGCCGAGCGGGGGCACGGGCAGCGGGTCCGTCACCATCTGGCCGCCCGCCTCCCTGATCCGCCGGGCGAGCGCCACCACGTCGTCGGTGGCGAAGTAGACGCCCCAGGCGGTGGGCATACGGCCGTCACGCTTGGGTGCGAGAGCGGCCACCTTCTTGCCGCCGCTGAGGGCGTTGACGAAGGCGGTCTGCCCCGCCCTGCCCGACCATCCCGATCTCGCCCGGTCGTCGATGCCGGGGTCCTCGAAGGTCCAGCCGAACAGCCCACCGTAGAAACGCTTGCCCGCTTCGACGTCGTCCAGCGTCACATCGACCCAGCACGGCACGCCTTCCGCATTTACGGCCATGGGCCCGGATCCTTCCGTCGCGCGGGGCAGGGGCGATGTGTGGTGCCCGTCACACTCAAGCTAACGGGCCACCGCGCTCCACGCAGGGAAACAAATCGAACAACTGACCCCCTATCGGGACGTCACGCCGTGGCGCGCACGGGTTGTCCACCAAAGTTGTCCACAGGCTGTTGATAAGACTATTCGGGTCGGGGCCGGTCGACGGGGTGACAGCGGGTGAGCGACGGGCCGGGGCAGCTGGCCGGTTCCCCATTTGCAGTCGGCCGAATCGCGCTCCGATCACCCCTCGGTAAGCTGACGGCATGACAGGACAAGTACGCACCGTCGACGGCCGCGTGGCCGGACGACGCGGTCAGGCGACGCGGCAGAAGCTGCTCGACTGCCTCAGCGAGATGCTCAGCTCCTCGCCCTACCGCGACGTCAAAGTCATCGATGTGGCCCGGAAGGCGGGTACTTCACCCGCGACGTTCTACCAGTACTTCCCTGACGTGGAGGGCGCCGTCCTCGAAATCGCGGAAGAAATGGCCAAGGAGGGCGCCGGTTTGACCGAACTCGTCTCCGGCCGCTCCTGGGTGGGCAAGGCGGGCTGGGCCACCTCCGAGGAACTTGTCGAGGGCTTCCTCGACTTCTGGCGCAAAAACGACGCCATCCTCCGGGTTGTCGACCTCGGCGCCGCGGAGGGCGACAAGCGGTTCTACAAGATCCGCATGAAAATCCTGAACTCGGTCACCAACTCCCTTACGGACACGGTGAAGGAGCTCCAGTCCAAGGGCAAGGTGGACAAGGACATCAGCCCCGCCGCGATGGCCGGCTCGCTCGTCGCGATGCTGGCGGCGGTCGCCTCGCACCAGAAGGGGTTCCAGACCTGGGGTGTGAAGCAGAACGAACTCCGCCCCAACCTGGCCCTGTTGGTGCATCTGGGCATCACCGGCAAGAAGCCGACGAAGTAGGCCCCGGCCCTCGAACCGCGCGCCCCCGCCGGAGGCAGTGCCCCCAGTCCTGTCTACGCAGCGGCGGCCCCCCACACCGGTCCGCCGCTGCGGCATTTTCAGCGGCTTCGCCGCTCCTCCAGCCGGAAGAGCCGGATCTCCCGCTCCACCCTCGCCTGGTACGTCGCGTACGGCGGCCAGAACTTCAGCACCGCCTGCCACACCGCCTCCCGCTCGGCGCCCTGCAGCAGCCGCGCCCTGACCTCGATGTCCGTGCCCTGCAGGCTGATCCGGGCGTCCGGGTGCTTCATCAGGTTCGCCGTCCAGGCGGGATGCCCCGGCCGGCCGAAGTTGCTCCCGATCAGAATCCAGCTGCCGCTCGCCTCGTCCGGCATGCAGGCAAGCGGCGTGGTGCGGGGCTCGCCGCTCCGGGCGCCCCTCGCCGTGAGGATCACGCCGGGCAGCATGCGGGCGCTCAGCAGCACCCTGCCGCGGGTGAGGCGGTGGACGGCGCGGTCCATGGCCGGGACGAAGTGCGGCGCGACCCTGGCGAAGGTGCGGGTCGAGGACAGCTTCTGCATGAGGCGTACTCCGGGCGGCATCAGGCCGTCACCTCCGGCTCGGCCACTCCCACGGCTTCCCCTTCGGTACGGAAGAACCCCGCGGCCTGCGCCGCGCGTTCACGCAGCCGGTGGACGGGACCGAACAGCAGCTCGTCCGACGCCGCCCGCTTGAAGTAGAGGTGCGCGTCGTGCTCCCAGGTGAAACCGATCCCGCCGTGCAGCTGGACGGCCTCCCCCGCCGTCGTACGCAGTGCCTCGACGGCCTGCGCGAGCGCGAGGCCGCCGGTGGCCGGGTCCCAGGCCGCGTAGTACGCCGCCGAGCGCGCCGCCTGCACCTGCACGTAGAGGTCCGCCAGCCGGTGCTTGACCGCCTGGAAGGAACCGATCGGTCGTCCGAACTGTTCGCGGGTCCTGACGTGGTCGACGGTTCGCTCCAGCGCCTGCGCGGCGGCCCCGACCGCTTCGGCGGCGAGCGCGACGGCGGCGGTACGCCCGGCCTGCGCCAGCGCGCCGGGCACATCGGCGGCGTCGTCGGCGCCCAGCAACTCGCCTGGGGTGTAGCGCAGTTGAATACGGGCCTGCGGCCGGGTCTCGTCCAGGGTGGTCCGGCGTACGCGGACCAGACCGGGCGAGTCGGCCCGCACCAGGAACAACGACGTCCGGCTGCGCGCGAACCCGCCCGTGTGGGCGGCGACGAGCAGCAGGCCGGCGCTGTGCCCGTCGAGCACCTGGGCCGCCTCCCCGTACAGGGTCCAGGTCCCGTCCCGCTCGTCGGACGCCGCACGCCGGGCCTGCACGCCACCGGACCGGCCGCCGCCCGCCCACTCGCCGCCGGTGTTGTCCCCGGTGAGGGCGAGTGCGGCGGAGAGGGCCCCGCCGGGGACGGCGAGGGTGGCGGTCAGCGCGCCGTCGGCGAGGGGCGGGAGCAGGGCGGCGCGCTGGGCGTCCGTACCGAGGGCGGCGATGAGCGGGGCGGCGAGTACGGCGGTGGCGAGCAGCGGTGACGGCAGGAGCGCGCGGCCCGCTTCCTCGCAGGCGAGGGCGAGTTCGACGGTCCCGCAGCCGACTCCGCCGTACGCGGTGGGGAGGGTGAGACCCGGTAGCCCGATCTGTTCGGCGAGCTGCCGCCAGAGGCCGGCGTCGTACCCGGCGGTGGTCCGTACGGCCGACTTCACCTCGTCGGGACCGCTCCGCTTGGCCAGCAGCTCGCGCAGCGTGCGCCGGATCTCGTCCTGCTCCACGGTGAAAGCGGCGTCCATGGAACTCCCTCCCTATCTGACGGGCCGTCATGTTAGGGGTGAGGGGGTGAGATGCACAGGGGTGCGCAGGACGGTTTCCTCCCCGTCGGGCCGGAGCCGCAGGGGTATATCTGATGTACCGTCAGATTTATGCTGCCATCCCACTCCCGCCGCAAGGTAGCCATCGTCGGCACAGCCCTCTCCGACTGCGGACGCGTCGACGACGCCACCCCGTACGCCCTCCACGCCCAGGCCGCCCGCCGCGCCCTCGCCGACTCCGGCCTCGACCGGTCCGTCATCGACGGCTTCGCGTCCGCCGGCCTCGGCACGCTCGCCCCGGCCGAGGTCGCCGAGTACCTGGGGCTGCGGCCGACCTGGGTCGACTCGACCACCGTCGGCGGCTCCACCTGGGAAGTCATGGCCGCACACGCCGCCGACGCGATCGCCGCCGGCCACGCCAACGCCGTACTGCTGGTGTACGGCTCGACCGCCCGCGCCGACATCAAGGCACGGCGCCGCACCTCGAACCTCTCCTTCGGCGCGCGTGGCCCGCTCCAGTTCGAAGTGCCGTACGGGCACACGCTCGTCGCCAAGTACGCGATGGCGGCCCGCCGCCACATGCACGAGTACGGCACGACCCTGGAGCAGCTCGCCGAGGTCGCCGTCCAGGCGCGGGCGAACGCGGCCACGAACCCCGACGCGATGTTCCGCGACCCGGTGACCGTGGACGACGTGCTTTCCGGACCGGTGATCGCCGACCCCTTCACCAAGCTGCACTGCTGCATCCGCAGCGACGGCGGCTGCGCGGTGCTGATGGTGGCGCAGGAGTACGTACCGGATGCCGCGAAGACTCCGGTGTGGGTGCTGGGCTCCGGGACCGCCGTGTCGCACACCACCATGTCCGAGTGGGACGACTTCACCGTCTCCCCGGCGGCCGTCTCCGGGCGCCTCGCCTTCGAGCGGGCTGGCGTGCGCCCCTCGGACATCGATCTCGCCGAGATCTACGACGCCTTCACCTACATGACCCTGGTGACGCTGGAAGATCTCGGCTTCTGCCCGAAGGGCGAGGGCGGCGCCTTCGTGGAGAAGGGCCGGCTGCTGCGCGACGGCGGACTGCCGGTGAACACCGACGGCGGTGGACTGTCCGCCTGCCACCCCGGCATGCGGGGGCTGTTCCTGCTGGTGGAAGCGGTGCGGCAACTGCGTGGCGAGGCGGGCGAGGGCCAGGTCCGCAGGGCGGACGGCGGGATGCCCGAGCTGGCGGTGGCGTCGGGGACGGGCGGCTGGTTCTGCTCGTCGGGGACAGTGGTGCTCGGGCGCACATGAGCGCGGCAGCCCGTAGCCCGTGAGCGCTTGAGCCGGCAGGCCCGCGCGACCGGGAATGGTGTGGGATGGGCCGATGAGCTTCCACGACCTGCTCCGCACCCAGCGCGTCTGGGACACCGGCCTCCCCGCCTTCGACACCGCCGCCGCACCGCCCGAGCCGCTCGCGCTCTTCCACCAGTGGTTCGCCGAGGCCGTCGCCGCCGGACAGCCCGAGCCGCACACGATGAGCCTGGCGACCGTCGACGAGGACGGGCTCCCCGACGTACGGACGCTGATGCTGCACGACGCGGACCCGCGCGGCTGGCACTTCGCGTCCCACGCCACCAGCGCGAAGGGCCGCCAGCTGGCCGCACACCCGCGCGCGGCGCTCGGGTTCTACTGGGCGGCGCAGGGCCGGCAGGTGCGGATCAGGGGCTCGGTGGCCACCGGGTCGCGGGCGGAGAGCCTGGCCGATCTGCACGCGCGGTCGACCGGGGCGCTCGCCTCCGCGCTGGTGGGCCGACAGAGCGACGTACTGCCGGCGTACGAGCAGTTGGTGCACGCGTCGCAGGCCGCCTGGGAGCGGGCGCGGCAGGACCCGGAGGCCGACGCGCCGACCTGGACGCTGTACGTCGTCGAGCCCGCCGAGGTGGAGTTCTTCCAGGGGGACGACATGCGCCGGCACGTGCGGCTGCGGTACCGGCGGGACGGCGCCGGAGAGTGGGCGAGGGAGCTGCTCTGGCCATAGGCGGCCCGCGTGCGCGTCGCCGGGTTCCTACCCCCTCCCGGCGGCGGGCCGGAAGACGGGCACCGCATGCCCGCCCCATTCCCGGAAGGCGGCCTCCAGACCCATGCCGATCCGGAGGTCCGCCTCCCCGCAGCCGACGACTTCCGTCATCATGCGCGGCCCTTCGGCGAGGTCGACCACCGCCGCGACGTACGGCACGCGTTCACCGAAGGGCGGCAGGTCGTTGCGGTGGACGACCGACCAGGTGTAGAGCGTGGCCCGGCCGCTCGCCCGCTCCCAGGCGACGTCCTCGCTCCAGCAGTACGGGCAGAACTCGCGCGGGTAGTGGTGGGGCCTGGCGCAGCCCCGGCAGCGGCGCAGCAGCAGACGGCCTTCGGCGGCGGCGTCCCAGTAGGGACGGGTGAACGCGTCGATGTCGGGCGTCGCCGCGCCGAGCGCGCCTTCGCTCGCACTCGCGGGGCTCGCACTCACAGGAACAGTCCGATCGCGTGGTCGAGGGACCAGGTCTGCCAGGACATGGCGAAGAGGGCGACGAGCGAGATCAGCGCCATCATGGCGTTCTGCCCCTGCTCGGCCCAGTCATGGATCATCAGGACGAGGTAGAGGAGGTTCAGGAGCAGGCCCGCGACCAGCGCGACCGGAGTGAGGAACCCGGTCACCAGGCCCAGCCCGAGGGCAAGTTCGGCGTACACGACGACGTACGCCATCACTTTGGGGCGGGGCGCGACCACGGTGTCGAAGCCGCGCTTCACCGCGGGCCAGGTGTGTTTCCCGGCGACGTCCGCCGCCCAGGCGATGCCCGTACCGCGCTCGAACCAGCCCTTCTTGTCCTTGTGGCGCCAGCTTTCCAGCCACCACAGGCCGAGGCCGATACGCAGGACGGCGAGCCATTGCGCGCCGTCGAGCCAGAGGGTCCGCATTCCGCTCCACCCACCTTCACCCAGCAGATCTGACGGTACGTCAGTTCAACTGATGAGACAGGCCGCGCGCAAGAGGTACGACCCGGCGACTGTCCGTGACCGTTTCGCAACCGATTTCGGTCTTGACCGAGACCCATCAACAACTTCCGTCATTAGGCTGACGAATCATGGCCAATACCACTACCGACCACCCCGTCTACGTCATCGGCGCCGGGCCCGGCGGACTCGCCGCCGCGGCAGCACTGCGCGAGCGGGGCATACGCGCCGTCGTACTGGAGAAGTCCGACTCCGTCGGGGCCTCCTGGCGCGCCCACTACGACCGGCTGCGCCTGCACACGACCCGGCGCCTGTCGGGCCTGCCGGGACTGCCGATGCCGCGCGCCTTCGGGCGGTGGGTGGCGCGGGACGACGTGGTGCGGTATCTGGAGAAGTACGCCGAGCACCACGAGCTGGAGATCGTCACGGGGGTCGAGGTCTCCCGTATCGAGCGCACCGGGCCGGCATCCGGCGAGGACGGCGGCTGGCTGCTGCACGCCACCGGCGGCCGCCGGCTCACCTGCTCGGCGGTGGTGGTCGCGACGGGCTACAACCACACGCCGTACGTCCCCGAGTGGCCCGGCCGCGACACGTACACCGGGGAGTTCGTGCACGCCGGGCGGTACCGCGCCCCACTCCCGTACGAGGGCAAGGACGTCCTGGTCGTCGGCACGGGCAACACCGGCGCCGAGATCGCGGTGGACCTGGTGGAGGGGGGCGCGGCGCGCGTACGCCTGGCCGTGCGCACCGTGCCGCACATAGTGCGCCGCTCGACGGCCGGCTGGCCCGCGCAGGCCACCGGCATTCTCGTACGCCGCCTCCCGGTCCGACTGGTGGACCGCGCCGGTGACCTGATGTGCCGGCTGTCGGTCCCCGACCTCTCGGCCCGGGGCCTGCCGCGTCCCGGCACCGGGCTCTACTCCCGGGTCAGGGAGGGGGCGATCCCGGTGCAGGACGTGGGGCTGGTGGACGCCGTCAAGCGGGGAGCGGTGGAACCGGTGGCGGCGGTCGTGTCCTTCGACGAGGACGAGGTCGTACTGGCGGACGGCACCCGGATCTCGCCGCAGGCGGTGGTCGCGGCCACCGGCTACCGGCGCGCCCTGGACGGCCTGGTGGGCCACCTCGGGGTGCTGGACGGCCGGGGCCGGCCGGTGGTGCACGGCGCGCGCACCCCGCCGAAGGCGCCGGGCCTGTACTTCACGGGGTTCACGAACCCGATCAGCGGCATGTTCCGCGAACTGGCCATCGACGCACGGAAGATCGCCAAGAGGATCGCGGCCGGTCACCGGGGCGCCCGCTGAGCGACCGCGCGCCCAGGGGTGGCCGTCGCCCGTTGGCCGTCACCCGTCTACCAACCGGCCCCCGCCACCTGCTTCGTGGTGGCGTTCAGGCGGTTGAAGAGGTTCGTCACGCCGATGTAGAGCACGAGGCTCGCGAGCTGCTTCTCGTCGTAGTGCCGGGCGGCCTCGTCCCAGATGTCGTCCGGCACCGGCTCCGCCCGGTCGCTCAGGCGGGTGGCGGCCTCCGAAAGGGCCAGTGCGGCGCGTTCGGCGTCGGTGAAGTAGGGCGTCTCCCGCCAGGCCGCCACGGCGAAGAGGCGCTCGTCGCTCTCTCCCGCCTTCCGCGCGCTGCGCACGCCGCCGTCGACGCACACCCCGCAGCCGTTGATCTGGCTCGCCCGCAGGTGCACCAGCTCCAGCGTCCCCTCCGGTACGCCGCCCTTCCTCGCGGCCTTGAGCACGCCGAGGATCGCGGGCATGGCCTCGGGGATGACCACGGCGGGGTTCGGCATCCGTGCCTGCATGATTGTTCTCCTTCATGTTTGTTCGTTATTTGGTTCGTTACTGCACTGACGGAACTCGCGCGAGGAATGTGACCGATGGACGACCACGACTTTCTGGCGGAGCGCTTCGAGGCCCATCGCGGGCACCTGCGCGCTGTCGCCTACCGGATGCTGGGCTCGCTGAGCGAGGCGGACGACGCCGTCCAGGAGGCATGGCTGAAGCTCAGCCGCTCCGACACCACCGAGGTCGCGAACCTCGGCGGCTGGCTCACGACCGTGGTGGGGCGGGTGTGCCTGGACATGCTGCGTTCGCGCACGTCACGGCGCGAGGACCCCTTTGACGTACACGAGTACGCACATGTGCCGGACCCCGTGGTCGGCCGGGCCGACAAGGCCGATCCCGAGCACCAGGCGCTGCTCGCCGACTCCGTCGGCCTCGCGCTCCTGGTCGTGCTGGACTCGCTCCCGCCCGCCGAGCGGCTCGCGTTCGTCCTGCACGACATGTTCGCCGTGCCCTTCGACGACATCGCCCCCGTCGTCGAGCGCACCCCGGCCGCGACCCGGCAGCTGGCGAGCCGGGCCCGGCGCCGGGTCCAGGGGTCGCCGCCGCCGGAGGCCGACCTCGGCCGTCAGCGGCAGGTCGTCGACGCCTTCCTCGCCGCCTCGCGCGGGGGCGACTTCGAGGCACTGCTCTCGCTCCTGGACCCGGACGTCGTCCTGCGGGCCGACGCCGGCGCCGTGACGCCCGGGACCGCGGGGACCCTCTTCGCGTCCAGGGTGGCCCGGGGTGCGCGGGCCGTGGTCGAGCAGGCGCTCATGTTCTCCCGGTTCTCCCCGTACGCACGGCCGGTGCTCGTCAACGGGACGATCGGGGTCGTCACGGTGCTGGACGGGGAGGCGTACTCGATCACGCACCTCACGATCAGGGCGGGGAAGATCGCCGAGATGAACATCCTGGCCGACCGCGATCGTCTGAGCCGACTCGCGCTGCCCACCCTCGACGACTGACACGGGTCGCGCGGTCTCACGGGTCTTCACGGGTCTTCACGCGTTGCCAGGGGCCTTCAGGGGGCTTCCAGGTCTCCAGGGCGCCTTCAGGGGTCTTGACGAAGCTCCGACCCGGGTAGGACTGGGTGCGGGGACGAGCGCGGCTTTCCGTGCCCGTCCCCGCACACCGCCCCCGCTCGCCCGCAGGCTTTGCCCGCCGGACTGTTCCTGACGCGCCGTCAGTTCAGTAATCTGACTACGCGTCAGTTACGTTGGCCGACGAGCAGGAGCGGGCTGAGACATGCTTGGATCTACCCACGGCACCCTGACCACCGATCTCCGCGCCCGCGTCGTGGCCTGCGGGGAGGCTCCCCACGCCGCCGTCCACGACACGGCGACCCCCGCCGCGACCGCGGCCGGAGACCTCGACGTCAGCGGCCGGCCGCTGCACGCCGCCGTCCCCGACCTCGACCGGTTCTTCCGGCCCGGGTCGGTGGCCGTCGTAGGCGCCTCCGACGCGGAGGGCAGGCCCAACACCGGCATCACCCGGCAGCTGATCGCCTGGGCCGAGCGGGTCGGCGCCCGACTGCACCCCGTCCACCCCACGCGCGCGTCCGTCTTCGGGCTGCCCTGCGTGCCCTCCGTCCGCGACCTGCCCGAGCAGGTCGACCTGGCCGTGCTGCTGGTCGGCGATCCCGTCCCGGTGGTCGGGGAACTCGGCGAGGCCAAGGTCAGGTTCGCCGTGGCCTTCGCGTCCGGCTTCGCCGAGACGGGCGAGGCAGGCGCCGCCGCCCAGACGCGGCTGGCCGCCGCGGTCGAGCGGTCCGGCGTACGGCTGCTCGGGCCGAACACCAACCTCAACGCCTTCGAGAGGTTCCGCGACGACCTCGAAGGTCCCGCCATCGCCCTCATCACCCAGTCCGGCCACCAGGGCCGCCCCCTGCACGCGCTCCAGGAGCTCGGCATACGCCTCTCCCACTGGGCGCCCACCGGCAACGAGGCCGACCTGGAGACCGCCGACTTCATCTCGTACTTCGCCCAGCAGCCGGAGGTCGGGGCCATCGCGTGCTACGTCGAGGGCCTCAAGGACGGCCGTTCCTTCCTGCTCGCCGCCGACCGGGCCGCGCGGGCACGGGTGCCGGTCGTCGCGGTCAAGGTGGGACGTACGGAACGGGGCGCCCGGACGGCCGCCTCGCACACCGGCAAACTCACCGGCGCAGACGAAGTGGTGGACGCGGCGATGCGCCAGTTCGGAGTGATCCGGGTCGATGGACTAGACGAACTCCAGGACACAGCGGCCCTGTTGGCGCGGGCGCGGAAGCCGGTGGCCGACGGGGTCGTCGTCTACTCGATCTCGGGCGGCACGGGCGCGCACTTCGCGGACCTGGCGACGGCGGCGGGACTGCGGCTGCCGGAGCTCCCGGCGGCCAGGCAGGCCGAACTGCACGAGTGGATACCCGACTACCTGAGCGTCTCGAACCCCGTCGACAACGGCGGCCACCCGGTCGGCGACTGGCGCGGCCGCAAAATCATCGACGCCATTCTGGCCGACCCGGCGGTGGGCGTCCTCATCTGCCCGATCACCGGCCCCTTCCCCCCGATGAGCGACAGGCTGGCCCAGGACCTGGCCGACGCGGCCGAGGCGACGGACAAGCTGGTGTGCGTGGTGTGGGGTTCGCCGGTCGGGACGGAGTCGGCGTACCGCGAGACGCTGCTCGGATCGTCGCGGGTCGCCACCTTCCGCACCTTCGGCAACTGCATCTCCGCCGTCCGCGCCTACCTGGCCCATCACCGCTTCACGGCTTGCTACCGCTCCCCCTTCGACGACGCCCCGCGCACGCCGTCCCCCTCCTTCCGCAAGGCGCAGGCCCTGATGCGCCCCGGCGAGCAGCTGAGCGAGCACGCGGCGAAGCAGCTCCTGCGGGCGTACGGCATCCGCGTACCCCGCGAACAGCTGGTGACCAGCGCGGCGGCGGCGGTCCGGGCGGCGGGGCTCGTCGGCTACCCGGTGGTGATGAAGGCGTCCGGCCCGCGGCTCGCGCACAAGAGCGAGCTGGGCCTGGTGAAGGTCGGCCTGACCTCCGCCAGCCAGATCCGCGACGCGTACCGCGAGCTGACGGACATCGCGCGGTACGAGGGGATCCAGCTGGACGGCGTCCTGGTGTGCCAGATGGTGGAGCGGGGCGTCGAGATGATGGTCGGGGTGACGCAGGACGCGTTGTTCGGGCCGACGGTGACGGTGGGGCTCGGCGGCGTACTGGTGGAGGTGCTCCGCGACGCGTCGGTGCGGGTGCCGCCGTTCGGCGAGGACCAGGCGCGGGCCATGCTCGCCGAACTGCGCGGTCACGCGTTGCTGGAGGGCGTACGGGGGGCGCCCCCGGCCGATGTGGACGCATTGGTGGAGGTCGTGCTGCGGGTCCAGCGGATGGCCCTGGAACTGGGCGACGACCTGTCGGAACTGGACATCAACCCCCTGATGATCCTGCCGCGCGGGCAGGGGGCGGTGGCACTGGACGCGTTGGCCGTGTGCCGGTGAGGTGGGCGGCGGCGGGGGCGGTTCCGCTGCGCGGGGCTTTCCCCGGAAGGTACGGCAAGCGTTCGGCCCGTCCCGCGTTCGAGGACACGCCCGCAGGGCGCCCGTGGTCCGGGGCCTGCCCCGGTTCGGGAAGGGGCGGGTAGCGGGAACAGCGCCGCAGCCAACCCGCACCGCCCGGCCCCCCGCAACCCGCACACGCGCCGCAACCCCAGCCCACCCCACCCCACCCACCAGGAGCCCGCCCATGACGACCGACTCCCCCCTCGCCCCCGGCGACGACTCCCCCGATCAATCGATCCGGCACGCCACGGACAACAACGTCTCGTGGATCACCCTCAACCGCCCCGCCGCCATGAACGCCCTCACCCCCCACCAGCGCGACCGGGTCGTCTCGCTGCTCGCCGCCGCATCCGCCGACCCCGCCGTGCGCGCCGTCGTCATCACCGCCACCGGCAAGGGATTCTGCGCGGGCGCGGACCTGCGCGGAGCTTCGGCCGGCAGCGGCGGGGACCGGGTGGCCGGGGACGTCGCCCGTACGATCCGACTCGGCGCGCAGCGGCTCGTCAGCGCCGTCCTGGACTGCGAGAAGCCGGTGATCGCCGCCGTGAACGGCACCGCCGCCGGCATCGGTGCCCACCTCGCGTTCGCGTGCGATCTCGTACTGGCCGCCCAGTCCGCCACGTTCATCGAAGTCTTCGTACGACGCGGCCTGGTCCCGGACGGCGGAGGTGCGTACCTGCTGCCCCGCCTCGTCGGCCCGCAGCGCGCCAAGGAGCTGATGTTCTTCGGCGACGCGGTCCCGGCCGCCGAAGCTGAGCGGATGGGCCTGGTCAACCGTGTGGTGCCGGACGCGGAACTGACCGGGACCGCCCGCGCCTGGGCCGAGCGCCTGGCGGGTGGCCCGACCCGTTCGATCGCGCTCGCCAAGCAGTTGGTCAACGCCTCCCTCGACGTCGACCGAGCGACCGCCTTCGCCGCCGAGGCATCCGCCCAGGAGATCAACATGACGACGGTCGACGCGAACGAGGGCGTGTCGAGCTTCGTGGAGCGGCGCACGCCCAAGTACCGGGGCCTCTAGGTCCGCAGCCAGCCCTCACCCCAACCCCCACCCCGGCGCCCCGCCGCACGTCAGTCCCGGTACACCACCAGCTCCGCCAGGCTGCCGCCCCCGGTCGCACCGCCCGGCGTGAAGTGCACGGTGGGCGAGTCGTCATGGTCCCCCGTCCGCAGCACCTCGCCCGCCCCCGGCACACACGCCTCGCAATCGCCGCCGCGCCGCATGCGCAGGGTCAGCCGCTCGTCCGGGCCGCTCGCGGTCCGCCACGTGCCGCGCTCCCGGCAGTCGCCCCGGCGCACCGTGTACGTACCGTCCGTGTCCACCACGAGGAACGCGCCCTTGCCCGCACCCGCCTCGATCCAGCTCCCGGTGAAGTCCCGGGCGGTGAAGTACGGCGGTACGTGGAGCGCCTCCACCGTCGGCACCAGCAGCCACGACACGCACGCCGGCCCCACGCCCGCCGCGACCGCTCCCCCGCGCCGCACCCGTCCCGCCGCCGCCCATGCCGCCGCGGCCGGTACCGCGAAGGCCACGCAGAGGATCACCCAGGCCTCGCCGTACGGCAGATACGGCGCCGGCCGGAGCAGCGCGCCTGCCGCCGCCACGACGGGGACATACACCACCGGCGCACCCCGATAGGACCTGCCCGTCCTGGGGTCGGCCGTCACCCACCACAGCCCGCCGAGCACCGCGAGCGTGCCCACGGCCCCTGGCAGGGCTCCGGCACGCAGCACCGCCGACAGCGCCGCCCCGTAGTCGCTCTCGTACGGACTCGCACGCGGCCCGGCCACCGCCATGGCCCAGGCCAGGACCAGCACTTCCCCGATCAGGGCCAGGCCAGCCCGCCGCCGCCCTGCGCCACACCCTCATCCCGCACCCCTCTCGTCACCACGGACGCTGCCGCCCCGCCGGGGTTGCGGCAGCCGGGCGCGGCAGGGGCGCACCCTTCCCATCTGACGGTCCGTCAGCTTCAATGAGTGGTGTGATGGGACACGCAGGGATGGCGGTCACCGCCGTCCGATACCTCAGGTCGGTCGGCGCCCCCACGGTCGCCGAACCCTACGACGCGCTCCCGCGCCCCGACCTGCGGGCCGTCGGCGAGGACGAGCGGCTGCCGGTCGACCCGGCCGAATTCCGGTCCGTACTGGGCCACTTCGCCAGCGGGGTCACCGTCATCACGGCGCCCGCCGTCGGCCCCGAGGAGCCCGCCGCCGGTTTCGCCTGCCAGTCCTTCGCCTCGCTGTCCCTCGACCCGCCCCTGGTCACCTTCATGGTCGCCCGTACGTCCACCACCTGGCCGCGCATAGCCCGCGCCGGCGTCTTCTGCGTCAACATCCTCGGCGCGGACCAGGGCGGACTGTGCCGGGGCTTCGCGGTGAGCGGGGCGGACAAGTTCGCGGGCGTCGGGTACGAGCCGGCGCCCGTCACCGGGTCACCGTTGCTCGACTCCGTACCGGCCTGGATCGACTGCCGCATCCAGACCGTGCACACGGGCGGCGACCACCTGATCGTGGTCGGCAGGGTGGAGGCGCTGGGCGGGGCCGCCGACGGGGAGCCCCTGCTCTTCCACCGGGGCAGGTTCGGCCGGTTCAGCGCGTGAGCCGCTCAACGCCCTCGGCACCGGCCTCTGTCCCGGCCCCGGGGGTGACAGGGGGCGCCAGGGTGGGGATGTGCCTCCTGCGGATCATCAGTGACATCAGCGCAGCCGCCGCGCACAGCGCCCCCGCCGCGTACCAGACCACGTCGTACGAACCGAACGCGTCCCGCGCCACAGCGCCCGCGACGGCGACCGCGGCCGCGCCCACCTGGTGCGAGGCGAGTACCCAGCCGAAGACGATCGCCGAGTCCTCGCCGTACTGCTCGCGGCACAGCGCGAGGGTCGGCGGAACCGTGGCCACCCAGTCCAGGCCGTAGAAGACGATGAAGAAGAGCATCGGAGGGTGAACGCTCGGAGCCATCAGCATCGGCAGGAAGAGCAGCGAGATGCCGCGCAGCGCGTAGTACACGGCCAGCAGGCGGCGCGCCTCGAAACGGTCGGTCAGCCAGCCGGAGGCGATCGTGCCGATGACGTCGAAGACACCGATGACGGCCAGGAGTGAGGCGGCGGCGGTGATCGGCATGCCGTGGTCGTGGGCCGAGGGGATGAAGTGGGTGCGGACTAGCCCGTTCGTCGAGGCGCCGCAGATGGCGAACGTTCCCGCCAGCAGCCAGAACGGCCCGGTCTTCGCCGCCGCGAAGAGCACCGTGACCGCGCGCTTCGCCGCGCCC
This sequence comes from Streptomyces sp. NPDC055287, assembly GCF_053646035.1. Lineage (NCBI taxonomy): Bacteria > Bacillati > Actinomycetota > Actinomycetes > Kitasatosporales > Streptomycetaceae > Streptomyces > Streptomyces sp. NPDC055287. Next base: position 57,379 of record NZ_JBSHNE010000028.1, on the reverse strand, counting down.
GTCTGCGGCGCCGGCTTGGGTACGTACTCCCCGCCGTACGGCGCGAGCCCCACGTCCGCAGGGTGGTCGCGCAGCAGCAGCCAGACGAACGGGACCACGACGAGCGCGACGAGCGCGACCGTGGCGGATGCGGGCTGCCAGCCGTGTTCCTCGACGATCCAGGCGCAGAGCGGGAGAAAGACCAGCTGGCCGGACGCGCCCGCGGCCGTCAGGACACCGGTGACAAGGCCCCTGCGCTCGACGAACCAGCGGTTGGTGACCGTGGCCGAGAAGGCCATCGCCATCGAGCCGGTGCCGAGGCCGACGAGCAGGCCCCAGTAGAGCATCAGCTGCCAGCTGGCCGTCATCCAGACGCTGAGCAGCGAGCCTGCCGCGACCATGCTCAGCGCCACGGCCACCACCTTGCGCATGCCGAAGCGGTCCATGAGCGCGGCGGCGAACGGCGCGGTCAGGCCGTACAGCGCCATGTTGATGGAAACCGCGAATCCGACCTCGCCGCGCGACCAGTCGAACCACTCGTGCAGCGGGTCGATCAGCAGGCCCGGCAGGGAGTTGAACGCGGCGCCGCCGGTGATCGTCACAAAGGCGACTGCCGCGACGAACCAGGCTCGGTGGATCCGAACCGGGCGGGCCGGGCGGCGGGATCCGGCCGGCCCGGGGGCGGCGTGCGGGGCGGCATCGGTCGTCTGGGTCACGTCACTCAGCTTCGGTGCCGCCGGGATCGCGGGCGAGTGGCCCGGCGGCCAGCGTTCGCAAGGATCGGGACACGGCGGGACGCGCGGGGACGAAGCTCCTCAGCCTCGGCCTCCGGCCGCACGACGTCGGCCTCAGCCCACCCGCCTCGGCCCACCGGCGTCACCTCCACCCGCCTCGGCCTATCCGCCCGAGCTCCCGGATCGGCCGGGCTCCCAGCAGCACCCCGACCACCAGCACCATGACCGCGGCCCCCGCCAGCAGCACCGTGTCCGCGCCCACCGCCTCCGCGACCGGACCCGCCAGTGCCCGTCCCGCCGCCATCATGAGCAGCGATCCGGACACGTCGTACGCGTGCAGGCGGTTCAGCGCCTCGTCGGGGACGTGCGTCTGGACCGTCGTCGACCACATCACCAGCCAGAAGGCGGATGCCGCGCCCGCGATGAACTGACCCGTCCCCAGCGCGAGTACGGACATGTCCAGCCCCAGCACCACCAGGTTCACCACGATCCCGAGCAGCGCCACCGCCCCCGCCGCCAGCGGACGCCCCGGCCGCAGGCGCAGTGCCAGCAGGCCGCCCGCGACGCTGCCCGCGCCCTGGACCGCCATCAGGGCGCCGTACATCCCTGAGCCGTGGGCCTCGGTCACCAGGACGGCCGTCAGCGGCAGCATCGGGCCGGCGACGGTCAGTCCGTACACCGTCCAGATCGCGATGACGCCCCACAGCCAGCTGCGCGCGGTGAACTCGCGCCAGCCGTCGATCAGTTCGGCCATGAGCGAGCCGCGCTCCAGCGGGTGGCCGACCGGCGGCAGCCGCAGCAGGAACAGGCAGACTCCACTCACCCCGAAGGTCGCGGCGTTCGCGGCGAAGACGGCTCCCGCGCCACCGGACAGGCCTGCCACGAGCCCGGCGAAGGCCGGACCCGCCATGGTCATGAGCGCCTCACACACCCGCAGGAGCGCGTTCGCCCGCTGTACGTCGTGCGCGATGCGCGGCACGATCGAAGCGACGCCGGGCTGGAAGAGCGCGGCGCCGACGCCGCTGACCGCGCTCAGCCCGTACACCACCCACACCGACGGATCGCCGGCCGCGAAGGAGAGCGCGAGCACCGACGCACCGACCAGCCGCAGACCGTCCGCGACGATCATCATCCGGCGCGGCGTGAAGCGGTCCGCGAGAACGCCGCCGAAAAGGACCAGCACCGCGAAGGGACCGATCCACGCGGCGAGCGCGTAGCCGACGGACGAGCCGGGGTGGCCCGCGCCGAGCAGGCCTGCGGCGAGGGCGACCGGGACCATGCCGTCGCCGAAGACGGCGACCGTACGGGCCACGAAGAAGAGCCGGAAGTTACGGTTCCAGAGGCCTCGGGGGGCCACTGACGGCGTACGCGTCGTCTCGGGAATGTCCTGGGCTGCTGCGCGCTTGTCCGTCACAGCGGAGACATGTACCAGCTTGAGGTCTATACCAGCCAGTGAATAAGAGGGTGGAGGGGCAGCCAATGAACAAGGAACGTCACGCGGTGCCGCACCGCGTAGTCGTCCTCGCGCTCGACGGGCTGCTCCCCTTCGAACTCGGTATCCCGCACCGCATTTTCGGCCGTGCGAAGGACCCGTCGGGCGAGCTCCTCTACGAGATCGTGACGTGTTCGGTCCGACCGCCGGGCCCGGTCCGCACGGACGCCGACTTCTCCATCGCCGTCGAGCACGGCCCCGAGGCGCTGGCCACCGCCGACACCGTCGTGATCCCCGCGTCGTACGAGCTCGGCCCGGTCTACGACCAGGGCGTACTGACCGATGACCTCGAGGCCGCCTTCACCTTCGTACGCCCCGGCACCCGCATGGTCTCCATCTGCACCGGCGGCTACGTCCTGGCGGCGGCGGGCTACCTCGACGGCCGGCCCGCCACCACGCACTGGTCGTCGGCCGAGCACTTCCAGCGGCTGTTCCCGTCGGTCAGGGTCGACGCGGACGTGCTGTTCATCGACAACGGTGACGTCCTGACCTCCGCCGGGGTGGCCGCCGGGCTCGACCTCTGCCTGCACATCGTGCGGCGCGACCACGGCAGCGGCGTCGCCAACGAGGTGGCCCGCCGCACCGTCGTACCGCCGCACCGGGACGGCGGCCAGGCCCAGTACATCCACCGCCCGGTGCCCGAACCCCAGCTGGCGACCACCACGGCGGCGCGGGCATGGGCACTCGGCCGGCTCCACGAACCGATCCAGCTCCGCGACATGGCCGAGCAGGAGTCGATGTCGGTACGGACGTTCACGCGGCGCTTCCGCGAGGAGGCCGGGATCAGCCCCGGCCAGTGGCTGGCCCAGCAGCGCGTGGAGCGGGCCCGGCACCTTCTGGAGTCCAGCGACCTGTCCATCGACCAGGTCGCCCGAGCCGCCGGCTTCGGCACGGCGACCTCACTGCGCCAGCACCTGCAGGCGGCGCTCGGCGTACCCCCGACCGTCTACCGCCGCACGTTCCGCGCCACGACGAGCCACTCGGACGCGGGAGGCGACGACGCAGGAGGCGGCAACGCGGGAGGCGGCAGCGCCCTCAAGACCACCACCGCATGATGTCGAGCGCCGGAGTTCAGGCGCCGCCCACAGCCCCGGCGCCGGAGATCCCACCGGCCGCAGACCCACCGGCCGAAGCCCCGCGTACGTCAGAACCGTGTCGTAACCGGTCAGAAGACCAGCACTCCACGCGCCACGCGCCCGTGGTGCGCGTCGTCCGCCGCCTTCGCGAAGTCCTCGACGGGGTACGTCTCCGTCACCAGCTCGTCGAGCAGCAGCCGGCCCTCCCGGTACAGCTCGGCGTACAGCGCGATGTCCCGCTGCGGGCGCGAAGAGCCGTACCGGCAGCCGAGGATCGACTTGTCCAGGTACATCGAGGAGACGCGGAACGACGCCTCCGCCGTGGCGGCCGGCACCCCGAGCAGCACCGCCTGTCCGTGCCGGTCGAGCAGGTCGATCGCCTGCCGGATCAGGGCCGTTTTGCCGACGCACTCGAAGGCGTGGTCCGCGCCGGTCGGCAGGATTTCCCGTACCGCGTCGCCGCCCGCCGACGGGAGGAAGTGGGTCGCGCCGAACTGCCGCGCGACCGCCTCCTTCGCCGGATTGGAGTCGACGGCGACGATGGTCAGCGCACCGGCGATGCGGGCGCCCTGAATGACGTTGAGGCCGATCCCGCCCGTCCCGATGACGACGACCGTGTCCCCGCGATCGACCTTCGCCCGGTTCAGCGCGGCGCCCACGCCGGTGACGACGCCGCAGCCGATCAGGGCGGCGGAGCTCATCGGGATGTCGTCCGGGATCCTGACGGCCTGGACGGCCTTGACGATCGTGCGCTCGGCGAAGGAGGAGTTCGACGCGAACTGGTACAGCGGTTCGCCGCGTCGCGAGAACGGCTGCCCGGGCATCCCGATCGCCTTGCGGCACATCGTCGGCCGGCCACGGCCGCACTCCGCGCACGCCCCGCAGTTGGCGATGGTCGAGAGCGCCACATGGTCACCGGGCGCCACATGCTTCACGCCGGCGCCGACCGCCTCCACGACACCCGCGCCTTCGTGCCCGAGGACGACGGGGGCCGGGAAGGGGATCGTCCCGTCGATGACGGACAGATCGCTGTGGCACAGCCCGGCCGCGCCGACGGCGACCATGACCTCCCCGGGCCCCGGGTCGCGTATCTCGAGGTCGTCGACAACCTGAACCGTGCTCCCGTCGAAGACAACACCCCGCATGCCGCCGCCACTCGTCATCCGGACTCCCTCGGTAGGCCGAGCACGCGCTCGGCGATGATGTTCCGCTGGATCTCGTCGGAGCCGCCGTAGATGGTGTCGGCCCTGCTGAACAGGAACAGCTTTTGCAGGGGGTCGAGTTCGTACGGGCGCTCCTCGTCCCAGTCGCACGGCCCGACCGTCGCGGCCGCGCCCCGCACCTGGACGGCGAGCTCGCCCAGTCGCCGGTGCCAGCCGCCCCAGAGGAGTTTGGCGACGCTGGGGGCGCCGGGCCCGCCCCGTGAAGTGCCCAAGGTGCACAGGGCGTTGGCACGCATGGTGTGGAGTTCGGCCCACAGCCGGACGAGGCGGCCGCGTACGACGGGGTCACCGGCGCCGCCCGTCTCGACGGCGAGCCGCACGACCCGCCGCAGCTCCTCCGCGAAGCCGATCTGCTGGACGAGGGTGGACACGCCGCGCTCCAGCGCGAGCAGGCCCATGGCGACGCGCCAGCCGTCTCCCTCACCGCCGACGACGTCCCGGGCCACGGCCCCGTCGAAGAACACCTCGTTGAACTCGCTGGTCCCGGTCATCTGCCGGATGGGCCGTACGTCGACATGTCCCGGCTGATCCATCGGCACCAGCAGGAACGACAGCCCGTGGTGACGCCGGGCACCCGCCCGCGCGTCCTCGGTCCTGGCCAGGACGAAGCACCAGTCGGCGTCCTGGGCGAGGGAGGTCCAGATCTTCTGCCCGGTGACGCGGTACGTGCGCCCGTCCCGTACGGCGACGGTGCGGACCCCGGCCAGGTCGGAACCGGCTCCGGGCTCGCTGTAGCCCTGGCACCAGAGCTCCTCGCCGCGCGCGATCGGGGGTAGGAACCGCTGCTTCTGCGCGTCCGTGCCGTAGGCGATGAGGGTGGGGGCGAGCAGGTTCTCGCCGATGTGGCCGGCTCGGGCGGGGGCGCGGGCGCGGGCGTACTCCTCGGCCCAGACGACCTGCTGGGTCAGTCCGGCCCGGCGGCCGCCGTACGCACCGCCGTCGTCCCACCCGAGCCCGATCCAGCCCCCGCCACCGAGTTCCCGCTCCCAGTCCGTTCCTGCCGCGGCCCCGGGATGCGCCGCGAGCCACTCCCGCGCGTCACGTCTGAAGGCGTCGTCGTCGGGGCCGAAGGCGAAGTCCACGGTGCGTCTCCTGTTCGTCGAGCGGATGGGCTGAGTGGGGGACGGCCGGGTGGGCCTGGGTGCGGCCGGGCCCGAACCACTCCCCCGCCCCACCTCCCGCACCACTCCTTCGCCCCCAACCTCACGCGTTCGGCCGCGCCTTCCGGGACGCCGCCTCAGCCATCGCCTCCAGCTGCGCCAGCATCGGCATCGGGTCGGTGCCCACCGCCCCCGGCAGGAAGTCCGCGATGCGATCCGGCGTCCACCGCCCGCCTTCCGCGTACGCAGCCCGCAGTTCCCTCGGCTGCGCCCAGACCGCGATCTTCGGGCCGGCGACCGTGTACACCTGCCCGGTGATTCCCTCGTCCCGCGCCCGCTCGGAGAGCAGGTACACGACCAGCGCCGCCACATCCTCCGGCTCGCCGATCTCCTTCAGCTCCATCGGTACGTTCGCGGACATCCGCGTACGGGCCACCGGCGCCACCGCGTTGGCCGTGACCCCGTACTTGTGCAGCCCGAGCGCCGCGCTCCGGACGAGCGAGATGATCCCGCCCTTCGCCGCGCTGTAGTTGGCCTGGGCGACGCTCCCCTGGTGGTTGCCGCTCGTGAAGCCGATCAGCGTTCCGACACCCTGCTTGCGCATCACCGCCGACGCCGCCCGGAAGACCGTGAACGTCCCTTTCAGGTGCGTCGCGATGACCGGGTCCCACTCCTCCTCGGCCATGTTGAAGAGCATCCGCTCGCGCAGGATCCCGGCAACGCACACCACCCCGTCGATACGTCCGTACTGCGCCAGCGCCACGTCGACGATCCGCTGTCCGCCCGCCATGGTCGAGATGTCGTCGGCGACCGCGACCGCCTCGCCGCCCGCCGCCGTGATCTCCTTCACCACCGCCTCGGCGACCTCGCTCGTCGGCTCCGAGCCCTCCATCGAGACGCCGTAGTCGTTGACGACGACCCTCGCGCCCTCGGCCGCGCAGGCCAGCGCCACCGCTCGCCCGATGCCCCGCCCGGCCCCTGTCACGGCGACGACCTTGCCTGCCAAGAAGTTCCCCACGCCCGGCCCCTTCCCGCGGTTTCTGACGGACCGTTAGATTTTATGGGCATCCAGGTGCCAGGACACAAGACCCGAGGAGGCCCCATGTCACTGCCGGCCGAGTTCCACGACATCGCCAAGCGCGTGAACAACTGGGGCCGCTGGGGCGCCGACGACGAGATCGGCACCCTGAACCTCATCACCGACGAGGTCGTACGCACAGCCGCCACCACCGCCGTCCGCACCGGCCGCCGCATCCCCCTGGCGCTCCCGCTCAAGGAGGACGGCGTACAGACAGGGCTGATTCCGGGGCGGATCAATCCGCTCCATTCCATGGTCCAGATCAACCAGGAGCTCTTCGGCCCCGGCACCGTCGCCACCAGCGACGACGCCGTGACCATGGGGCTCCAGGCGGCCACGCACTGGGACGCCCTCACCCATGCCTCGCACTCGGGGAAGATCTACAACGGCCGCCCGGCCGACACCATCACCCCCCACACCCGCGCCCGCTTCAGCGGCATCGACAAGGCGCGGCACGTCGTCTCGCGCGGGGTGCTGCTCGACGTGGCCCGCGCACGCGGAGTGGACCGGCTGGCCGGGGACCACGCGGTGACGCCCGAGGACCTCGAAGCCGCCGAGGAGCTGGCGCGAACGACCGTGCGGGCCGGCGATATCGTCCTCGTACGGACCGGACAGATACAGACCTACCTGGCGGGCGACAAGCACGCGTACGGCTATCCGTCGCCCGGCCTGTCCATCCGTACGCCCGAGTGGTTCCACGCCCGCGACGTGGCCGCGGTCGCGAACGACACGCTCACCTTCGAGATCTTCCCGCCGGAGATCGAGAACCTGTGGCTGCCCGTGCACGCCCTCGACCTCGTCGAGATGGGCATGATCCAGGGCCAGAACTGGAATCTGGAGGAGTTGTCCACAGCCTGTGCGGAGGAGGGGCGGTACGCCTTCCTGCTCTCCGCGATGCCGGAGCCGTTCGCCGGGGGAACGGGCACCCCGGTCGCCCCTGTGGCGATCCTCTGACGCTGCCGGACGGCGGTGAACAGCCGGATGGCGACCAACAGCCGGATGACGATGAACAGCCGGGTGGCGACGCACTTCCGCACGCCCCGAGCGCGGCACAAGGGCCACCACCCGGCTCCGGCGTACAGGCCCTGCCCCTCTCGCTTCCCCCGGAGGAGCTGACGCCGAACCACGACCCGCGTTCGCCAAGGACGGGCCGCCGGAAACGCAGCTCGAATCCTCGGCGTCCCCTCGCAGCGAATCGCCTCACCCAAGGGTCATCAGACCATCACGAACCGTCAACACCTGATCGGCGTTTTGCGAGTTACGCGCTATTTGTGACAGCGCACGACGGCTCATACACAGCCGCCTCGTACGCCCCTGTCGCCACCACGGGCGCCCCCCGGTCGACCTCGCACCAGATCCGCTTGCCGGCGCCCTCGGACTGCCAGCCCCAACGGTCGGCGAGGCCGTCGACCAGCTCCAGCCCCCGGCCGTTGGTGTCGTCGCCCTCCGCGTGCCGGGGCTTGGGGGGACGGGCGCTCGCGTCGGCGACCTCGACCCGGACCGTGCCGTCGTCGGCGGTGCCGAAGAGCATGCGCAGTACGGCCGGACAGCCCGTATGCACGACCGCGTTCGTGACCAGTTCCGAGATGAGCAGGATCAGGGTCTCGGCCAGTGGCTCATCGACTCTTATTCCGGAGCCGGCCAGCCGCGAGCGGGCCCACCTCCGAGCGCGCCCCACCTCGGCGGGGTCGGCCCCTACCTCCAACTGCACCTGAAGCACCTGCACCGCTCACACCATCCGAACCGGCGGACACATCGCCTCGCGTCTCCACAGGGTCACGGAACGTGATTCCCTTATGGGACAGCATGGTTGACGTACAGTCACCGCAACAAGCGCTTCGGGCATATTCCAGCGCGAAGGAGTACGCGTGGTGCATACTGTGCGACGCGCGCTGCGGGGAGTCGAACAGGGGCGCGTAGAACGCCTCCGCACGGCGCGAGCGGCGCACATCTCGCGGCCCGGAGTCACCACAGAGGCAACGCCGGGACAGCTGCGCAACACAACCACTCGCATCCCACGGAGAGTACCGGAGCGCACCCCCGACTCCGGCCCGTGACGAGTCACGTGAAGGACACAACCCGATATCGACGCACGGTAATCGCTCACCAGTCGCAGGCTGGAGTGACCGGGGGATTACCGAGGGCCACACGGCGCACAGAACGTAAGCGGCTCGGGGTGTTTCGTAACGTTCCGTAGGCAGTCCGCGCCCGATCGCCCCCTGCCGCGATCCGCACGCGACCGCTCCCCCGGCCGCCCGCTGCTCACAGCAGCGCAGCGGCGAGCACCTCCGCCGCGTCCCCCGCCGTACCCCACCGCTCGGCACGCACCCACGCGCGCTTCAGATGCAGGTGTACGTCGGCCTCCCAGGTGAAGCCCATGCCGCCGTGCACCTGAAGGCAGTCACGCGCGTTGCGGACCGCCGCGTCGTCGGCGAGCAGCTTCGCCCCGGCGATCTCCACCGGGTCTCCGGTCACCGCGGCCCCGTACACGGCGCTGCGGGCCACCTCGGCGCGTACGAGCATCTGCGCGCACAGCTGCTTGACCGCCTGGAAGGCGCCGATGGGCCGCCCGAACTGTTCCCGCTCGCGCGCGTAGGCAACGGCCGTCTCGGTGGTACGGGCGGCGCTGCCGAGCTGTTCCGCGGCGGTCAGGAGCGCCGCGAGGCCGGCGTCCGGCGCGGTCCCGGGCGCGGCCACGGGCTCCGGGCCCGTCCTGGCGCCGCCTTTGGCCCCACGTCCGGCCCTGGCGGGTACGCGGTGCAGCGGCGTCAGCGGGTCCACGGAGCGTACGGGCACGGCTCCCGCGGCGTTCCCGAGCACCTCGTCGGCCGCCTCCAGCCACTCCACGAGCTCGCCGTCCACCCTCGTCACCACGGTCTCGCCGGTGGCCGCTCCCGGGACCGTGCCGGCGGCGAGGTGCGTGGCCACCAGCGGGCCCGGCAGCAGCACGCGGCCGGCCTCCTCGAAGGCGAGCACGGCCTCCGGGAGGCCGAGGCCCACTCCACCGTCCTGTTCCGGCAGCCGCAGCGCGAAGAATCCGGCGTCGCCGAGCTCCCGCCACAGCGCACGGTCCAGGGACGCGTCCCGTCCAGGGCCGGGCTTGTCGACCGCCGTACGAAGCCGTTCCGGCCCGAAGCGGCCTTCGAGGAGTTCACGTACGCCCGTCCGGAGCGCACGCTGGTCGTCGGTGAGACGGAAATCCATCAGCGCCCCTTGGGAAGGCCGAGGATGCGCTCGGCGACGATGTTCTGCTGGATCTGCGACGTCCCCGCGGCGATCGTGTACGAGAGCGACGACAACCGGTCCAGGGTCCAGTCGTGGGACAGGTCCAGGCAGCCGGGGCCGAGGACGCGCGCGGCGGCGTCGTACAGCTCCTGGCGGGCATGCGAGTAGCGCAGCTTGAAGACGGAACCGCCGTTCCCGGGAACACCCCCTGTGCGCTGCGCTTCACTGACGTTCCACTGCGTGAGCCGCCACAGGGCATTGAATTCGGCGTTGAGGCGGCCCAGGGTGCGGCGCACTTCCTGATCGTCCCAGCGGCCGTTCCCGCGAGCGGCCGCGGCGAGTGCGCGCAGGGTGCGGCGGCAGGCGACGACCTCGCCGACGAAGGCCGTGCCCCGCTCGAACGACAGGGTGACCATGGTGACGCGCCAGCCGTCGTTCTCTTCCCCTACGCGGTTGGCGGCCGGGACGCGTACCTCGTCGAGGAACATCTCCGCGAATTCGGCCGTTCCCGTGAGCGTGCGCAGGGGCCTGACAGTCACGCCCGGAGCGTTCATCGGCAGGGCGAGCCAGGTGATGCCCCGGTGCCTGGGAACGTCCGCGCTCACCGGTTCGGTGCGTACCAGCAGCTCGCACCAGTCGGCGACCTCCGCGTGGGACGTCCAGATCTTCGATCCGGTGACGACGTACGCGTCCCCGTCCCGCACCGCCCTGGTGCGCAGCGACGCCAGGTCCGAGCCGGCGTCGGGTTCGCTGAATCCCTGGCACCAGACCTCGTCGCCGCGCAGGATCGGCGGCAGCCAGCGGGCGCGCTGCCGAAGGCTCCCCTCGGCGGCGATCGTCGGTCCCGCGTGCAGCAGGCCCACGAAGTTCGCGCCGACGTAGGGCGCCCCGGCCAGCTCCGTCTCCTCCAGGAAGATCAGGTGCTGGGTGGGGGTGGCGCCGCGCCCGCCCGCGTCGGCGGGCCAGTGCAGCCCCGCGTACCCGGCGTCGTACAGCCTGCGCTGCCACGCCGTGTCGTACGCGCGCCGGCCCGGCCAGTCCAGCGGGTCCGGCCGGGGCGGCAGCCCCGGCAGCGTGGCCGCCAGCCACTCGCGCAGGCGCGCCCTGAAGTCCTCTTCCTCCTCGGTGTACGTGAGGTCCATCAGCGGACGCGGTCGGCGGCGGGGATCCGAACCGCGGCGGGGACCCGGTCGCGGTCCAGGTCGAGCCCGAGCATGCGGATGGCGTTGCCGCGCATCAGCTTGTAGACCGTCTCGTCGTCGAGGCCCTTCACGTGATCGAGCGCGACTTCCTTCGTGTGCGGGAACGTCGAGTCGACGTGCGGGTAGTCGGTCTCGAAGGTGGCGTTGTCGCGCCCGACGACGTCCAGGGACGCGACGCCGTGCTTGTCGCGGAAGAAGCAGCAGAACATCTGCCGGTAGTAGTACGTCGAAGGGGGCTCGGGAATCAGGTCCCGTACGCCGCCCCACGCGCGGTGCTCCTCCCACACGTCGTCGGCGCGCTCCAGGGCGTACGGAATCCACCCCATCTGGCCCTCGCTGTACGCCAGCTTGAGGCGCGGGAACTTCACCAGGACGCCGCTGAACAGGAAGTCCATCATCGAGGCCATGGCGTTGTTGAAGCTGAGGGCGGCCTGCACGGCGGGCGGGGCGTCCGGGGACGCGGCGGGCATCTGGGAGGACGAGCCGATGTGCATGTTGACGACCGTTCCGGTCTCCTCGCAGATCGCGAAGAACGGGTCCCAGTGGCCGGAGTGGATGGACGGCAGCCCGAGGTGGGTGGGGATCTCGCTGAAGGTCACCGCCCGTACGCCGCGTGCCGCGTTCCGCTTGATCTCGGCGACGGCCAGGCCGATGTCCCACAGCGGGATGATGCACAGCGGGATCAGCCGGCCGCCGCTGTCGCCGCACCACTCCTCCACCATCCAGTCGTTGTACGCGCGCACGCACGCCAGGGCGACTTCCTTGTCGTGCGCCTCCGCGAAGGTCTGGCCGCAGAAGCGCGGGAAGGTGGGGAAGCACAGGGACGCCTCGACGTGGTTGAGGTCCATGTCCGCGAGCCTGGCCTTCGGGTCCCAGCAGCCGCGCCGCATCTCCGCGCGGGTGATGCCTTCCAGGGTCATGTCGTCGCGGTCGAAGCCGACGGCGGCGATGTTGCGCTTGTACGGGAACTTGAGGTCCTCGTAGATCCACCAGTCGGTCGGCGGGCCGTCGGGATCCATCGTGATCTGGTACTTGCCCGCCACGTAGGCGAGCTCGCCGATCCCCGCGGTCAGCGGCTTGGGGCCGCGGTCGCGGTACTGCGCCGGAAGCCAGGTCTCGAAGAGGTGCGCCGGCTCGATCACATGGTCGTCGACGCTGACGATCCGAGGCAGTTCCATGGGTGTCCTCCGGCGTTCGCGATACCGCGTTTCTGATGGCCCGTCAGATATCAGGCTAGCCCCGCACCCCTGGACCGACAAGGCGCGGCGCCCTACGCTCTCCGAACAATCTGACTGCCCGTCAGCTGTGAGGGGAATGCCGTGACCGACACCGCGACCGACACCGCGCACGCACTGGGCGCCTCCCGCACGCTCTGGGAACTCGTCGACCGCCGCGCCGCGCTCACCCCGCAGCGGCCCGTACTGCTCCAGGACGACGGCGCACTCACCTTCGGCGAGCTCAGGGACCGCGCCGAGCGCGTCGCGGCCGGCCTGCACGGACAGGGCGTACGCCCGGGCAGCGTCGTCGCCTGGCAGCTGCCGACCAGGATCGAGACAGTGCTCCTGTCGGTGGCGCTGGCCAGGCTCGGCGCCGTACAGACGCCGGTCATCCCGTTCTACCGGGAGCGCGAAGTCGGCTTCGCCCTGAGGGAGTCAAAGGCGGACTTCTTCGCCGTACCGGGGCAGTGGCGCGGTTTTGACCACACGGAGATGGCGCACCGGCTCGGCGCGCGTGGCGTTTTCGAGGCGTACGGGAACGTGCCGGACGGGGATCCGGGAACGCTCCCGGAGCCTCCTTCGGACGGCACCACGGTCCGCTGGATCTACTGGACCTCCGGGACGACGTCCGATCCCAAGGGCGTCCTGCACACCGACCGTTCCCTGATCGCGGGCGGCTCCTGTCTCGCGCACGCCCTGCGGCTGTCCCCGGACGACGTCGGCTCGATAGCGTTCCCGTACGCGCACATCGGCGGCCCCGACTACCTGGTGACGCTGCTTCTGTACGGCTTTCCCGCCGTCCTCTTCGAGCACTTCGCGATGCCCGCCGCGCTGGACGGCTACCGCAGGCACGGCGTGACCGTCGCGGGCGGGTCCACCGCCTTCTACTCCATGTTCCTGACCGAGCAGCGCAAGGACCCCGCCCGCAGGATCGTTCCCACCCTGCGGCTGCTCGCCGGGGGCGGAGCGCCCAAACCGCCGGAGATCTACCACGCCGTCGTGCGCGAGATGGGCTGCCAACTGACCCACGGCTACGGCATGACCGAGGTCCCGATGATCACCATGGGCTCACCGGACGACACGGCGGAGAACCTGGCGACCACAGAGGGCCGGCCGCCCGAAGGGATGGAGATACGCATCACCGCAGAGGACGGCACGCCGGTGCCCGCCGGTCACGACGGCGAAGTGCGGCTGCGCGGCGAAGCGGTGTGCCGGGGCTACCTGGAGCCGTCACAGAACGCGGCGGCCTTCGACCAGGACGGCTTCCTGATCACCGGCGACGTCGGGCACCTCACCGCGACGGGACATCTGGTGCTCACCGGACGGCTGAAGGACATCATCATCCGCAAGGGCGAGAACATCTCGGCCAAGGAGATCGAGAACCTCCTGCACCGGCACCCGGGCGTGGGCGACGCGGCCGTGGTGGGGCTGCCCGACCCGGCGCGCGGCGAGCGGGTGTGCGCCGTCGTCGAACAGCCTCCGGGCGCCGCGCCGCTCACGCTGGAGGAGGTCGGCGCGTACCTGCGGGCGCGGGGGCTGTCCGTGCACAAACTGCCCGAGCAGCTGGAACTCGTGGACGCGCTTCCGCGCAACGAGACACTGCGCAAGGTCCTCAAGTACAAACTGCGCGAACGCTATTCGCGGTGAACGTCGGGCCCGGGCCGACAGCCCGGGCTCCTCGTCTCAGGCCCCTCGTCTCAGGCCCGCGGCTCGTCCGGTCCGGGCGTCGTGTAGTACGCGGCGAAGGCGGTCAGGATCTCTTCCTCGCTGATCAGACCGTCACCGTCCGCGTCGAGCGCCGCCGCGACGGCCTGCGCCCTGTCTCCCGCCACGCCCAGCACGCGCAGGACCCGCCCCGCGGCCTGCGGAGTGACTCCCTTGCCGTCCTCCTCGGCCGCGACGGCGATCGCCGCGTGGAGGAACGGGCGGGCGATCTCGGCGAACCGCCGCGGGTTGTCCCGCAGCCGCTTCACCGCTCCCGTGACGAACTCCTCGCGGCTGACCCGCTGGTCCCCGTCCACGTCGGCGATGCCTGCCATGCCCTGCCAGAAGGCCTCGGCCCCGATGTAGAGCGCCTGCCCCTTGTCGCAACGGGCCGTCGTCCCGAACTCGGCCAGCAGGGCCGCCGCCGCGGCACTGAAGTCCTCGCGGTCGATGTATCCGTTGCCGTCCTGGTCGAAGCTGGCGAAACGGGCCGCTGTCTTGCGCTCGTACTCTGCGCTGTCCATAGGGGGGAGGGTACGACGTAGAAGAGCCGACGGGGGAATTCCGCGGGTTCTCCCACCGCCTCAGGCGGAGAGAGCCTGGGCTTCGTCGTCGGCTGCCGTGGCCACGTCGGGGTAGACCTCGAAGAGGCGGCGTACGCCGAGGGCGGCGAGCACCTTGTTCACGTGCGAACCGTCGACCGCGCCGCGTGCGGGCAGGATCAGCCGCAGGTCGCCGCCGCAGGAGTGCATCAGGCGGCGGGCGGCGATCATGACGCCGACCCCGCTGGAGTCGCAGAACTGGACTCCGGACAGGTCGAGCACCACGCGGTGGCGGCCGTTCGCGACGGCGCCGTGGACGTGCTGGCGGACCGCGGGTGAGGTCACCAGGTCCAGCTCTCCGGAGACGTGCAGTACGGCCCAGGCGTTGTGCTCGGCCTCGATCACCTTCAGCGTCACGCGTCCGGACCTTTCGTTCTGCTGATGCGGAAGTCGTCCTTCCAGTCGCGGCTGCCCCGCCGCACCCGCATGAAACACGCCCTGTGAAAGACACCGGAAAGAGACCGCATCGGGAGGACCGGATCATTATCATCCCGGCCCGGGACGCGAACGCACTTACCGTAAAGGGGCATGCGTTGTCAGCAGCTCGCACTACATTCGAAGGAAGTGACGAGAGGCACACGGTGGGCAGGCGCACAGGGTTGGGGGCCGCATGGCGAAGGACGCACCACCGCGCTGGGACCGCAGGATGCAGCAGCGGCTCGCCCGGGGTGAGGCGGCGGCGCTCGGCGAGCTGTACGACAGGTTCGCGTCGCTGGTGCACAGCCTGGCCCACCGGGTCCTGGACGACGACGGCGCGGCCGACCAGATCACGCGCGAGGTGTTCGGCTACGTCTGGGAGAACCCGGACGCGTACGACCCGAAGCAGGGCTCGATGAGGTCCTGGGTGGCCAGGCTCACGCACCGGCAGGCGGTGCACCGGCTGCGCCAGACCGAGTCGGCCGCGCTGCGGGACGGTGGCGACGTCACCTCGGAGGAGCTGGAGCAGAAGGTGCGCAGGGCGTCGGCCGCCGCCCGCGCGGACTACATCGTGACGTCGATGCCGGCGCCGCTGCGGGCCGCGCTGGAGCTCGCGTACTTCCAGCGCAGGGACTACCGGCAGACGGCGGCCGACCTGGGGGTCACGGAGGACGAGGCACGCCGGCGGCTGCGGCTCGGGCTGCAACTGCTGTCCACGGCGAACCCGCGCCCCCAGGACGGACTGTCGTCCCCGCCCGGATACGGAGAGCACAGGTGAGCGCGGGACACGGTCCGAACGGCCCGCGCGGCCCCCACGGACCGCAGGGACCCCACGGACCGCAGGGACCGCACGGGCCCGAGGGCAACGGTTCCGACGGAAGCGGCGGGCGGGAGCGGCCGGAGGGCCGGGCTCCGCGCATACCGTCACCGAGAGCGGCTGCGGACAACCGCGAGGTCCTGGAGCCGGCGCCCCCGCCCCTGCCGCCGCCTCCGCCGCCTCCCGCGGCCCCTTCCCTCGCCCCCGCCCTGTCCCACGGCGTACTCAAGTCGCTGCTGGGCGCCTGGGCCCTGTCCGCGTGCTCGGCCGACGAGACCAAGGCCGTGGAGGACCATCTCACCGAGTGCGCCCCCTGCGCCGAGGAGGCGCTGCGGCTGCGGGACGCGGTCGCCCTGCTCCACACCGAGCGCAGCCTGGACCTCGATCCCCTGCTGCGCAACCGGGTGCTCGACGGCTGCCTGGGTCGCAGGCCCGCCCGTATCCCTGTACCCGGATGGGCCACGCCGTACGACGCCGAGACGGCGCGCCTGGACGCCCTGCTGCGGGACATCGGCGACTCGGAGTGGCACGCTCCGGTGCGCCTCAAATGGTTCGCGGGCGAGGAGGCGACCACCCGCAAGACGACGGTGGCCGGGGTCATCGGCCACCTGATGAGCGTCGACGGCCTGGTCGCCAAGGCTCTGGGCCTCGACGATCCACTGGGCGCAGACGGACCCGTGTCGCCGTCGGACCGCACCGAGTCGTACTGGCGCGGGTCCCACTTCCCGCCGACCCGAACCGTCCGCGAACCCTGGCGCGAGCAGAGCCACGCCCTGATCCGCACGGCGTCCTTCGCGGGCCGGGGCGTGGCCGAGCTCTCCGTCTCGTACGGCGACTTCGCGCTGCCCCTGCGCGACGCGTTGCTGGACCGGGCGTTCGAGTGCTGGGTGCACGCGGGCGACATCGCGGACGCGGTGGACTATCCGTACGAGCCGCCGTCCGCCGCGCACCTCAACAGCATGATCGACCTGGCCGCGCGGATGATCCCGGCGACCCTCGCGGCCCGCCGCAGGGCCGGTCTCGCCGCCCCCGCCCAGAGCCTGGTGACCGCGGGCTCGCCCGGCCGCTCGCTCCACCTGGAGATCGAGGGCGCGGGCGGCGGCGACTGGTACATCGCACTGGACTCCCCCGCGGCGGTCGGCTCGCCCGCCCACCAGGTGGCCCACGTCGCGCTGGACGGCGTCGAGTTCTGCCAGCTGGCCTCGGGCCACGTGCCGCCGCAGGACGCGGCGGCCGGCCAGAACGGCGACCGGGAGGCCATCCGCGACGTACTCTTCGCGGCGGCGTCACTGAGCCGCCTCTAAGAAGTCATTTCATTAGGAGAGTCTGCGGTTGCAGATGAGGGTTGCCGCGATGGCAGTGAAGGCCAGGAAATGTTCCGGTTTTCGCTCGTATCGGCGGTGCAGTCTGCGGCAGCCGGCGAGCCAGGCGATGGACCGTTCGACGACCCAGCGGTGTCGGCCCAGGCGTGCTGAGTTCTCGATGCCGCGCCTGGCGATGCGTGGTGCGATACGGCGTGAGCGAAGCCATTGCCGCAGGTGAACGTAGTCGTATCCCTTGTCGGCATGCAGCTTGGCCGGTCGTCGGCGCCGAGGGCCGCGCCGGGATCGGATGGGTGGGATGCCGCGGAGGAGGGGTTCGAGCGCCTGGCTGTCGTGGGTGTTGGCGGCGGAGATGCCGATCGAAAGCGGAAGGCCGTTGCGGTCGACTATGAGGTGAATCTTGGACCCGCTCTTGCCACGGTCGGTCGGATTCGGTCCCGTCAGCTGCCCCCTTTGAGTGCGCGAACACTGACCGAGTCGATCGCGCACCGGCTCCAGTCCAGCTCGCCCCGAGCTCCGAGCTCGTCCAGGACCAGGCGGTAGAGCTTGGCCCAGACCCGGGCCTGCGACCACTCGGTGAACCGGCGAAAAGCCGTCACCCCGGACGGGCCGAAACCGGGCGGGAGTTGGTTCCACGTGCAGCCTGACGTGGCCACGAACACAATCGCGGCCAGGACCTCTCGATCACCATGCCGTCGGCGCCCACCACCCTGCGGCCTCACCGGGGCCGGCGGCACCACCCGCTGAAACAACTCCCAGAGCCCATCCGGGACCAGACGCTCCACAAGCTTCGTCGTCACCTCATCAGCATGTCGCAAGATCACGCCAAACGAAATGACTTCTAAGGGCACCCGCGACGGCCGGCGGCCCGCTGCCTCGCCGCCTTGCAAGCTGTCCTAGGCGAAGACCACCGTGCGGCGGCCGTTGAGCAGTACGCGGTACTCGCTGTGCCACTTCACGGCCCGAGCCAGCGCCTGACACTCCACGTCGCGCCCGATCGCCACCAGCTGCTCCGGCGTCACGTCGTGGCCCACCCGTTCGACCTCCTGCTCGATGATCGGGCCCTCGTCGAGGTCGGCCGTCACATAGTGCGCCGTCGCCCCAATGAGCTTCACACCGCGCGTGTGCGCCTGGTGGTACGGCTTCGCGCCCTTGAAGCTCGGCAGGAAGGAGTGGTGGATGTTGATGATCCGGCCGCTCAGCTGCTTGCACAGGTCGTCCGAGAGGACCTGCATGTAGCGGGCGAGCACGACCAGCTCGACGTTCTCGGAGCGTACGAGTTCGAGGAGCTGCGCCTCCGCCTCGGCCTTGTTCTCCCGCGTCACCGGAATGTGGTGGAAGGGAATGTCGTACGAGCCGACCAGCTCGGCGAAGTCCGTGTGGTTCGAGACGACCGCGGCGATCTCCACCGGCAGAGCGCCGATCCGCGCCCGGAAGAGCAGGTCGTTCAGGCAGTGCCCGAACTTGCTGACCATCAGCACGATCCGCATCCGCTGCTCCGGGCGGTGGATCTGCCAGTCCATCCGGAACGAGTCACCGATCGCGGCGAAGCTCGCCCGCAGCTTCTCCACGGTCACGGGAGCGTCCGCCGTGAAGTGGACCCGCATGAAGAACAGACCCGTGTCGTGGTCGCCGAACTGCTGGCTGTCCTCGATGTTGCAGCCGGTCATGAACAGATAGCTCGACACGGCGTGCACAATGCCCTTTTTGTCCGGGCAGGAAAGAGTGAGGACGTACTGGTCCGGGGAGGACCGGTCGGACGAGGAGGCGGGCTGCGGGACGCTCATACCCCGAGGATTTCATATTCGGCGCGGTCAGGCGGACCTGGTCAGAATGCGGATCACCTCGAGCGTGCGCGGCGCGGTGTCCGGGTCCTCACCGTCGTTCGCCGCCAGCCGTACGTGCGCCTCGCGCGCCGCCCGCACCGCTTCCGGCCAGGCGTGGTGTTCGAGGTACGCCGACACGGGGGCGTCCGCACCCACCTGATGCATGATCTTCAGAACGCGCAGGACGGCGACGTCGACGAGCGACGCCTCCTGGGAGTCCCGAAAAATCGTTCCGACGTATTTCTCGGCCGACCAGTTGTCCAGCCAGGTGTCCTCCACCAGCCGGTACACGGCGTCTGTCACGTCTCCGTAGCCCTCGAGGCCCGCAAGCCAGCACTCCTGCTGGAAGACGGGATCGGAGAGCATGTGCAGCGCCGATCGCACGTTCGTGCGCCAGCGCCACCACGGCATGTCATTGAGCGGCATGCCGCCCATGGTGGGGGAGCGACGGCCGCGACGGGAAGAGTTCACCGAACCTTGCACGGTTGCAGATCGTACGTTCCCCCACAGCACGGGCGTACGGCCCCCCGTAATTCACCTCGATGTCACCGCGCGTTGAGACATGCTCACTCCACCGTTACCCATGGGGCGGAAACGTGCATGCACATGACCGGACGGCGAAGCCCTCTCTCCACCCGCCCACTCCTCTCAAGGACCGCGGCCTTATTCGCCGCGGCCACGGCGACGGCGGTCGGGGCGTCGCTGCTGACCGGCTGCGGAATGCTCCCTGGAGCCTCGGGGGGATCCAGGGAGCCCGTAACCGTCATGACGTGGGCCCCGGAAGGTACCTCGGCCACGAACATGCCGGGAATGCCCGCCATGGCCCAGGCCTACGCCCGCTGGGCCAACGAGAACGGCGGCCTCGCGGGCCACGAACTCAAGGTCATCACCTGCAACGAGCGCAACAGCACCGTCGGCGCGGCCAAGTGCGCCAAGCAGGCCGTACGGCAGGACGCCGTCGCGGTCGTCGGCTCGTACAGCCAGCACGGCCGGGCCTTCATGGCGCCGCTGGAGGTCGCCGGCATCCCGTTCCTCGGCGGGTACGGCGCGTCCGACGAAGAGTTCACCAGCCCGCTCTCGTACCCGGTGAACGGCGGCCAGACGGCCCTCCTCGCCGGCAATGGCAGACAGCTCTCCAGCGACTGCGACCGCGTGTCCCTGGTACGCCCCGACACGGTCGCCGGTGACGACCTGCCGACGCTCCTCGGTTCGGGCCTCGCGGAGGGCGACCGCAAGACGCCCACGGACATCCGGGCCGCGGAGGACGCGAACGACTACACCAAGCAGGCCCGCCAGGCGCTCACCAGTGCGGGCGCTTTCGACGCGTACGGGACCGGAAGGGGCTGCGTCACGGCGGTGCTCGGCGACCGTACGGAGACCTTCTTCGACTCGTTCCGGAGACTGGAGGCCGAGGCCCCCCGGGACGTCGGCGTCGCGTCGGTCCTCGGCAGCGTCGGACAGCCGCTCGTCGACCGTACGGGCGGCAAGGAGGGCCCCTTCGAGGGGGCGTACGTCACGGGCTGGTACCCGGTGGCGAGCGACGCACGCTGGAACCCGATGCGCGAGGTGATCCGGGAACACGCCTTCGCGGACACCCGGATCGACCCGGCCGATCCCGGGGTGCAGACCACGTGGATCGCGTACACGGTCCTCAAGGCGGTTCTCGAGGCGCTCGCGGAGGGCGGCGGGGACGGCGACAAGGGCAGCGTTTCGGCGTCCGACGTCGCCGGGTCGCTCAACCGTCTGCAGGGAGTCGAGACGGGCGGCCTCACACCGACCCTCAGCTGGCGTCTTGAGCACATGCTGGCGACGCGGGACTTCCCGCGCATCGTCAACCGGGAAGTGACGTTCCAAGTGGTGCGGCGGGGACGGCTGGTCGCCGTCAAGGAGGGCTTCGTAAACGTGGGGGACACGCTGGTACGGGCACCATCCGCGGGGTGATCCGGCGCGAAAGGTGAGGGGGAGGGCGCCGACTCGGCACCCGCCCCCTGCCCGCACCGTCAGAGCTGCGTGGCGTCGCGCTCCGTCAGGCCGTACCGCTTGGCGATGTCGTTCCACATGCCGACGGCTTCCTTCTTCGCCTGCGAAGCCTTGCCGCTCTCGCGGTTGCCCGCCTGCTGCTGCGGCGTCGGCCGGGCCTGGCCCTTCTTGCAGCCCTTCTTGGCCCCGACCTGATCGGCCCAGGCGGCGTAGTGGTTGTCGGCCGCCGCCGACGCCTGCCACGCGGTGGTGAGGGAGGCCGACAGCTCTGTGTGCTTCGGCAGCTTGTCGACGGCCAGGCCCTTGAGGCGGGTGACCAGTTCGTTGCGCTGCTTGGCGGCGGCCCGCAGATCGCTCGCCGCCTTCGGCAGGTTCTTGCAGCTCCCGATCGACTGGACCGCGCTGATCACGGAGGCGCGGCTGTCGTTGCTGTCGGCGAGCAGCGCGTCGAGCGACTCGGCCTGCGGCTTGGCCGGGTCCGCGGCGGCCTGCGGCGACGCGTCGCCTCCCGTGGAACTCTGCGCGGCGACCGGCTTCTTGTCCTCGGGCTTCTCGTCGCCCCCGCTGAGCAGCGCGCCGGCACCGAGGCCGAGTACGGAGCAGCCGACGACGACGGCGGCGATCAGCACCAGGGGCGAATTGCGCCGGCGCTGATCGGCCCCCGTCGAAGCCGTGGGCGTCGTGGGAGCGTGCGGCCCTGCCTGCGCGGTGTTGCGGCGCGCGGCGCGGCCCTGGGGAGCGGCTCCGAACGGCGGCTGCTGGTACGGCGGCTGCTGCTGGTGCGGGAGCTGCGCGTTGACGGGCGGCATCTGCTGCGTGGAGTCCGCCGGCGACGGGCCGGCGTCGGCCCGGAAGAGGTTGTCGAACTCGGCGGGCGGCTGCCGGTCTTCGGGTGCGCCGGGGCGGATGCCGAACGGGGCGCCGGAGGGCGCCTCGGGCGCGCCCTGCGCGTTCGGGACGGGCGGGAGGTACTGCGTGGCGTCCGCGTCGCCTGCGGGAGCGGCAGCAGGCGCGTTCTGGTGCCTGCCGAGGAACTGCGTGGACTCCGCCGGGTTCTCGGGAGGCAGGGCGCCGGGCCCGGCCGGCGGCACGTACGGGATGTACTGGGTCGCGTCCGCTTCGGCGGCGCCCTGGCCTCCGGCGGGGGCTTCCGCGGGCAGCGGCTGCGGCTGCGCCTTCGGGGCGCCGTACTGCTGCGGCGGCGGGAGCGGGGCGGCGGGCTGCTGCTGCGCCTGCGCCTGAGGGGGCTGCGGCTGCTGCTGGCCGTACTGCTGCCCGCCGGGCTGCTGGGGCGCGGGCTGGGAGCCGTACTGCTGGGGCTGCTGCGGCTGGGGCTGGGGTTGCTGCTGCCCGGGCTGCGCGCCGTACTGGTGCGGCTGCTGGGGCTGCTGCGCACCGTACTGCTGCTGCGCCCCCTGCTGCTGCGGCGCCGGCAGGGCCCCGGGCGGCTGCTGCTGCGGCAGCGGCGCACCCGGCTGCGGGGCGCCGTACTGAGGCTGCTGGTACTGCTGCTGCGGTTGCTGTTGCTGTGCCGGCTGCTGGGCGCCGTACTGCTGCGTCCCGTACTGCGGCTGCTGCGGCTGCTGCGGCCCGCCGTACTGCGGCGGCTGAGCGGCGGCGGCCTGCTGCGGCCCCCACGGCTGACCCCACGGCTGTCCACCCGCCGGAGCCACCTGCTCCTCGGGCGCCCCGGGTATCCAGGGACCGCTGCCGTCCGCGGGCAGCACGACACCTTCGTGCGCGGGCGGCCGCGCGGCGGGAAGCCGCGACTCGTCACCCTGTCCGCTCTGCGTCACCGGGACTCCTACGTGTGGACGTATGTGTGGACCTACGGAACCGTCGGTTCACGCTACCGGGTGACGACACGCCTCTGCCACGCGCCCACGTTCCCCACACATACCGCCGGAGTCCCGACAGCAGCCCTGCGCCAAGATGCGCCCTCAATGCACCGGTATGGGCCGACGCCACGGTCGGCCCGGCGCCCCGTCCCTTACGCCGCCTGCAGCTCCAGCCGCGCCCCGAATTCCCGCACGGCGGGTTCGTCACGGTACGGCGCGAGGCGCTGCTGGAAGTCCTCCAAGTACTCCGCTCCCCGGTTCGACCGCAAGGTCCCCAGCAGCTCCACCGCGCGCGTGCCCGTGGCGCAGGCCTGCTCGATCTCGCGCTGCTGGACCTGCCCCGTGGCCAGCAGGACGAGGCCGATCGCCCGCCGTCGGGCCCGCGTGGCCGGGTGGCCGTCCAGGGCGTCCTGGGCGCGCCGGGCCGCCGCCTGCCCCTGTCCGAGGTCGCGGTGGCAGTGGGCGAGCTCGTCGGAGAGGTACGCGTGATCGAAGTGCGCGATCCATACGGGATCGTCGCCCGAGTCCTCCTCGGTACGCTCCAGCGCGCCCAGCGCCTTGCCCGCCATCTGGTTGCACGCGCGCGCGTCGCCCATCAGCGCGTGCCCGCGCGCCTCCGCCGCGCAGAACATCGCCTCCGCGCGGGGCGTCACCTGCCCCCGCGCCCCCTCCTGCGCGGCCCGCGCCAGCTGCGCGATCTCGCGGGGGTTGCCGAGCTGGGCGGCGAGGTGGCTCATGGACGCGGCCAGTACGTATCCGCCGTACGCGCGGTCCCCCGCCGCCTGGGCGAGCCGCAGCGCCTGGATGTAATAGCGCTGCGCGAGCCCAGGCTGGCCCGTGTCGACGGCCATGTAGCCGGCCAGTTCGGTCAGCCGCGCCACGGCCGCGAAGAGGTCCCGGCCCACCGATTCGCGGTACGAACCGGACAGCAGCCCCGACACGACGCTGTTGAGGTAGTGGACGACGATCGGCCTGACGTGCCCGCTGCCGTAGCGGTGGTCCAGTTCCACGAGGGCGTCCGTGGTCGCCCGTACCGCCTCCACGTCCGACGCGCCGACCCGTCCGCCGCCCGCCGTCCTGGCGACCTGGGTGTCCGTGCCCGTGATCAGCCAGTCGCGGCTCGGCTCGACGAGCGCCGAAGCAGCGACGGTCGAACCCGACAGGAAGTCGCGGCGCCCCACGTCGCTGCGCCACAGCTCGCAGACCTGCTCGATCGCGCCGGGCACGGTGGGCGAGAACTGCAGGCCGATACCGGAGGCCAGGTTCTTGCCGTTGGCCATGCCGATCTCGTCGATCGTCACCGTGCGGCCGAGTTTGCGCCCGATCGCTTCCGCGATGATGCCGGGGGCCCGCCCGCGCGGCTGCTGTCCGCGCAGCCAGCGGGCCACCGATGTCTTGTCGTACCGCAGGTCGAGACCGTGTTCGGCGCCGCACATGTTGACGCGGCGCGCGAGCCCGGCGTTGGAGCACCCGGCTTCCTGAATGAGCGCCTGCAACCGTTCGTTCGGCTGGCGGGCGACGAGAGGCCTGGCTGCCATTGACTACCCCCTGGTGCCGCATTGGTCCGTGATTCGTGGTCCGTACGTCGTGAACTGATCACGCCGGTCACGCTGATCACTGCCCGGCAGATATGCAGAGAATGCGGAACATGACGGAAGAGACGGTATTGACGGTCTTTTGACTGTCATTCCCGGGCTTCCACACCTGTGGCTACCCCCTCGCCGCTGCCCAGCCCCATGCGCGCCCCCGCCCATGCACCGATGCGCCCCGCGTGCAGGATCGATGTTCCTCCGCAAGCCGATCGCACGCCCGTAACCCAAGGTGACGGCGGGAGTTGAGTTCATCGTGGAAGAGACCATCGGAGTCACGGATGCCGCCCAGATCCCCAAGCAGCGCGGCGATCAACTGCTGGACTGCGCCGTGCGGTACGCGGAAGAACGGCACTGGGACGTGTTCCCGGGCACCTGGCTGGAGGCGGACGAGGGCGTCGAGCGCTGCTCGTGCGGCGTCCCCTCCTGCGCCCTGCCCGGTGCGCACCCCGCCACCGCGGACTGGGCGTCGCAGGCGACGGGCAGCGCCACCGCCGCGCGCCGCATGTGGGCGAAACAGCCGAGGGCCTCGATCCTGTTGCCGACCGGCCGCTCCTTCGACGCCATCGACGTTCCCGAGTCGGCCGGCTTCCTGGCGCTGGCACGGATGGAGCGCATGGAACTGACGCTCGGCCCGGTGACCTGCACCCCCGACCGCCGGATGCTCTTCTTCGTCCTGCCGGGCGCGGGCGCGAAGGTGCCCGATCTCGTACGCAAGTTGGGCTGGACGCCGACCGCGATCGACCTGGTCACGCGGGGCGAGGGCGAATACGTCGCGGCGCCGCCGACGCGGCTCGGCGGAATGGGCGCGGTGCAGTGGGCGCGCCGCCCCACTCCGGCCAACCGGTGGCTGCCCGACGTGGAGGAACTGATCAGTCCCCTGGCCTACTCCTGCGGGCGAGAGGCAGCAGCGGCGCGCACACGCCGACCGTAGGGTGTTCCCCGAAGCGGGACGGGGACACCGGGAGGCTGTGCGACATGGCCGATGAGGCAGTGGGTTCACAAGAGGCGGGCGGAGCGCACAGTGCGCCGCCCGCCGCCGTACGTGCAGAGGGCCTGTGGAAGCGCTTCGGCGAGCAGATCGCCGTCGCGGGCATCGATCTGGAGCTGCCCGCAGGCAAGTTCATCGGCCTGGTCGGGCCGAACGGCGCGGGCAAGACCACCACCCTGTCGATGGTCACGGGGCTGCTGCGCCCGGACGCGGGAACGGTACTGGTCGGCGGGTACGACGTCTGGAAGGACCCGGTGGCGGTCAAGGCCAGGATCGGCGTACTGCCGGAGGGCCTGCGGCTCTTCGAGCGGCTGTCGGGGCGTGAACTCCTCGCGTACTCCGGGCGGCTGCGAGGGCTGCCCGGCGACGTGGTCGACCAGCGGGCCACGCAGCTTCTCGACGTACTGGACCTGGCAGGCGCCCAGCACAAGCTCGTCGTCGACTACTCGACCGGCATGCGCAAGAAGATCGGGCTCGCCGCCGCCCTGCTGCACAACCCGGAAGTGCTGTTCCTGGACGAGCCGTTCGAGGGCGTCGATCCCGTGTCTGCGCAGACGATCCGCGGCGTACTGGAGCGGTACACGCAGTCCGGTGCGACCGTCGTCTTCTCCAGCCATGTGATGGAGCTCGTCGAGTCGCTGTGCGACTGGGTCGCGGTGATGGCCGCGGGCCGTATCCGTGCGCAGGGGACGCTCGCGGAGGTACGCGGCGACGCGCCCACGCTCCAGAACGCCTTCCTCGAACTGGTCGGCGCCAACGACCGGGCCGGCGGGGAGAACCTGGACTGGCTGGGCGGCGGCGCCCGATGAGCGGGGGCGCCGCATCGCCCGTTCCCGGGAAGGGCGCCACGGCCGTTCCCGGGAACCGCACATCGTCCGTTCCTCGGAACAGCGCACCGGCCGTTCCCGGGATCACGTCCGTCTTCGTACGGCTCAAGCTGTCGCTGCTGCGCAACGGGCTGCGGCAGTCGTCCGGCCGCAGGACGGCGTACATCGTCTCCGGTGTGCTCGCGCTGCTGTTCGCGGCGCTTCAGCTGATCGGCCTCGTCGCGCTTCGCGGGAACGAGCACGCGACGACCGTGGTGGTGCTGCTGACGGCCCTTCTCGGGCTCGGCTGGACGTTCATGCCGCTGTTCTTCCCCAGCGGCGACGAGACGCTCGACCCGACCCGCCTGGTCATGCTGCCGCTGCGGCCCCGACCACTGATCCGGGCGCTGCTGGCGGCGTCGCTCGTCGGGATCGGGCCGCTGTTCACGTGCTGCCTGGCGCTGGGGTCGGTGATCTCCGTGGCGCACGGCGCGGCGGCTGCCGCCGTCGGTGTCCCCGCCGTCGCGCTGACCCTGCTGCTGTGCGTAGCGCTGGCGCGGGCCGTGGCCGCGGCGAACGTCCGGCTGCTGAGCAGCCGCAAGGGCCGCGATCTGGCCGTGCTGAGCGGCCTGGTGATCGCCGTCGGCATCCAGGTCGTCAACTTCGGCGCGCAGCGGCTCAGCAACGCGGGCGGTCTCTCGAAGCTGGACCCGGTCGCGGACGTGGTGAGCTGGGTGCCGCCCGCGTCGGCGATCGGCGCCGTGGACGCGATGAGTGACGGGGCGTACGGCCGTGGCGCGGCCCAGCTGCTGCTGGCCGTCGCCGCGTTGGTCGCGCTGCTGTGGTCGTGGGAGCGCAGTCTGGTGAAGCTGATGACGTCCCCGGACGGCTCGACGCTGCAGGTGGTGGAGCCGGCCCGCAAGGAGTCGTCACGCGGATTCGGCGGGCGGTTCCTGCCGGCCGGACGTACGGGCACGGTGATCGAGCGCAGTCTGCGATACGTGTGGCGGGACCCCAAGACCAAAGCCGCGTGGGTGACTTCACTGGTGATCGGGCTGATCGTGCCGGTGTTCAACGCCCTCCAGGGAACGGGCACGATCTACTTCGCGTGCTTCGCGGCCGGGATGCTTGGCATCCAGATGTACAACCAGTTCGGTCAGGACACCTCCGCCTTCTGGATGGTCGCCATGACGATCTCCAGCTCGCGGGACGCGTACGAGGAACTGCGGGCGAGGGCCCTGGCCCTGCTGGTGATCACCCTCCCGTACTCAGCGCTCGTCACTGTGATCACGGCCGGCCTGGTGGACGACTGGCGGGCCCTTCCCGAGGCGCTCGGCCTGTCGTTCGCGCTGCTCGGCGCGATGCTGGCGACAGGGGCGGTGGCGTCCGTGCGCTTCCCGTACTCGATCCCGCAGGGCAGCGCCCACAAGAACGTGGCGCCGGGACAGGCGGGCCTCGCCTGGATCTCGATCCTCGGCGGCATGGTCGCGGCGGCGCTGCTGTGCGCTCCGCTGATCACGCTGACGATCTGGCTCCATGTGGCGGACGCGACGGGCTGGTTGTGGCTGGTGCTGCCGCTGGGCGCGGCGTACGGCGGGCTGATCGCCTGGGCCGGTGTGCGCTGGTCGGCTCCCCAGGCGGCGGCGCGCCTTCCTGAGATCCTCACCGCGGTGAGCAAGGGCTGAACCCGGCGTAACGACCTTCGGCGGAGGGGCTCCAGATCGGCTGGGGCCCCTCCGGCGTTTGAGGAGCGGGTCAGGACTGGCTCAGGGGCGGGGCGACCGGCTCGTCGGCCGTTTCCTCGAGGAACGGCTCGATCGCGGCGCGCCAGCCTTCCGGCTGGTCGTAGTGCACGAGGTGGCCCGCGTCGACCACTTCGGCGTACCGCCCGCGTGGCAGCACCCGGACCATCTCCTGCGCCTCCGCCCGGCCCAGTTCGCCGTCGAGGCCGCGGACGACCAGGGCGGGGCACTGCACGAGCGCCAGCTCCTCCCAGTGGGCGTCGAACACCCACGTCTCGCGAGAGGTCAGCATCTGATGGCGGGAGAAGAGCGGGTGCCAGCCGTCGGCCCGTTCGGCCATGACCTCGGCGAAGAACTCGCCGCGGGCCGGGCTCGGGCGCTCCACCCACGGGTCGTCCTCACCGAACCACTTACGTACGTCGGCGAGGGTGGCGAACGGGACGGGCCAGGACTTGAACCAGTCGTCCCACTCGCGCTGGGACGCGGCTCCGAGCGCACTCGCCCGCATGTCGCAGATGACGACGGCCCGGACCAGGTCGGGGCGCTTGGCTGCGAGCTGCCAGGCCGTCAGAGCGCCCATGGAGTGGCCGATGAGGGTGACGGGCGCGAGGCCCAGTTGCTCGACCGCGGCCTCCGCGTCGGCGACGTACGCCTCGCGGGTGTACGGGCCGTCGGCCGGTTTGTCGCTGCGGCCGTGGCCGCGCTGGTCGATGGCGACCGCCCGGTAGCGCTCCGAGAGCCAGCGCGCGGTGCTCGCCCAGTGCGAGGCCCGGCCCATCAGGCCGTGGAGCAGTAAGACCCCCGGGGCGCGGTCCGTCTCGCCGCTTCCTTTGGGAGGATCGGCGAACTCCCAGGCCGCCAGGCGTACGCCGTCGGCTCCTGTCACGTCGATGCGCCGCACCATATGTCCTGGCACCCCCTTCGTCCCCCGGGTGGTCCGTCCATGAGTGGTCGAGTCCAGCCAGACTATCGAACCTGCATTCGAGAACACGGTTTCTGCGCGCAACACCCCTCGTTCGAGTGACCACGCTCAAGGATTGACTGCCGCCGCCGAGGGGAGATCTTCAGCGGGAGGCGGGCCGCTCGGGGAAGACGGTCCGCGGGGGCTGACCCTGGGAGCTCGGGGCTCCGGGTCAGCACAGGGGAGGACGGGCTCCGGCGCCTCAGGGCGCCGGAGCCATCCCCTTCACAACGAACAGAAAAAACCGGGCGATGCCAGCGCGACGGGCGCATCCCCTGCCCCCTCCCCGACGAACCGTCAGACCGGTCGGTGGCCCTCACGTCATGTGCCTCGGTCACAGCCTGGCACGCCATCCGTCCGGTCGCTGGGATTCCGGAGGATCGCCGGACCGGCCCCACCACCGCGGGGCCGGCGAACGCTGCCACCCGGGCGCCTGCGTCAGCGCTTGGCGACGAAAACGTGCGAGGCCACCTCGGCATTGAGCTCCGCGGCCTCGCCACTGCTGCCCACGAGTACCCCGCCGGGCGACTCCGTCACGCTCACGACGGAACCGGGCTGCACACCCGCGCGGCGCAGCGTGTACATCAGCTGGGCGTCCGTCTGGATCGGCTCCCCGATCCGCCGTACGACGACGGTCTTGCCCTCCGGTCCCGGCGCCAGGTCGTTCAGACTCACCATGTTGTCGTCCAGGAACGGGTCGGCCTCGGCCTTTTCGCCGAGCTCCTCCAGGCCGGGAATCGGGTTCCCGTACGGAGACTCCGTCGGGTGTCGCAGCAGCTCGAGGACGCGCCTCTCCACCGCCTCGCTCATCACGTGCTCCCAGCGACAGGCCTCCGCGTGCACCTGCTCCCACTCCAGGCCGATCACATCGACGAGCAGGCACTCGGCGAGCCGGTGCTTGCGCATCACGCGGGTGGCGAGCTTGCGGCCCTCTTCGGTCAGCTCCAGGTGACGGTCGCCCGCCACGGTCACCAGACCGTCCCGCTCCATGCGCGCCACGGTCTGGCTCACCGTCGGTCCGCTCTGGTCGAGCCGCTCGGCGATACGGGCGCGCATGGGGACCACGCCTTCTTCCTCGAGCTCGAGGATGGTGCGGAGATACATCTCCGTGGTGTCGATCAGTCCGGACATTCGTGCCCCTCGATTGCTCGTGCGCTGGCCCTGACCCAATTCTGACGCATAGCGCCGACAACCGTGCCGCGCCGACGGGAAGCCGTATTGACACGGCACTGGTCCAGACCGCAACGTGATCCGCGCCACCGTCGCACGACGTTCGCACGATGTACCGCTGGAAGGGGCTTTGCGCGATGAGCGAGAGCAAGCTGGCCGGTCAGTTCTTCGACGCCGCGATCGGGCTGCTGCACCGGGTCCGCGACGAGGAGGCCGGGAACATCGCGGCCGCCGCGGCCGCCATCGCCGACACGGTGGCCTCGGGCGGGCGGCTCTTCGCCTTCGGCGCGGGCCACTCCTCGCTCGCCGCCCAGGACGTCGTCTACCGGGCCGGCGGCCTCGCCCTGATGAACCTGCTCGCCGTTCCCGGAACCGTCGGCGTGGACGTCGTGCCGGCCCCCCTGGGCTCCGCCCTGGAGCGCGTCGACGGGCTCGCGGGAGCGGTGCTGGACAGCAGCCCCGCGAAACCGGGCGACGTACTGGTGATCATCTCGCTGTCGGGACGCAACGCCCTGCCGGTGGAGATGGCGATGAACGCGCGGGCGCTCGGCCTGAAGGTCATCGGCGTGACCTCGGTGGCGTATACGCGCGAGACGAAGTCCCGGCACGTCTCGGGCACCTATCTCAAGGACCACTGCGACATCGTCCTCGACAGCAAGATCGCGGCCGGCGACGCGGAGCTGACTGCGGAGGGCATCGAGGCGCCGTTCGCTCCCGCCTCGACGGTGATCACGAGCGCCCTGATGCAGGCCGTCATGGCAGGCGCGGCGGGCGAGCTGGCGGACCGCGGCATCGAACCGCCGCTGCTGCGCTCGGGCAACGTCGACGGCGGCCACGAGTGGAACGGCCGCGTGATGACGGAGTACCGCGACCGGATCTTCTACCGGCACTGATCCCGCACGCGCGGCCGTCCGTTCCCGAGTGCCGCTTCGTTTCGTGCCGTTCCCGGGAACGGACGATGCGCCTTCCCGGGAACGCACGGCGTGCGTTCCGTTCACGGGAACGGAACGCGCACGTTCCCGGGAACGGAGCGCCTACGTTCCCGGGAACACCACCCGTACCGTCAGCCCGCCTCCCGGGTTCGCCTCGGCTGTCGTTCGCGCGCCGTGGGCACGCGCGATGGACGCGACGATCGACAGGCCCAGTCCCGCCCCCTCGCCCGGCGCGTGATGGCGCTCCCGTGCGCGGCGGAACGGCTCGAAGAGGCGGGGCACCGTCCCCGGCGGCACGACGGGGCCCGTGTTGGAGACCTCCAGGCCGTCCGGGGACACCTGGACCCGCGCCCGGCCGCCGGGGTGGTTGTGGCGGATCGCGTTGGCGGCGAGGTTGTGGACGAGGTGACCCAGCAGAACCGCGTCTCCCCTTACCGTCAGCGGCTCCGCAGACGTCTCCACCGTGATGTCCCGGCGCCCGGCGTCTTCTGCCAGCCCCGCCGCCACCGTGCCGGCGATCGCATCCAGATCGGCCGGTTCGCGGCGCTGAAGCCCCTGGTCGGAGACCGCGAGGAGCAGCAGGCCCTCGATGAGCTGCTCGCTCTCCCCCGCCGTCTCGATCAGCTTCTCCCGGATACGGGCGACCTTCTCCGGCGACGGTTCGTCGGCCAGTCCGATCTCGGCGGCGGCCCGCTGCACGGCGAGGGACGTACGCAGTTCGTGGGCGGCGTTGGCGGCGAAGCGCTGCTGGGCCGAGACGAGCTGCTCTATCCGGTCGAGCATTCCGTCGAAGGTGTCGGCGAGTTCCTTCAGCTCACCCGGCGGCGCCTTCAGGGCGAGCCGTTCATGGAGGTTCTCACCCGACAGCCGGCGCGCCCGCGCGGTGATCACCCCGACCGGGCGCAACACCCTGCCCGCCATCCACCAGGCCAGGGCCACGGAGGAGGCCGAGAAAAGGGCGAGCGCCACGCCTGACACCGTCAGCAGGCTGTCCAGTGCGGCGTCCTCGGCGGCGTTGCTGATCCGCCGGGTCGCCGCGTACTCCGCCCGCACCCCCTGCCCGAGCTCGACCAGCGTGCCGGGTTCCGCCCGCCGCGCAGGGACCGCCGCCCGCCAGTCCGGGTCCGGAACGGCGAGGTCCGTGTACGGCACTGTCGTGGTGACCGCCGTACTGATGCTGGAGTGGAGCGTGTCCCGTACGAGGAGGTACACCAAGCCGATCAGCAGAACACCTGCCAGAACGAGCAGGCCGCCGTACAGCGCCGTCAGACGCCCGCGCTCGCTCGTCACGCGCGACCGCCGACCCGGTAGCCCGCGCCCGGGACCGTCTCGATCACCTGCGGCTCGCCCAGCTTGGCGCGCAGTTTGCTGAGGGTGACCCGGACCGCGTTGGTGCGGTAACTGGTGTCCTCCTCCCACACCTGCTCGATCAGGTCCTCGCCGCTGACCACCGCGCCGTCGGCGCGCATCAGCGTCTCCAGTACGGCGAATTCCTTGCGCGACAGCGCAAGGTAGCGTCCGTCCCTGCTGACCTGCCTGCGGGCGGTGTCCAGCACCAGTCCCGCACGTTCGAGAACGGGTGGCAGCGCGGGCCGGGCGCGCCGGCCGAGCGCCAGGACGCGGGCGAGGAGTTCGTCGTACGCGAACGGCTTCGTGAGGTAGTCGTCGGCGCCGAGACCGAGGCCGTCGACCCGGTCCCGTACCGTCCCGGAGGCCGTCAGCATCAGGATGCGGGTCAGCAGCCGCCGCCCGACAACCTCGCGGCACACGTCGTCACCGTGCAGACCCGGCAGATCGCGGTCGAGGACCAGCACGTCGTACTCGCCCAGCCCGAGCTTGCGCAGGGCCGTCCGACCGTCGGGCGCCACGTCCACCGCGATCGCGTCGCGGCGCAAGCCCTCGGCAATCATCTCGGCCAGGAATTCCTCGTCCTCCACCACCAGCACACGCATGCGCTCTGTGTACCTGAAGTGGACCTTTCGCCGATGTAAGCGTCTTCGCTGAGAGAAACGAAAGGCCGTTCCTTGGAACGCTCGCGGTGTCCCCCTCAGAAGGAGAGAACCCATGAGCCCCACGACTCGTACCCGTACGAACTCAGCGGCCGTCGCTTCTTGTTTCGCCGCGCTCGCCCTCTTCGCCTCGGCCTGCTCGGGCGGTTCCGACGGCACGGACGGCGGGAACGGCGACACGTCGAACGACTCCGGTACGAACGCGGGCAAGGCCAGCGACGACGCGGCCAAGCACCGCAAATGCCTGCGCGACAACGGGCTCGACGTACCCGACCCCAAGCCGGGCCAGGACGAGCGCGGCATGACGATCAGCGGCGACGGCATGAGCAAGGAAGCCATGGAGAAGGCGCTGAAGGCGTGCGCCGGGAAGGGCGGCCCCGGCTCGGCGGGCGGCGGGATCACCCAGGCCGACAAGGACAAGATGCTCAAGCACGCCCAGTGCATGCGCAAGAACGGCTACAACATGCCCGACCCGAAGTTCGACGGCGGGATGACAGCGGCGATGCCGATGCCCAAGGGTGCCGAGAAGGAGAAGTTCGAGAAGGCCAACAAGGCCTGCGAAAGCATCATGCGATGAGGGGGCGCAGGATCGTCGCGGCCGTCGTGGTCGTTCTCGCCGTGGCGGGCGGCGGAGTCGCCGCCACGACCCTGAGCACGACGGGCGAAAGCGAAGCCCCGCAGGACTCCGCACTGCCGCCCACCACCGCTTCCGTCGAACGCGGCGACCTCAGCGACAGCACCCAGATCGAGGGGACGCTCGGTTACGCCAAGGAACGCAAGCTCAACGCGGGCATCACGGGAACGCTCACCTGGGCCGCCGCCACCGGCTCCACGGTGAAGCGGGACGGCAGGCTCTACGAGATCGACGGAAAGCCCGTCCGCCTCATGTACGGCACCGGGCCGATGTACCGCACGCTGAAGACCGGCGACGAGGGCAAGGATGTCGGACAGCTGGAGCGGAACCTGGCCGCTCTCGGGTACACGGGCTTCACCGTCGACGACGAGTACACGGCGCTGACCGCGGCCGCCGTCAAACGCTGGCAGCGGGCTCACGACCTCGACCGGACCGGGCGCGTAGGCCCGGAACAGGTCACCTTCGCGCCCGGCCCTGTACGAATCAAGAGCGCCGACTCGGCCGTCGGGGACCAGGCGGCGCCGGGCCGGCCCGTATTCACCACCACGAGCTCCGAACGTGTCGTCACGTTCAAGCTGGACGTCGCCGACGGAAAGCTCGCCAAGACCGGCACCAAGGTCACCGTCGGCCTGCCGGACGGCTCCGGCGCGGAGGGTGAGGTCTCGGCGGTCGGCAGGACCGCGAAGCCCGGCGACGACCCGCAGGACCGCACCCCCAAGATCGGCGTGACCGTCTCCTTCGACGAACCGGGGAAGGTCAGCGGCTTCGACCAGTCACCGGTCACCGTCAACCTCACCGGCGAGACCCGGGAAGACGTTCTGTCCGTTCCCGTGAACGCGCTTCTCGCCCTCCCCGGTGGCGGCTTCGGCGTGGAGGTCGTCGAGAACGGAAGGACCCGTGACGTGAAAGTCGAGCTCGGCATGTTCGGGCAGGGCCGGGTCGAAGTGAGCGGCGGCGGACTGCGCGACGGCATGAAGGTCGGGGTTCCCAAGATATGAGCGCCGTCGTCGATCTCGCGGGAGTGACCAAGGAGTACCCCGGAGGTGTCGCCGCGCTGCGCGGCGTCGACCTCACCGTGCAGGAGGGCGAACTGCTGGGCATCGTCGGCCCGTCCGGCTCCGGCAAGTCCACCCTGCTGCACATCGTCGGCACCCTGGACCGGCCGACCGCCGGAACGGTCACCATCGCCGGACATGATGTCGCCGCCCTCTCCGACCGTGAACTGTCCGCCCTGCGCGCCCAGCACGTCGGCTTCGTCTTCCAGGCGTTCCACCTGGTGCCGGGCATCAGCGCCCGCGACAACGTGGCCGAAGGGCTGCTCTACTCCGGTCTCTCACGCACCGAGCGGCGCCGGCGGGCCGCGGACGCGCTGGAACGGGTGGGGCTGGCGGACCGGATGCGGCACAAGCCGCACGAGTTGTCCGGTGGGCAGAAACAGCGGGTGGCGATAGCCCGCGCTGTCGTCGGCGAGCCGGACCTGCTGCTCGCCGACGAGCCGACCGGGGCGCTCGACACCGCATCCGGGGAAGCGGTGATGGCGCTCCTCCACGAACTCAGCGAAGAGGGCGCCACGATCGCGGTCATCACCCACGACACGGAAATCGCCGAACGGCTGCCCCGGCAGGTCCGTATCCGCGACGGCCGGGTCGTGGCGGACCTGAGGAACGGCGAATGATGGCCCGCACACGACTCAGAGCGGCAAGGCTCGGCCCGCGCGACATCCTGCACGTCGGCTCCGCCGGGCTCCGCAGCCGCCCCGTGCGGGTCGTCCTGTCGGCCCTGGGCATCGCCATCGGTATCGCCACCATGATCTCGGTGGTCGGCATCTCCGCCTCCAGCAAGGCCCAGCTGATGGAACGCCTCGACCGGCTGGGGACCAACATGCTGGTCGCGAGCCCCGGCGAACCGATGTTCTCCGGTGAGGACGTCAAGCTGCCCAAGGACGCGGTCGGCATGGTGGGACGCATCAAGGGCGTACGGGAGGCAGCCGCGACCGGAGACGTCGACGAAGCGGTGCGGCGCTCGGAGAAGATCTCCGAGGACGAGACGGGCGGCATCGCCGTCAAGGCCACGACGGAGGAACTGCTGAACGTCCTGCGCGGCAAGGTGGCCGCCGGCACCTGGCTCAACCAGGCCAACGGCCGATACCCCTCGGTCGTCCTCGGCCACGTCTC
The DNA here is from genome assembly GCF_053646035.1 of Streptomyces sp. NPDC055287. Lineage (NCBI taxonomy): Bacteria > Bacillati > Actinomycetota > Actinomycetes > Kitasatosporales > Streptomycetaceae > Streptomyces > Streptomyces sp. NPDC055287. The sequence goes on along the minus strand of NZ_JBSHNE010000028.1, from coordinate 21,539 downwards.
CGCACGGCGCCTCGGCATCACGTCGCCGGGCCGCCAGGTCCGCATCGGCGACCGGTACTTCACCGTCGTCGGCATCCTCGGCCCGCTGCCGCTCTCGCCCGAGATCGAACGCTCGGCACTGGTCGGCTGGGCAGGCGCGCAGAAGCTGCTCGGCTTCGACGGCCACCCGACGTCGGTGTACGAGCGCTCGACCGATGCCTCCGTCCATGACGTACGAAAACTGATCGCCTCGACCGTCGACCCGCAGAACCCGCGGAACGTGCAGGTCACCGACCCGTCGTCGGCCCTCCAGGCCAAGGCGGCGACCGAGGGCGCGTTCAACGGACTACTCCTCGGGCTCGGCGGGATCGCACTGCTCGTGGGTGGAGTCGGCGTAGCCAACACCATGATCATCTCGGTGCTGGAGCGACGTTACGAGATCGGGCTCCGCCGCTCCCTGGGCGCGACCCGCGGCCAGATCCGCGTCCAGTTCGTCACAGAGTCACTGATGCTCTCGGGCCTGGGCGGCCTGGCCGGCGTCGCGATGGGCGCCGCCGCGACGGGCGTCTACGCGTACGTCGGCGGACTGCCGTGGGTCGTACCCCCGTGGGCGGTCGGCGGCGGGTTCGGCGCGACCCTCGTCATCGGCACGGCGGCAGGGCTGTACCCGGCCGTACGGGCCGCTCGGCTCTCCCCGACGCTGGCGCTGCACGCGGCGTAGGACGGCCATGGCCGGTGCGGTCCGCCCGCACCGGCTGGTGCGTTACCGGGTTCGTCGTACCGCCGTTCCCAGGATCGGCGCGCAGCCGTTCCCGGGAACGGCACGTCGCGGTTCCCGTTCCCGGGTGCGTCACGTCGGCTTGAGCGCCCGGGACAAGTCGATCGCCGCCGCCACGCGCACCGCGATGTTCTCCGCGTACGTCGCGTCAGGGCGCTCGAAAGCCGTGCGACTCGGGCCGCGCAGGAAGGTGGCCACACCCAGCGTCCTGCCACGGCTGCGCAACACCGTGCACAGGGCGTGCACGGTGTCCTCCGGCCACTGGCGCTGCGCCGCCCAGTCCGGCGAACCCCCGCTCGCCCGTACCGACCCGAGCCGGTCCAGGCACTGGAGCGCCGGATGACCCGACGGGTACGGAACCGGGATGCCGGCTCCCCCGGTGACCGGCAGGCACGGGCCCGGGGCGCCCGCCGGCGTGGCCGCCGCCCGGACCAGACGCGGCGGATGCTCTCCCACGGACAGGTCGACCAGAGCGTGGTCGGCGAACCCCGCGAGAGCGAAGTCGAGGTACGACAGTGCCGCCTCCATCGGGTCCTCGCACTCGGCGGCCGCGCGCCCCGCACGGTGCAGCTGGTTCCCGCGGAACCGCAGCTGCGCGGCTTCCTGTTCCGCGGTCTTCGCCTCGGTGATGTCCTGGAACAGCCAGCCGACCCCGAGCGGAACCGGCTCCTCGGCGAGCGGCGAGGCCAGCCGCAGGAAGCCACTGCGCCAGCACCGCCGCCGCTCCCCCTTGCCGCCCGCCTCGGCCCTGCGCAGCGTCACCCACAGCTCGGCGGGAGCAGGCGGCGCCCCTTCCGCCAGTACGTGCTGGAGGGCGCCCTCCAGCTCCTCCACGCCCTGGACGATCAGCTCCCCCAAGGGGCGGCCCAGGAGCGTCGTACGGCCCACCCCGAGCGCGCGTGCCGCATGCGTGTTGACGACGGTCGGGCGAAGGTCCACGTCCACCAGGACGACGCCCCAGGACGCGTCGTCGAAGAGAGCCTCGCTGAGCGCGATCGCCCGCTCCAGGTCGATCTGCGCGTGCACCTCGCTGAACGCGCAGTACACCCCCGCGGGCTTGCCCTCCGCGCCGCGCACCCCCGCCGACTGCGTCCGTACGAGAATGCGCCCGCCGTCCTTGCGCAGTAACGCGAATTCGTGCACCTGCCGGCCCGGCGCGTGCATCGCCGACATCAGCCGTCCCTGCACTTCGTCGGCGTCCGCGGCCCTGGCCGCCCAGCCCGCGAAACCGGACCGCCCGACCGCCTCGTCGACCGTCCACCCGAGGATCCGCTCGGCCTCGCGGTTCCAGTGGGTGATCACACCTTCCGCGTCGAAGGCACAGAGCGCCGCGTCCATGCCGTCGAGAAGCGCGGCAAGAAGATCGTCGGAACCGGGTCCTGGCTCGTCGGGACCGAACGCATCGGTGGTCTCGCCGATCCGGGAAGCACTCACCTGGCACCCCCTGCAGGTGTTCGCCTTTGCTGCACTGCTGAACTCGGGATCATTCAACTGGAACGTGACGCAGCCCACACCTGGTTCGGTGAAATAAATACCTCCCGGAAATTCGGTTGTGGTGAACGGGAGGGGTTCTTACGCTTGCAGTACACGTGAAGGGAGGTGGTTCGGAAGTGATGTCATTTCGGACTCGTGAGGTGACTGCGGGCTGACGGCCCGTCGTCGCACTTAGTGCAGGCCGACAGATCGTCGGCCGAAATCCCAGCAGTCACTGACCCGCGGGCTCGCCGGTAAGTCCGGCCGGCTCCTCTTCGGAGGGACCAGAGCCCGCGGGTTTCTGCGTTCCGCGGGCCCATGCGCGGCCGGGCCTCACGGGCAGAGGCGTTCCACGCGCCACGCGTCGCCGTCGGGGACGTAGCGCAGGCGGTCGTGCAGGCGGTTCGCGTGGCCCTGCCAGAACTCGACCGTCTCGGGAACGACCCGGTAGCCGCCCCAGTCCGGCGGCACCGGTACGCGTTCGGTCTGCGGGTAGCGCGCCGCCAGTTCGTCGTACCGCGCGAGCAGCTCTTCGCGGGACCCGACAACGGACGACTGCGCGCTCGCCCAGGCCCCCAGCTGTGAGCCGTGCGGGCGGGTTCTGAAGTACGCCGCCGTCTCCTCGCGGCCGATCCGCACGGCCGTTCCGGTGACTATGACCTGGCGCGCGACCTGGTGCCACGGGAAGAGCAGTGAGACGTACGGATTGGACTCGATCTCCCGCCCCTTGCGGGAGGCGTAGTTCGTGAAGAAGACGAAGCCCTCGGCGTCGTACTTCTTCAGAAGCACCGTGCGGGAGGAGGGCCGGCCGTCGGGGGTGGCGGTGGAGACGATCATCGCGTTCGGCTCGTGGAGGCCGCCGGTGGCGACCTCCCTGAACCAGTGGTCGAACTGGCCCATGGGCCCGGCTGCGAGTTCCGCCTCCGTGAAGGCTTCGCTGCGGTAGTGCTCGCGCATGGCGGCGGGATCGAAATCTCGGTTCGGCACAGTGCCATCCTGCCGCAGGGGCCCAGTGTGCCCGGCACCCGGTGTCATCAACCCTCGCCCGGGAAATGGGGCAGTGTGCCGGTAATCACGCTTCCCCGCATCGGCGGAACCCGCCAAAATATGGGCGCCGGGCACTGTGACCTCCATACAGCAGGGGATATCGTGCCTGCTTCCGAGGCGGTTGGGTGACCACCTGCCGCGCGGGGAATCACCGGGGTGACCGATGGCGCTGGATCCTGCCCCCCGGTCATAAGCCGCCTACCGCTTGTCGATGCTTGTCGAACACATCATGAGGAGCCGCCTGATGTCCGACTTCGTACCCGGACTCGAAGGAGTCGTCGCGTTCGAAACGGAGATCGCAGAACCGGACAAGGAGGGCGGTGCGCTCCGTTACCGGGGGGTCGACATCGAAGACCTCGTCGGGCACGTGTCCTTCGGGAACGTGTGGGGTCTGCTGGTCGACGGCGCGTTCAATCCCGGACTTCCGGTCGCCGAACCGTTCCCGATCCCCGTCCACTCCGGTGACATCCGCGTCGACGTGCAGTCCGCGCTCGCGATGCTCGCGCCCGTGTGGGGCCTGAAACCGCTGCTCGACATCGACGAGCGGACCGCCCGCGACGACCTGGCGCGTGCCGCCGTGATGGCGTTGTCGTACGTCGCCCAGTCGGCGCGCGGGCAGGGCCTGCCGATGGTGCCGCAGAGGGAGATCGACAAGGCGGAGACCGTCGTGGAGCGCTTCATGAAGCGCTGGCGCGGCGAGCCCGACCCCAGGCACGTCAAGGCCGTCGACGCCTACTGGACGTCGGCCGCCGAGCACGGCATGAACGCCTCCACGTTCACCGCGCGCGTGATCGCGTCGACCGGCGCCGACGTGGCCGCCGCTCTGTCGGGCGCGGTCGGTGCCATGTCGGGGCCGCTCCACGGTGGCGCGCCCTCGCGCGTCCTCGGCATGATCGAGGAGATCGAGCGCACCGGTGACGCGACGGCGTATGTGAAGCGTGCCCTGGACAAGGGCGAGCGTCTGATGGGCTTCGGTCACCGTGTGTACCGCGCGGAGGACCCGCGTGCGCGCGTTCTGCGGCGTACGGCGAAGGAGCTCGCGGCGCCGCGCTTCGAGGTCGCGGAGGCCCTGGAGAAGGCCGCCCTCGAGGAGCTGCACGCGCGGCGTCCCGACCGGGTGCTCGCGACGAACGTCGAGTTCTGGGCGGCGATCGTGCTGGACTTCGCCGAGGTCCCGGCGCACATGTTCACGTCGATGTTCACGTGTGCGCGTACGGCCGGATGGTCGGCGCACATCCTGGAGCAGAAGCGCACGGGGCGCCTGGTGCGGCCTTCCGCGCGGTACGTCGGTCCCGCGTCGCGCAATCCGCACGAGGTCACGGGCTTCGACGACATCGCCCGCTGAGCCTGCCCGGGTGAGGGGCCGGGCGTTCCGGCCCCTCAGCCCAGCGCGCCGTCGAGCAGCGCCGCCCACTGGGCCACCACCCGGTCGCGTCGCGTCGCGTCGTCGGTGAGGAGGTTGGCGAGGCCGAGGCCGCGGGCCATGTCGAGGAGTCCCTGGACGGTCTCGCGTACGCCGGGGACCGCTTCGTCGGCGCCCAGGAGTTCCACGGCGATGCGGTGGGTCTCGCGGCCGACACGGGCCTCGAGCTCGGTGACGCGTGCGCGCAGCTGGTCCTCGTTGGAGGCGGCGACCCACAGGTGCAGGGCGGCCCGGAAGAGCGGTCCTGTGTAGAGGTCGACGAGGGCGCCGACGACGGCCGCGCGGTTGGTGGCGCCGTGCGGGAACAGTGCGCGCAGTGCCGTGGAGCGTTCTTCGGCGACGTACTCGACGGCGGCCGTGAAGAGGTCTTCTCTGGTGGGGAAGTGGTGCTGGGCCGCGCCGCGTGAGACGCCGGCCCGTTCCGCGACGACGGACACCGTGGAGCCTGCCCATCCGCGCTCGGCCAGGCAGGACACGGCGGCTTCCAGCAGGCGCTGCCTGGTGGCCCTGGAGCGGTCCTGCTTGGGGGCCTTGCCCGTGGCCGGAGCGGAGCCTGTGGCGGAGCCCGCGGCCGGTGTCGGAGTCGGGGTCACAGCACCCATGCGGGGTCCCGTCGTTCGAGGAATGCCGTCACGCCTTCGGCCGCCTCCCGTGAGGCGAACAGGCGCGCGGACTGCTCGACGAGCGTGTCCGTGTCCCGGTCGAAGGCTGCCAGCACTGTAGCCGTGACCAGGCGCTTGGATTCGGCCAGCCCCTGTGGCGAGGCCCTGCGCAGACCGTCGAGTACGGGTGCGAGCGCGTCGTCCACGTCGTCGCCGGACGCGATGGTGATCAGTCCTGTACGGGCAGCCTCGGCGGCGTCGAACCGCTCTCCGGTCAGGTAGTAGCGGGCGGCGGCGCGCGGGTCGAGGCGGGGCAGCAGCGGCATCGAGATGACGGCGGGGGCGAGCCCGAGCCGGGACTCGGTGAACGCGAAGCTCGCGCGGGGCCCGGCGGCGGAGATGTCGCACGCGCCGAGCAGCCCCAGGCCGCCGGCCCGCACGTGCCCCGTCACGCGGGCCACCACGGGCTTGGGCAGGGCGACGACGGCCCGCAGGAGGGTCACGAAGGCCGCCGGGTCGGGCGGCGACTTGAGGTCGGCGCCCGCGCAGAAGGTGCCCCCTGCGTGGGTGAGCTGTACGGCCCGTACGGAGGGGTCCTTCGCGCACGCGGAAAGGGCGTCGCCGAGCTCACCGACGAGCCGCGCGGACAGTGCGTTGCGGTTCGCCGGTGAGTCGAGGGTCAGGGTGGTGATTCCGCGGACGTGTGCGGTCGGTATCAGGGACATCTGCTCTCGCCTTCACGTTCACGCGGCGCGCGCAGCTCACGCAGTTCGCGCCTGAGGATCTTTCCGGAGGCCGCCCTGGGGACGCTTCCGACGAACGCCACCCGGCGGACCTTCTTGTACGGGGCGACGCGCTCGGCGACGTGCGCCATGACGTCGTCCTCGGTGAGGCGTGCGGACGGCTGCGGGACGACGTACGCCATGGGCACTTCGTTGCCGTCGTCGTCGTACACGCCGATGACTGCCGCGTCCGCGATCGCCTCGTGGGTGAGGAGGAGTGCTTCGAGTTCGGCGGGTGCCACCTGGAAGCCCTTGTATTTGATGAGTTCCTTCACGCGGTCGACGACGAACAGCCAGCCGTCCGCATCGACCCTTCCGATGTCGCCGGTGTGCACCCATCCGTCGGTGTCGATCAACGCCGCGGTGGCGTCGGGGCGGCCGAGGTAGCCCTTCATCACCTGCGGGCCCCGGATCGCGATTTCGCCGTCCTCGCCCACGGCCACGTCCGTGCCGGGGTCGTCCAGGGAGAGAATGCGCATTTCCGTTCCCGGGAGAAGCTTTCCGACGGTTCCCGGGGGCGGGTTCGGCGCGTTCCGGGGAACGACGTGGGTGCCGGGGGACAGTTCCGTCATGCCGTACGCCTGGAGGACGGGCGGCAGTCCGAGGCGGCTGGAGCAGGCCTGCGCGAGGGCGGCGTCGAGCGGGGCGGCGGCGCTGACGATGTACTCGAGGCCGGACAGGTCGTACTTCCCGACGGCGGGGTGCTTGGCGAGGGCCAGGACGATGGGCGGGGCGACGTACAGGCCGTTGATGCGGTGCTTCTCGATCGCGCCGAGGAACTGGTCGAGCTCGAAGCGCGGTAGTACGACGACCGTCGCACCATTGCGCAGGGGCGCGTTCATGAGTGCCGTGAGGCCGTATATGTGGAAGAAGGGCAGTACGGCGAGGATGCGGTCGCCCGGGCCCATGGGGATGAAGGGGTCGAGCTGCGCCAGGTTGGTGGCGATGCTGCGGTGCGTCAGCATCACGCCCTTGGGAACGCCGGTGGTGCCCGACGAATACGGGAGCGCCGCGATGTCCTCGGACGGGTCGATGGTGAGGTGTGGCTCGGGTGCGGTCGAAGCGAGCATGTCGAGGACGGAGCGGTGGCCCTCCGCGCTGTCGCAGACGAAGATCTCCTCGATTCCGCCGACGAGTTCTGCGGCCCTGCGCGCGACGCCGAGCAGCGGTGAGACGGTGACGATCCAGCGGGCGGAGGAGTCGGCGAGCTGCTTGGCGAACTCCTCCGCCGTGGACAGCGGATGGATGGTCGTGACGGAGGCCCCGGCGCGCGTGGCGGCATAGAAGACCACCGGGTACGCGATGGTGTTGGGGCTGTGCAGGGCCAGTACGTCGCCCTGCCGCAGGCCGGCCTCGGCGAGCGCGGCGGCGATCCGCCGGTGGAAGAAGTCCAGTTGGCTGTACGTGATCGTGTCGCCGTTCGTCCCGTCGATCAGGGCGGGCGTTTCGCCGTACTCGGCGGCCCTTGCGAGCACCGCCTCGTGGATGGGCAGCTCGACGGGCTCTACGGATGCGTACTCGCTCTGGAACGCCATGACGGTCCCCTCCGCGGTATGGGTGGTGGCCAGAATCGCGCGTACTAGTACGACTTGGGGAGACCCAGGGACTGGTGGGAGACGAAGTTCAGGATCATTTCCCGGCTGACGGGCGCGATGCGGGCCACCCGGGCGGCGGTGATGAGCGACGCGAGGCCGTACTCGCGGGTGAGTCCGTTGCCGCCCAGGGTGTGGACGGCCTGGTCGACGGCTTTCACGCAGGCCTCGGCGGCGGCGTACTTCGCCATGTTGGCGGCCTCCCCCGCGCCGAGGTCGTCGCCCGTGTCGTAGAGATGGGCGGCCTTCTGCATCATCAGGCGCGCCAGTTCGAGTTCGATGTGGGCCTGCGCCAGGGGGTGGGCGATGGCCTGGTGGGCGCCGATGGGGGCCTTCCAGACGCTACGGTCCTTGGCGTACTCGACGGCCCTGTGCACGGCGTAGCGGCCCATGCCGACCGCGAACGCGGCCGTCATGACGCGCTCGGGGTTGAGGCCCGCGAAGAGCTGGAGGAGGCCCGCGTCCTCGTCGCCGACGAGCGCTTCGGCGGGCAGCCGCACGTCGTCGAGGGCCAGCTCGAACTGCTTCTCCGGTGCCTGGAGTTCCATGTCGATCTGTGAGCGCCGGAAGCCGGGGGTGTCGCGGGGGACGATGAACAGGCACGGCTTGAGGCGGCCCGTCCTCGCGTCCTCCGTGCGGCCGACGACGAGGGTCGCGTCGGCGATGTCGACGCCGGAGATGAAGACCTTGCGTCCCGTGAGCAGCCAGTCGTCGCCGTCACGGCGGGCCGAGGTGGTGATCCGGTGGGAGTTCGATCCGGCGTCGGGCTCGGTGATGCCGAAGGCCATGGTGAGGCTGCCGTCGGCGAGGCCCGGCAGCCAGGTGGCCTTCTGCTGGTCCGTGCCGAAACGGGCGATGACGGTGCCGCAGATGGCGGGTGAGACGACCATCATGAGGAGCGGGCAGCCGGCTGCCCCCAGCTCCTCCAGGACGATGGACAGCTCCGCTATTCCACCGCCCCCTCCGCCGTACTCCTCGGGAAGGTTCACACCGAGGTAGCCGAGCTTGGCGGCTTCGGCCCAGAGCGCGTCGGGATGTGCCCCTTCGCGCACGACGGTGGTCATGTAGTCGCGTCCGTAGCGCTTCCCGAGAGTGGCGACGGCCGCGCGGAGCGCCTTGTGTTCTTCGGTCTCTACAACGGCGGTGCTCATGACTGCTGTTCCTCCTGGGACTCTTCGCCAGGCTCTTCGGCCTGTACGACGGCGAGCAGGGCGCCGACCTCGACCTGGCGGCCGGGAGCGGCGTGGAGCGCGGTGAGCGTGCCGGAGGCGGGGGCGGAGACGCGATGTTCCATCTTCATGGCCTCCAGCCAGAGCAGGGGCTGCCCGGCGGTGACGTGCGCGCCCTCCGCGATCCCCTCGGCGACGCGGACGACGGTTCCCGGCATGGGTGCGAGCAGGGACCCGGGCGCCGTACTGGTGGTGGGGTCCGGGAAGCGGGGCAGGGCGGTGAGGGTGTGCGTACCGCCTGTGGACGTGTCGACGTACGTGCGGCCGCCGGGGTGCACGGTGACGACGAAGTGCCGCAGTACGCCTTCGATTTCGAGGGTCACGTGATCGGCCCGTACGCCGTGCACGCGAACGCCCGGAGTGCCTTCCGCGGTGAGGCTGTCCCGGGTGGCCCGGTAGCGGACCTCGTGTTCCGTCCCGTCGGGCTCGGTCCGGTAGGTCTTCGCCTGCGGCTGGGAAGCCAGGTTGCGCCAGCCGCCGAGCCGGGCCGCCGTCGTCGTTCCCGCGGCCTGTCTGGCGGCGGCGTCGGCCAGGGCGGCGGCGAGCGCGGCGAGTGCTCCTTCGCGTGAGTCCGCGGTGGCCTCGGTGAGGGCGTCCAGGTGCCGGTCGTAGAACCCCGTGTCGAGCCGGCCGGCGCCGAAGTCCGGATGCCGCAGCGAGCGTACGAGCAGTTCCCTGTTGGTGACCGGGCCGTGGATCGCGGCCCGCTCCAGGGCATGGGCCAGTTTGCGTACGGCTTCGGCGCGGGTGGGCGCGTGGGCGATCACCTTGGCCAGCATCGGGTCGTAGTGCACCCCCACGAGGTCTCCGCCGGCGTACCCGCTGTCGAGCCGCAGTCCGGGCGCCTCGGTGACGCGCAGTGCGTGCAGGGCGCCCGTCTGGGGCTGCCAGTCGCGGGCCGGGTCCTCCGCGTAGAGGCGGGCCTCCACGGCGTGGCCCGAAGGGGCGGGTGGTTCGGGGGGCAGTGCCTCGCCCTCGGCGACGCGCAGTTGCAGCGCCACGAGGTCGATGCCGAACACCGCTTCCGTGACGGGGTGTTCGACCTGGAGGCGGGTGTTCATCTCCAGGAAGTACGGGCGTCCTTCGGCCGAGACCAGGAACTCGACCGTTCCCGCGCCCCGGTAGTCCACCGCCCTCGCCGCCGCCACGGCGGCGTCGTGCAGCGTGGTGCGCAGGGCGTCGTCCAGGCCGGGTGCGGGGGCCTCTTCGACGACCTTCTGGTGCCGGCGCTGGAGGGAGCAGTCGCGGGTCCCGAGCGCCCAGACGGTGCCGTGCGCGTCGGCCATCACCTGGACCTCGACGTGGCGGCCGCGTTCGACGTACGGCTCGGCGAAGACCTCACCGTCGCCGAAGGCCGACCGCGCTTCCGCGGCTGCCGCTGTCAGCTCTCCGGGGAGCGCCGCCAGGTCGCGTACGACGCGCATGCCCCTGCCGCCGCCGCCCGCAGCCGCTTTGAGGAGGAGCGGGAGGTCCGCGTCGGTGGCCCGGTCGGGGGCGACGGGGGCCAGGAGGGGGACGCCGGAGGCCGCCATGAGTTCCTTGGCGCGTGTCTTGGAGGCCATGGCGTCGATCGCCGCGGGCGGCGGACCGATCCACACGAGACCCGCGTCCAGTACGGCGCGGGCGAACTCGGCGTTCTCGGAGAGGAATCCGTACCCGGGATGGACCGCGTCCGCACCGGCCGACAGGGCGGCCTTCACGACGAGATCACCACGCAGGTACGTGTCGGCGGGGGCCGTTCCCGGGAGGCGTACGGCAGCGTCCGCGGAACGGGCGTGCAGCGCGCCCGTGTCCGCGTCGGAGTACACGGCGACCGTGGTGATGCCGAGCTGTGCGCACGTACGGAAGATCCGGCAGGCGATCTCGCCGCGGTTGGCCACGAGCACTGAGGAAATCGTCGAACTCATCGGGAGGCCCTTCACATCCGGAAGATGCCGAAGCCGCCGCGCGCGCCCTCGACCGGTGCCGTGTGGATCGCGGACAGGCACAGCCCCAGCACGGTCCTGGTGTCGCGCGGGTCGATGACCCCGTCGTCGTACAGCCGCCCCGACAGGAACATCGGGAGGGACTCCGACTCGATCTGCTGCTCGACCATGGCGCGCAGCCCCGCGTCGGCCTCGTCGTCGTACGGCCGGCCCTTCGCGGCGGCCGACGCGCGGGCGACGATCGAGAGCACGCCTGCGAGCTGCTGGGGGCCCATGACGGCGGACTTGGAGCTGGGCCAGGCGAAGAGGAAGCGTGGGTCGTACGCGCGGCCGCACATGCCGTAGTGGCCGGCTCCGTAGGAGGCGCCCATCAGGACGGAGAGGTGCGGGACCTTGGAGTTGGAGACCGCGTTGATCATCATCGCGCCGTGCTTGATGATGCCGCCCTGCTCGTACTCCTTGCCGACCATGTAGCCGGTGGTGTTGTGGAGGAAGAGGAGGGGGATGTCGCGCTGGTTCGCCAACTGGATGAACTGGGCGGCTTTCTGGGACTCCGCGCTGAACAGGACGCCCTGGGCGTTGGCCAGGATGCCCACGGGGTGGCCGTGGAGGCGAGCCCAGCCGGTGACCAGGCTGGGCCCGTACAGCGGCTTGAACTCGTCGAAGTCGGAGGCGTCGACGATGCGGGCGATCACTTCGCGCGGGTCGAAGGGCACCTTGAGATCACCGGGAACGATGCCGGCGAGCTCTTCCTCGTCGTACTTGGGCGGCTCGGCGGGGGCCCGCGAAGCGGACGGTTGCGCCTTGCGCCAGTTCAGGCGGGCGACCACGCGGCGGGCCTGGCGCAGGGCGTCGTGCTCGTCCAGCGCGAAGTAGTCGGCGAGGCCGGAGGTGCGGGCGTGCATTTCGGCGCCGCCGAGTGATTCGTCGTCCGACTCCTCGCCGGTGGCCATCTTGACCAGGGGCGGGCCGCCGAGGAAGACCTTCGAACGCTCCTTGATCATGATGGTGTGGTCGGACATTCCGGGGATGTACGCCCCGCCGGCCGTGGAGTTGCCGAAGACGACGGCGATGGTCGGGATTCCGGCGGCGGACAGCCGGGTGATGTCGCGGAAGAGGGCGCCGCCGGGGATGAAGATCTCCTTCTGCGAGGGGAGATCCGCGCCGCCGGACTCGACGAGGCTGATGCAGGGGAGGCGGTTCGCGTACGCGATCTCGTTGGCCCGCAGGGCCTTCTTGAGGGTCCAGGGGTTGGAGGCGCCGCCCCTGACGGTGGGGTCGGTGGCGGTGATCAGGCATTCGACGCCTTCGACGACACCGATGCCGGTGACCATGGACGCGCCCACGGCGTATTCGCTTCCCCAGGCGGCGAGGGGGGACAGCTCCAGGAACGGGGTGTCCGGGTCGAGCAGCAGCTCGATGCGCTCGCGCGCGAGCAGCTTGCCGCGCTCGCGGTGGCGGGCGACGTACTTCTCGCCCCCGCCGGCGAGAGCCTTGGCGTGCTCGGCGTCGAGGTCGGCCAGCTTGGCGAGCATGGCGGCGCGGTTGGCGGCGTACTCGGGGCTCTGCGGGTCGAGGGCGGTGGGGAGCAGGGTCATGGGGTCACCGCCGGGGGTTGTGGGGGCGGGGTACGGGGTGGGTTTCCCGAACCGGGGCTCCGCCCGGGACCCCGGTCCTCAAACGCCGGCCGGGCTGGAAGGGGCCACGACGGGAGCGTCGCGCTACCGCGCAGGGGCACCGCGCCGTCGCGCACGAACGTTCTGGTGTCACAGGAGTGCCTCCGGTATGTCGATGTGGCGGGCGCGCAGCCATTCGCCCAGGGCTTTCGCCTGGGGGTCGAAGCGGGCCTGGGACGCGACTCCCTCGCCCAGGAGGCCCTCGACCACGAAGTTCATCGCCCGCAGGTTCGGCAGGACGTACCGCGTGACGGGCAGATCCCTGGTCTCCGGGAGCAGTTCACGGAAACGGTCCACCGTCAGTGCGTGGGCAAGCCACTGCCACGCCTCGTCCGACCGCACCCACACGCCTACGTTCGCGTCGCCGCCCTTGTCCCCACTGCGGGCGCCCGCGACCAGGCCGAGCGGGGCCCTTCGGGTCGGACCGGCCGCACCAACCGGACGGGCCGGACGGGCCGGACCAGTCCGTGCGGGCGGGAAGTCCGGTGTGTCGCCCACCGGTGCGAGGGGGCGCGTGGTGGCGGGATGCGGCACTCTCACCCGCTCGCCGTCCGGCAGCACGGCCACGTGCTCGACGTCGGACGCGTTCACGTACGCCGCCTCGAAGACGCCGTACGGCGCTCCCTTCCCCGGCGGGGCCGTCACGTGGAAGCCGGGGTAGCTGCCGAGCGCCAGCTCGATCGCCGCTCCGCTGATCACGCGGCCGACGTTCGCCGGGTCCGGGTCCCGTACGACCAGCCGCAGCAGGGCGCTCGCGCGTTCCTGCGTGTCCGCGTCCGGGCGGTCCGTGCGCACCAGCTCCCAACAGACCTGCGCGGGCCGGCTTTTGGCCGCCGACAGGGCGTCCTCGACCTGGGCCCGGACGAGCTCTGCCTTCGCCTCGATGTCCAGGCCGGTGAGTACGAACACGACCTCGTTGCGCCACCCGCCGACCCGGGTCACGCCGGCTTTGAGGGTGGGCGGCGGGGCCTCTCCGTGAACGCCCGCGATTCGCACCCGGTCGGGGCCGTCCTGTGTCAGCCGTACGGTGTCGAGTCGTGCCGTGACATCGGGCCCGGCGTACCGGAGCGCGCCCGTTTCGTACAGCAGTTGCGCGGTGACCGTTCCCGTGTCGACGCAACCGCCCGTTCCGGGGTGCTTCGTTATGACAGAAGCACCGTCGGCATGGATCTCCGCGAGCGGGAACCCCGGGCGCCTCGCGCCTGAACGCTCTGCGAAGCCGGAGAAGAACGGGTAGTTCCCGCCCGTCGCCTGCGTCCCGCACTCCAGCACGTGCCCCGCGACCACCGCCCCCGCAAGGCGGTCGTACTCCTCGGCGCCCCAACCGAACCACCACGCCGCCGGTCCCGTGACCAGAGCCGCGTCCGTGACGCGCCCCGTCACCACCACGTCCGCACGCGCACGCAGGCACTCCGTGATCCCGCCGCCGCCCAGGTACGCGTTCGCCGTCAGCGCCCCTTCGGGCAGCGGCAGGCCGTCGCCCTCGACGTGGGCGACGCGCACCGGCACACCGACGCGTTCCGCGAGATCCCGTACGGCGTCGGCGAGCGCTCCCGGGTTCAGTCCGCCCGCGTTGGCCACGATCCGCACCCCGCGCTCGTGTGCCACGCCCAGGTTGTCCTCCAGCTGCCGCAGGAAGGTCTTGGCGTACCCGAGCCGCGGGTCCTTCAGGCGGTCGCGTCCGAGGATGAGCATGGTCAGTTCGGCGAGATAGTCCCCGGTGAGTACGTCGAGTTCACCGCCGGTGAGCATCTCCGTCATGGCGTCGAAGCGATCGCCGTAGAAGCCGGACGCGTTCCCGATCCGCAGTGGCCGGCCGCCCTGCCCGCCGGGGACCGTCATGCCCCTCCCCCGTCCCGCTTCGGCTCCCGCCCCGCGCCCGCCGGGCCCGCGAACGCCTGCGCGATGTCCAGCCACCGGTCGGCGTCGGCGCCCTGTGCCCGCAGCGCCACGTCGTCACGGTGGACCCGCTGGGTCACCAGGAGGCAGAAGTCGAGCGCCCGTCCCGGTCACCCGCTGCCGGGCGTCCTCGGGGCCGTACGCCCATACTCCCGACCCGTCCGGCGCGGTCAGCTCCACCCGGAACTCCTCGTCCGGCGGGGTGAGCCCGCGCACGGCGAAGGCGTAGCCGCGTGCCCGCACCCCGATCCGGGCCACGTGCCGCAACCGCGCCGTCGGCTCACGGCGTACGCCCACCGCGTCCGCGATGTCCTGGCCGTGCGCCCAGGTCTCCATCAGCCGCCCGGTCGCCATCGAAGCGGCGCCCATCGGAGGCCCGTACCAGGGGAACCTGACCCCGTCCGGCGCCGCCCGCAGTGCGCGCTGGAGCTGCTCGCGACCATCCCGCCACCAGGCCAGCAGCTCGTCGACCGGCAGCGCGGCCCCCGCCTCGGCGCCGTCGTCGACGAACCGCTCGGGCGCGGCAAGCGCTTCGCGCGCCTCCGCCGCGAAGCCCTCGGGGTCGGTGACGGACAGCAGCGCCGCCGTGTCCGTCCAGGCGAGATGCGCGATCTGGTGGGCGACGGTCCAGCGCGGCGCGGGTGTGGCGAGCGACCACTGCTTCTCGCTCAGGCCCTCGACCAGTTGGTCGAGGTCGTCCCCTTCGGCACGAAGATCGTCGAGCACGGCTGCCGGATCGGACACGGTGCGCTCCCCTCGGGGTAGGGCGGTGTGTCCGGAGCATGGCAGGCCCTCAGGAAACAAGCAAGCGTGCTTGCATTATTTGTCGGAGCGGAATGACGCGACCGGGGAGGACCGCTCCCGACGCCCCTGACGCGCCTGGCTCCGTACCGCACCCAGGCTCGCCCCGATGACCAGCGCGATCGCCAGTGCGTCCGTCGTCGAGAGGGCCTGATGCAGCACCAGGAACCCGGCGACTGCCGCGATGGCCGGCTCCAGGCTCATCAGTACGGCGAAGGTCGCGGCCGGCAGCTTGCGCAGGGCCAGCAGTTCCAGCGTGTACGGCAGCACGGACGACATCAGCGCCACCGCAGCACCCAGCGCCAGCGTGTGCGGCTCCAGCAGCCTGCTGCCCGCCTCAGCGATCCCGAACGGCAGGCTGAGCAGCGCGGCGACCGCCATCGCGAGCGCCAGCCCGTCCGCCTGCGGGAACCTGCGCCCGGTCCGCGCGCTGAAGAGGATGTACGCCGCCCAGCAGCCACCCGCTCCGAGCGCGTACGCCGCGCCGACGGGATCGAGCCGGTCGAATCCGCCACCGCTGAGCAGCGCGACGCCGCCGAGCGCGAGCGCGGCCCACACCACGCTCATGGCGCGCCGGGAGGCGAACACGGACAGCGCGAGCGGGCCGAGCACCTCGAGGGTCACCGCCACGCCCAGCGGGATGCGGTCCAGAGCCTGGTAGAAGAGGCCGTTCATGCCGGTCATGGCGAGGCCGAAAGCGGCGATGGTCCACCAGTCGGCGCGTGCGTACCCGCGCACCCGCGGCCGGCACACGGCGAGCAGGATCACGGCCGCGACGGCGAGCCGCACGGCGACGACACCGGCGGCTCCCGTGCTCGGCATGAGCGTCACCGCGACGGCGGACCCGAACTGCACCGACAGCCCACCGGCCACCACCATCGCCACAGGCCCCAGCCGGGTACCGAGCCGTGCCCCGGCGGGCGCACCGGCACCAGCAGCGGTGCCGCCGTCGGATATCGGAGGAGTCGCGGAGGTGGAGGCGGCGGGAGCGGGGTCGGGAGCGGGTGCGTGGCCTGGGGTGGCGGCGGTGGGCTGGTCCATACGCTCCACGGTAAGTGGACCAGGAGCGTCCGCGGCCCACACCCCTGACCACACCCGGCCCGCACCCCTGACCGGGGCGACCGGCCGCGACGGCCGGGGGACGACGCGACCGGTGTCGCGTGACGCCGCTCCTGGCGCATCCCCCGAGGCCGTGGGCGCGTCTCTCCGACTGTCCGATTACCCGACCCTGGCCGAGATCACTGGCGGCCGGGCGAAACAACGACCGCAGGAAGGCACTGCTCGATGAGTTCTCCGCACCACACCACTGACGAAGGCCCCAACGGGCCCGTCACGATCACGCTG
Source organism: Streptomyces sp. NPDC055287 (assembly GCF_053646035.1). Taxonomy (NCBI): domain Bacteria; kingdom Bacillati; phylum Actinomycetota; class Actinomycetes; order Kitasatosporales; family Streptomycetaceae; genus Streptomyces; species Streptomyces sp. NPDC055287. Next base: position 4,989 of record NZ_JBSHNE010000028.1, on the reverse strand, counting down.
GACACGGAGAAGGGGCGGGCGGAGATCTCCGGGCCGGGCATCCCCACCGCGCTGCTGGTGCGGAACGACGCCGATCAGGCGGGCGACAGCCAGACCGGCGAACACCGGACGAACGGCGTGACCCCGGTGGGCACCCGGTCCGCGCGCCGCCTGTCCCTGACGGTCGGTGGCGCCACGGCCCGGCTCGTACCGGCCCCCGGGCGCCTCAGCCGTCGGTCCTACCGGGTCGACGCCACCGTCGGGGACGTCACGTACCGCCTCGTGCCGCACACGCTCGCCGAGAGCCGTCTGCTGCGCGACGGCGCACTGATCGGCGTCTTCCAGGCGGACGGTGACGCAAGAGTGCTGGCGGAGTGGTCCGACGGCGCCGAGCCCGGCCCCGTCGACATCAGCGTCGGCTATGTGCTCGCAGCGTCCTTCGGAACCGGCGGGCAGCATTTTCTGGCCGCCGTGGTCGACGTGGCCCTGGAGGCCCTGCCCTGGTGAGCCCGGCCGGGCGGCGCGCGTCAACGTCCCGGCGGCCCGGCGGCGCGCGTCAACGTCCTGGCGGCCCGGCGGCGCGTCAACGTCCTGTCCGGCGGCGCGCTTCGCCGTCCTGACGGCCCCTGGGGCGCGGCTCAGGGCCGTGCGCCGCCGTCGGTGGGGTCAGCCGGGCGGGTCCGGTCGGCCCCGCCCGGTGGGGAGGCTCCCTCCGCCCCCCTCGGCGCTCCTCCCAGTCCCTCCGCCAGTACCTCCGCCAGGTGCCTCGCTCTGCGGCCCGCCAGCTGTTCCAGCTGGGTGCGGCAGGAGAAGCCGTCCGCCAGGAGCTCCGTTCCGGGCTCGGCCTCGCGCACCGACGGGAGGAGCTGTTCCTCCGCGCAGGCGACCGACACGTCGTAGTGGCCGCGCTCGAAGCCGAAGTTTCCGGCGAGGCCGCAGCAGCCGCCGCTCAGGGCGCCGGTGAGGCCGGCCCGTTCGCGCAGCCGCTGTTCCGCCGCGTCGCCCAGTACGGCGTGCTGGTGGCAGTGCGTCTGGCCCGCGACCGGGCGGTCGATCCCCGGTGGCTGCCAGTCGGGGGCGTACTCCTCCAGTACCTGGGCGAACGTGCGTACCGAGGCGGCGAGGGCGGCCGCTCTCGGATCGTCCGGCAGGAGCTCGGGGAGGTCCGCCTTGAGCGCGGCCGCGCAGCTCGGTTCCAGAACCACGAGGGGCAGTCCTGCGGCGCGTTCCATGCCGTCCAGGGTGCGGCGCATGGTGGCGCGGGCCCTGTCGAGTTGTCCGGTCGAGACGTACGTCAGGCCGCAGCACAGCTGCCCCGGTGGCATCGCGACCCGCAGACCCGCCGCTTCCAGTACGTGCACGGCGGCCCGGCCGACGTCCGGCGAGAGATGGTTGGTGAACGTGTCGGGCCACAGGACGACCGTCGCCGCCCCCGACTCCCGCGACCGCTCACCGCCCGCCCTGTTCCGCGCCCGCCACCAGCTCCTCAGAGTGCCGCGTGCGGGGGTGGGCAGGTCGCGTTCCGGGGCGATGCCTCCCAGGCGCTTCGCGAGAGCGGCCAGCGGGCGTACCCGGGAGGCGGTCCGCAGCGCGCCCGCGAACGGAGCGGCCGCGCGCAGCCACACGGGAAGCCATCCCATCGCGTAGTGAGCGGCGGGGCGCACCCGTCCCTTGTAGTGGTGGTGCAGAAATTCCGCCTTGTACGTCGCCATGTCGACGCCCACCGGACAGTCGCTCCTGCACCCCTTGCACGACAGGCACAGGTCGAGTGCGTCCCGTACTTCCTCCGAACGCCAGCCGTCCGTGACGACCTCCCCGGCGAGCATTTCGTGCAGCAGACGCGCGCGCCCGCGCGTGGAGTGCTGTTCGTCTCCGGTGACGCGGAAAGAGGGGCACATGACGCCCGCTCCCGCCGCGGACTCGGTACGGCACTTCGCGACGCCCACACAGCGGCGCACGGCGGCCGAGAAGTCACCACCGTCGTGCGGGTACGCGAAGGTGACGTCGACGCGCTCCCGGGGAAGCACCGCGAAGCGGAGGTTCTCGTCCAGCCGGGCGGGGCGGGCGAGCATGCCCGGGTTCATTCCGCCGGCCGGGTCCCATACGTCCTTGAAGCGACCGAAGAGGGCCACGAGTTCGTTCCCGTACATCTTCGGAAGCAGTTCCGCGCGTGCCTGTCCGTCGCCGTGTTCGCCGGAGAGAGAGCCGCCGTGCGCGACGACGAGCTGCGCCTGATCCTCGGAGAACCGGCGAAAGCGCCGCACACCGGTGTCACTGAGCAGGTCGAAGTCGATCCGGACGTGGATGCAGCCGTCGCCGAAATGCCCGTACGGCGTGCCGTGCAGGCCGTGCTCGGCGAGCAGCGACCGGAAGTCCCGCAGGTACGCGCCGAGCCGTGCGGGCGGTACGGCGCAGTCCTCCCAGCCGGGCCAGGCCTCGCTCCCGTCGGGCATCCGTGTCGCCGTACCGCTCGCGTCCTCACGGATGCGCCACAGAGCGCGCTGTCCGGCCGCGTCCGTGACGACCGTTCCGCCGGGCGCCCGGGCGGCCTGCACCAGCCGCTGGGCGCGGGAGAGGGCTTCGGCGGGCGTGTTCCCTCCCATCTCGACGAAGAGCCACGCGGAGCCGCGCGGGAGCAGCCTCCGCTCCTGCTCGGGAACGAGGTCTTCCGCCATGCCTTCCACGGTGAGCGGGCCGTACGGGAGGAGTGCCGGCGCGGCCTCGGCGGCTTCGCTCTCACCGGCGTACCCGAGAACGGCGAGCGCGCGTGCGCGGGGTGCCTCCACCAGGCGTACGGTCGCCTCGCTCACCACCCCGAGCGTTCCCTCGCTTCCGCAGAACGCCCGCGCGAGGTCCACGCCGTTCTCGGGAAGCAGCGCGTCCAGCGCGTAGCCGGAGATGCGGCGCGGCAGTTCGGGGAAGCCGGTGCGCAGGAGCGTCAAGTTGTCGTTCACGAGAACGGTCAGCCCTTCGGGTGCCCCGTCCCCGCCGGGCCCCAGGCGCAGCACCTCGCCGCCGTATCGGACGACCGTCAGACGAGTGATGTTGTCGGCCGTCGTTCCCCAGGCCACCGAGTGCGAGCCGCAGGAGTTGTTCCCGATCATGCCGCCGATCGTGCAGCGGCTGTGCGTGGACGGGTCGGGCCCGAAGGTCAGCCCGAAGACGCCCGCCGCGGCGCGCAGATCGTCGAGGACGACCCCCGGCTGCACCACGGCGGTACGGGCCTCGGGGTCCAGGTCCGTGATGGCGCGCATGTGGCGCGTGAGGTCGAGGACCACGCCCGTTCCGGTCGCCTGCCCCGCGATCGAGGTGCCACCGCCGCGCGGCACCACCGGCACCCCGTACGCCCGGCACACGGCGAGGGCGGCGGCCACGTCGGCGGCGTCGCGCGGGGCGACGACACCGAGCGGCACCCGCCGGTAGTTGGAGGCGTCCATCGTCATCAGGGCGCGCGCCGCCGCGTCGAAGGCGACCTCACCGCGCACGGCACCGCGCAGTTCGCGCGCCAGGCCCGCCGTGTCGGTCCTCCGCCGGCCTTCTCCCCCGCCTCCCCCCTCCCCGGCGCCGGCCCCGTTCCCACCCCTGCCCCGGTCCCCGTCCCTGTGTGCAGACATGAGCCAAGGATGCCCCGCATCTCGGCACCGATCCCGGAGATCGCGGCCGGGGTTCGCGACCGCTACGGCCGTCTCACGAGCCGGAGCGCGCGTCTCACCGGCCGGACGCCCGCCTCCGGCACCTCTCCATACCGGCTACGCTCCGGCTCGTGGCTGAGATCCAGATTCCCGCTGACATGAAGCCCGCCGACGGCCGTTTCGGCGCGGGCCCCTCCAAGGTGCGTACGGAGGCGCTGGACGCCCTGGCCGCGACCGGCACCTCACTCCTCGGTACGTCCCACCGCCAGGCCCCGGTCAAGAACCTGGTCGGCTCGGTGCGTGACGGCGTACGCGACCTCTTCCAGCTCCCCGAGGGCTACGAGGTGATCCTGGGCAACGGCGGTTCGACCGCCTTCTGGGACATCGCGACCCACGGACTGATCGAGCAGAAGTCCCAGCACCTGAACTTCGGCGAGTTCTCGTCGAAGTTCGCGAAGGCCGCCAAGCTGGCGCCCTGGCTGGACGACCCGACCGTGATCGCCTCCGACCCGGGTACGCACCCGGACCCGCAGGCCGAGGCGGGTGTCGACGTCTACGCCTTCACCCACAACGAGACCTCGACCGGTGTCGCGGCCCCGATCAAGCGCGTCCAGGGCGCCGACGCCGGCTCCCTCGTCGTGGTCGACGCCACGTCCGGCGCGGGCGGCCTGCCGGTCGACATCGCCGAGACCGACGTCTACTACTTCGCCCCGCAGAAGTCCTTCGCCTCCGACGGCGGCCTGTGGATCGCGGCCTTCTCCCCCGCCGCCCTGGAGCGCGCCGCGCGCGTCCACGCGTCCGGCCGCCACATCCCGGAGTTCTTCAGCCTGCCCACGGCGATCGACAACTCCCTCAAGAACCAGACGTACAACACCCCCGCGCTGTCGACCCTCTTCCTGCTGGACAACCAGCTGGAGTGGCTCAACTCGCAGGGTGGCCTCGACTGGTCGGTGCGCCGCACCGCGACCTCCGCGGCCAACCTGTACGGCTGGGCCGACGAGTCGAAGTACGCGACACCGTTCGTCACCGACCCGGCCAAGCGCTCGCAGGTCATCGGCACGATCGACTTCGCCGACGAGATCGACGCCACGGCGGTCGCCAAGGCGCTCCGCGCGAACGGCATCGTCGACACGGAGCCGTACCGCAAGCTGGGCCGCAACCAGCTGCGCGTGGCGATGTTCCCGGCCATCGACCCGGCCGACGTCCAGGCGCTGACGGCCTGCATCGACTACGTGATCGAGAAGCTCTAGGCGTACGCATGGAAAGGGGCCCGTCCGCACCGTCGGACGCTGTTGGTTAATTCGGCCCTTCGCGTGACGTCGGCCTTCAGGACCCGGTTGTGGTCTTGAAGGCCGACGTTGTTGTTTGGGGTGGGTGC
>NZ_JBSHNE010000027.1:0-89850 GCF_053646035.1 Streptomyces sp. NPDC055287 | reverse complement strand
TGTGGTGGTCTGTTTTTTTTTAATATACCCCGGGCGGCCGCCCCCCCTGGGGGGTCGCGGCCTCTCGTGCGTGGTGCGTTACTTCTTGATCACCAGGGTGCCGGAGGCACGGTCGTGCCAGCCCTGCAGCTTCCCGGAGTTGTCGAAGAACGGGGAGAGGTAGACCAGGAGCTGGCCGATACCGCAGAGGATCGCACCGACCATCGGGATGATCCAGCGGATGAAGCCGCCGCCGATGCCCGGGACCTGGCCCGTGTTCTCCTTGACGACCTTCAGGCCGAGAGCCATCTTGCCGACCGTGGCGCCGAGGAAGGAGATCATCAGCCACTCGTAGAGCAGGGTCGCCACGAAGATGACCACGATGGCGCCGAAGAACGCGGCGACAATGCCGCCGGCCGCCTCGGCACCGTCGTTCACGCAGGACTCGTAGGCCGACGACAGCGGGTCGAGCTTGGAGCAGTCCTCGATGCTCTCGGCCGCGCCGAACATGCCCGCGAACACGGTCGCGCTGAGCGCGAAGTAGAGGACCCAGATGATCACCATGTCGATCACGCGCGCGCCGAGGCGGCGGCCCATCGTGGCGACCTGGACGGTGCCCAGCACCGGGACGTTGATGTAGCCGTTGTTGGCCTGGAGTGTGCCCGGCTGCTGCGGGTACGCGCCGTAGGGCTGGCCGGGCTGCTGAGCGCCCTGCTGGGGGTAGCCGTAGCCCTGCTGCGGGGGCACGCCCTGCGGGGCCTGCTGCGGGTAGCCGTAGCCGGGCTGGCCCTGCGGCGGCTGCTGGGGCTGCTGGCCGTACGGGTTGTTCGGGTCGCCGAAACTCATGGCGGTGTTCCTCCGTTGGAAGTGCTGGGGACGTCGCGGCCCGAGCGGAGGAACGTCACAAGAAAACGAGCGGTGCCCCCCCGCCGCTGTCCGCGGCACTGCGCCGATCATCGTTGTAGGACACTCGTGCCTTTGTCCAGTCGAGATCAGTATGCGTTGTGTAAGTGCAACCTCGGCCAGGGCGGCCTGATTGGAACCCGGGCGGGTCCATCCGCGAGGATGGGGGCATGACTGCCCAGATTCTCGATGGCAAGGCCACCGCAGCCGCGATCAAGTCCGACCTGACCGCCCGCGTGGCGGCGCTGAAGTCCAAGGGCATCGTCCCCGGGCTCGGCACCCTGCTGGTCGGTGACGACCCGGGCAGCAAGTGGTACGTCGCGGGCAAGCACCGCGACTGCGCCCAGGTCGGCATCGCGTCGATCCAGCGCGAACTGCCCGCGACCGCCTCCCAGGAGGAGATCGAGGCGGTCGTGCGCGAGCTCAACGAAAACCCGGAGTGCACGGGTTACATCGTCCAACTCCCGCTCCCCAAGGGCATCGACACCAACCGCGTCCTGGAACTGATGGACCCGGCCAAGGACGCCGACGGCCTGCACCCGATGAGCCTCGGCCGACTCGTGATCGGCGAGCCCGGCCCGCTGCCGTGCACGCCGTACGGCATCGTCCAGCTCCTGCGCCACCACGACGTGGAGATCAAGGGAGCGAACGTCGTGGTCGTCGGCCGCGGCATCACCATCGGCCGCCCGATGCCGCTGGTGCTGACCCGCAAGTCCGAGAACGCGACGGTGACGCAGTGCCACACCGGAACGCGTGACCTGTCCGCGCACCTCAGGCAGGCGGACATCATCATCGCCGCGGCGGGTGTGCCGCATCTCATCAAGCCCGAGGACGTGAAGCCGGGCGCGGCCGTACTCGACGTCGGCGTCAGCCGGGACGAGGACGGCAAGATCGTCGGAGACGTCCACCCGGGCGTCGCCGAGGTGGCCGGCTGGGTCGCCCCCAACCCGGGCGGTGTCGGCCCGATGACGCGCGCCCAGCTGCTGGTCAACGTCGTCGAGGCGGCGGAGCGCGCTGCCGCCGACGCAGCCGACGTGGCCGCGGGCTGAGCGGGAAGGAAGCGTCTCCGATGGGTGCTGCTACGACTCCGGACGAACCGGCCGCTCCGGCGGGGGACGCGACTGTGGACGAGGCCGCGGACGCGGCACGTGATGCCCCTGATGCTCCTGGTGCGCAAGTCACTGAAGGCGCGCAGGCCGCGGACGAGACGGGCGGCTCCGGCGACACGGGCCAGCCCGAACCGGCGGCCAAGGGCGTAGTCAGCGCCCCGGGCCCGGAGGGACCCGTCCGCACCACGCGACGCTTTCCGCTGTTCACCCGGGACACCGCGCGCCCCGAGGGCGGCGGACGCGCCGCCCCGGGGGGCGCCGCTGCTCCGGTCCGCCAGTGGCCGTTCCTGGCCGTCCTCGGCACGACCGCGCTGGGGCTGCTGCTCGTGGCGGTCGACGCGTTCGGGATCGGCTTCCGCATCGGCACGCTGCTGATCGGCCTGGCCCTGATCTCCGGTGCCGTGCTGCGCCGGCTCATCCCGTCGGTCGGCATGCTGGCCGTGCGCTCGCGCTTCACCGACATGGCGACGTACGGCCTGCTCGGCACCGTCATCGTGCTGCTCGCGCTGATGGCGCAGCCCGCCCCCTGGCTGGAGATCCCGCTCCTGGAGTCGGCGGTCCGCTTCACGGTGCGCTAGGACGAGCTGGTTCAGCTTGGTTCGGCTCGGCTCGGCTTGGCCTGGTCTGGCCGCAGCGGCACCGGCGTCCGGTGTCAGTCCTGTCCTGTCCGAAGCGGGCGTGACGTGCCCGTCCTCTCCCCCGAGGGAGGACGGGCACCGGCACGGGTTTCAGCGTCAGGTACGCGTCAATTTCGATCAAGGGCCGCCGGTTCCCTGTGGCACGGAGGTGACGATTCCGCCACGGGGTGATCACCGGGCAACAGATGGGGTTACGGACCGCGCCGGGCCACTGCGGTGGGACACTGTTCCGGGGAATCGGGAGGGGGCGCGCAAGGGGCGCGCCGGACTCCTGGATGCTCCCGTGCGCTCCTACCCCAGGAACTGACATCCTGGCTTTGCGCATCCCTCTTGTTGGCCCGGAACGCGGGGCCGCGAAGGGTGCGCCGCGGGGGGACACGAGAGCACGGGGCACATCAGGCACGTACGGGGGGACAAGGGGGAAGCAATGCCTCGCTGGAAAGCTCTACCGGAGGAGCTCGATCCGCAGGTCAAGGAGTTCGCCAGCCAACTGCGCCGGCTCGTTGACCGCAGTGGGCTCAGCATCGCGGCGGTGGCGGACCGGACGGGCTACAGCAAGACGTCCTGGGAGCGCTACCTGAACGGACGGCTGCTCGCGCCCAAGGGTGCGGTCGTCGCGCTGGCCGAGGTGACCGGTACGAACTCGGGCCATCTGACCACCATGTGGGAGCTCGCGGAGCGCGCCTGGAGCCGTTCCGAGATGCGCCACGACATGACCATGGAAGCGATCCGGATCTCGCAGGCGCGGGCCGCGCTCGGCGAGTTCGGCCAGACGCCCGCCCCGGCCAAGGGCGGCCGGCCGGGCCGGCGCACCACGACGGACTCGGCCGCTCCGGCGGCGGGTGCGGGCGCGGGCACGGGCGCGGGCTATGCCGGTACGGGAATGGGGCCCGGCGCGGGCTCCATCGGCGGCGGTGGCGGAGTCGGTGGCGGTGGCGGTTCCGTGGCCAATGGGCCGGCCGGGCGTACGCCGACGGGCGTGCCGCAGGGCTTCGTCATATCCCCTTCGGAGGGCGGCGCGGGATCGGGGCGGGGCTCGGGCCCCCGTTCGGGATCGCCGGACGGCCGGCGTCGGCGCAGGAAGGTCACGATGTTCCTGGCGGGCGTCGTGGGCGCGCTGCTGGTGATAGCGGCCGCCGTACTGCTGACCGACCTCGGCGGCACGGACAAGGACCCCGTCGCGAAGGACAAGCCGACGGCCGAACCGACCACTTCGGCCCCCGAGCTGCCCGCAGGCGTCAAGTGCAGCGGCGACGACTGCACGGGTCAGGACCCGGAGACCATGGGCTGCGGCGGCGAGTTCGCCAAGACGACGGCCAGTGCGACGGTGGGCACCGCCTTCGTCGAGGTCCGGTACAGCAAGACGTGCGGGGCGGCGTGGGCGCGTATCACGCAGGCGGCGGTGGGCGACAAGGTGCAGATCGCCTCGGATGCCGCCGCCGGGGCCGGCGAAGGGGAGAAGCCGAAGGCTCAGAACGGCCTGGTCGACGCCGACAAGGACGCGTACACCCCAATGGTCGCCGTCCCCAAGGCCGCTGACGCGAAGGCGTGCGCGACGCTCGCGTCGGGTGTGAAGGGCTGCACGACCCCGGAATAGGCGTGAGGCGCGAAGCAAAAAAAGAGGGGGAATGCCCGCGCCCGAACGGGGAAAGCGCAAGGTATCCCCCCACGGGTGCACAGCACCCCGGTCGGACGGCCGCCCGCGCACCCCCCTCTGGCGCGGGCGGCCGCCAGGCGTTCGGGGGTTTGTGCGCCGCACCACACGGGGTCGGGAGACCGGCGCTCCCGGGGTCGGATAGCCTGACCGCTGGATATCTCTTCACGTCAAGATTCAGACGCCGAACAGACGCCTGGGCGTGCGGGGATATTCAGCAACGAGGGGCAGGGACCCCCACCGCCAGCTGTCTTACGGAGATCGCCATGACCCGCACTCCCGTGAATGTCACCGTCACCGGCGCGGCCGGCCAGATCGGTTACGCGCTGCTCTTCCGCATCGCCTCCGGCCACCTGCTCGGCGCGGATGTGCCGGTCAAGCTGCGTCTCCTGGAAATCCCGCAGGGCCTGAAGGCCGCCGAGGGCACCGCCATGGAGCTCGACGACTGCGCCTTCCCGCTGCTTCAGGGCATCGAGATCACCGACGACCCGAACGTCGGCTTCGACGGTGCGAACGTCGCGCTGCTCGTCGGCGCCCGCCCGCGTACGAAGGGCATGGAGCGCGGCGACCTGCTCTCCGCCAACGGCGGCATCTTCAAGCCGCAGGGCAAGGCCATCAACGACAACGCCGCGGACGACATCAAGGTGCTCGTCGTCGGCAACCCGGCCAACACCAACGCGCTCATCGCGCAGGCGGCGGCTCCGGACGTACCGGCCGAGCGCTTCACCGCGATGACCCGCCTGGATCACAACCGCGCGCTGTCGCAGCTCGCGAAGAAGACCGGCTCCACGGTCTCCGACATCAAGCGCCTCACGATTTGGGGCAACCACTCGGCCACGCAGTACCCGGACATCTTCCACGCGGAGATCGCCGGCAAGAACGCCGCCGAGGTCGTCAACGACGAGAAGTGGCTGGCCGACACCTTCATCCCGACCGTCGCCAAGCGCGGCGCGGCGATCATCGAGGCGCGCGGCGCGTCCTCGGCCGCCTCGGCCGCCAACGCGGCCATCGACCACGTGCACACGTGGGTCAACGGCACGGCGGCGGGCGACTGGACGTCGATGGGTATCCCGTCGGACGGTTCGTACGGTGTGCCGGAGGGTCTCATCTCGTCCTTCCCGGTCACCTGCAAGGACGGCAAGTACGAAATCGTCCAGGGCCTGGACATCAACGAGTTCTCCCGCACGCGCATCGACGCGTCGGTGCAGGAGCTCAAGGAAGAGCGCGACGCGGTGCGCGAGCTCGGCCTGATCTAGTACGTACTGATCTGGTACGTACGGCGACACCGACGGCGTCAGCCGGATACGCCCCCGGAGGCCGACCGAATCGGCCTCCGGGGGCGTCGGTGTTTCCGGGGCTGCGTGGCGGACGGCCGTTGACCCCGGGTTGCTGCCGGGAGTTTCGGGCCGTCCCCGGGCGCTCGAGTGGCGGTGGGCCGGGGTGCCCTTACGCAAGGCGCCCCCACCCCAGCACGATCACCGCCCCAGGCCCGCCGAAGCCCCCCTCCCGCCCGACCCCGCCCCAGGCTCCGTCCCAGTCCCCGCAGCAGCCCCGGCCCCGGCACCACCCCCGGCACCAACCCCGGCCCGATCCCCCGCAGTCGCCCTCGTCGACGCCCCCGTCCCCGGGATGTGGGACGTGTTGCGGCGGGCCAGCAGCCAGTACATGAGCGCCGGTACCGCCAGGCCCACCACCCACGAGATGTCCGCGCCGCCCAGCGGGGCGACCAGCGGGCCGGTGTAGAAGTGCGTCACCAGGAACGGGAGTTGTACGGCGATGCCCACCGCGTACACCGTCAGCGCGTCCCAGCGCCACGCACCGTAGCGGCCGTTCGGGTCCGACAGGGCCGGGATGTCGTAGCGCTCGCGCGAGATCAGGTAGTAGTCGACCAGATTGATCGCCGACCACGGGGTGAAGAACGTCAGCAGAAAGAGCAGGAAGTCCTTGAACGACGTCAGGAAGGAGTCCTTCCCGAGCAGCGCCACCGCCGTGCCCGCCACCATGATCGCTGCGATGTACGCCGCCCGGCCGCGCGGTGAGAGCACCCGCTGGCCCCGGAAGCCGCTGACGCTGGTCACCATCGACATGAAGCCGCCGTACGTGTTGAGCACGTTGATCGTCAGCTTGCCGAGCGCGATCACGAAGTAGAGGAACGACGCGATCAGGCCCGTGCCTCCGAGTGCCACCACGTAGCTCACCTGCCCCGCCAGGAAAGCGTCCCCCGCCGTCGCCGCGACCAGTACCCCGAACGTCATCGACCACTGCGACCCCAGCGCCGTCCCGCCCAGCGTCCACCAGAAGGTGGCGCGGCCGCTCGTCGTGCGCGGCAGGTAGCGGGAGTAGTCGGCGACGTACGGGCCGAACGCCAGCTGCCACGACGCGGACAGCGACACGGCCAGCAGGAACATGGGCAGGTCGAACGCTGCGTCAGCACCGTCGAACAGCACCGCGCCCACGTCGATACGGTCCAGCAGGCGGAAGCCCAGGTACACGAACGCCAGCGCGCAGACAACGCTCGCGATGCGCCCCAGCGCGTGGATGACGCGGTAGCCGATGGCCGCCATCAGGGCCGTGACGGCCGCGAAGATCACGATGCCCGCCGTGTCGCCGAGGTGGGTCAGCTCGCCGACCGCCTGGCCCGCCAGGACGCTGCCGCTGGCGAAGAAGCCGACGTACATGACGATGACCAGCAGGAGCGGGACCACTGCCCCCTTCACGCCGAACTGGGCCCGGGACTGGATCATTTGCGGCAGGCCCAGCTTCGGTCCCTGCGCCGAGTGCAGGGCCATCACCGCGCCGCCCAGTACGTTGCCGACGAGCAGGCCCACCACCGACCAGAGCGCGCCACCGCCGAACACGACCGCCAGCGCGCCGGTGACCACTGCGGTGATCTGGAGGTTCGCGCCCAGCCAGAGGGTGAACTGGCTGAAGGCGGTGCCGTGCCGTTCGCTGTCCGGTACGACGTCGATCGAGCGGCGCTCGACCAGGGAATCGGTCATCGTGGGACTCTCCTTACCGGTGTTTCCCTACTTGGTCTTCGTCAGGCCGTGGGCGGCCGCCCAGGCGTTCGCCACGTCCTCCGGGTCCTTCTTGTCCTTGTCGACCTGACGGTTGAGCTCGGTCAGGTCCTCGGTCGTCAACGCGTTGCCGAGGCGGGCCAGCGCCTTGCGTACGGTCGAGTCCGCCTTGCGGTCGGCGATCAGCGGCACGATGTGCTGTCCCGGGATGAGGTTCTTGGGGTCGGTGAGGACCACCCAGCCCTCGGCGACGATGTCGGTGTCGGTGGTGAAGAGGTTCGCCACGTCCACGTCGCCCTTCCTGAGCGCGCCCTTGACCAGCGGGCCCGAGGAGTCCAGCGACTTGAACTCCTTGAATTCCACGCCGTACTCGTCCTTCAGGCCGACGGCCCCGACCGTGCGCTTCTTCACCTCCGGTGCCGCGCCGATGACGAGCTTCCCGTTGTGCCCGGCCAGGTCCGCGAGGGACTTCAGCCCGTACTTCTCGGCGGTCTCGCGCGTGACCGCGAACGCGTCGGAATCCTCCGCCTTGCCGTACGGGAGGATCTGGAGGCCCTTGGGCAGCGCGACGGCGAGGGCGTTCTGCATCTCGCCCTCCTCCGTCTCCTTCGCCTTCGCGTCGAGGTAGTGCAGGAGCGCGCCCTGGTACTCCGGGAGCAGGTCGATGTCGCCGCCCTTGAGGGCGGGGATGAGGATCTCGCGGGTGCCGAGATTGGGGCGGACCGTGGTCTTGACTCCCGCCGCGCCGAGGACGGCGGCGTAGAGGTGGCCGAGGATCTGGTTCTCGGTGAAGTTGGCGGTGCCGATGGTGATGCCGTCGGCGCTGGAGCCGCCACCACCGGAGCCGGCGCCGCCCTCGCCTTCGAGGGACGTGATGCCGCTGCTGCACGCGGCGAGTGCGGGGATGGTCGCGGCGGCGAAGAGGCCGCCGAGCAGAGTCCTGCGGTTCATGGTGGGGGATCTCCTCAGTGGGGCGCTCGGTGGGTTGCTCGTCTGTTGTTCAGCGGCCTGTTCAGCGGGCTGCTCAGTGGGCGGTCGAGCGGCGGTGGCGGAAGAGGGCGCGCTGGAGTCCCGCGAGAGCCAGGTCCAGTACGACGGCGATCACCGCGACCAGCACCGCGCCCCCCAGCACCTGCACGAGGTCGCGTTGGGCGAGGCCGTCGAAGACGTACCGGCCCAGGCCGCCGAAGCTGACGTACGCCGCGATGGTGGCGGTGGCCACGACCTGGATGAGGGCCAGGCGCAGCCCCGTCATGATCAGGGGCAGGGCGAGCGGCAGCTCGACGTGGAGGAGGACCTGGTGGGCGCGCATGCCCTGGCCCCGGGCCGCGTCCTTCACGTCCGCGTCGACGGCGGTCATGCCCGCGTACGTGTTGGTCACGATGGCGGGCACCGCGAGGGCGACCAGCGCGACGTACACCGGCGTCATGGACAGCCCGCTCGCCAGGAAGACGAGCACGACCAGGCCGACGGTCGGCAGCGCCCGCCCGAAAGACGACAGGTTGATCGCGAGGAAGGCGCCCCGGCCCGTGTGGCCGATGAGCAGGCCGACCGGAAGAGCGATCACGGCGGCGACGAGGGTGGCGATCAGCGAGTACTGGAGGTGTTCGGCGAGGCGGTGCGCGATGCCGTCGGGGCCTGCCCACTGCTCACCGCTGGTCAGCCAGGCGCCGAGGTCGGAGAAGAGTTCGTACATGTCAGGCCCTCGCTCGCTTCGGATGCCGCTGCCCGGTCCGCGGCTGCCTGGTCCAGGGGGTGAGTACGTACTGGACGGCGACCAGCAGCGCGTCCGCGACCAGCGCGAGCAGGAGCGTGAGCACGACGCCGGTGATCACCGGGGTGGGAAAGTTGCGCTGGAAGCCGTCGGTGAAGAGCTGGCCGAGTCCGCCGTCGCCGATGTACGTCGCGACGCTGACCAGCGAGATCGACATGACCGTCGCGATGCGTACGCCCGCCATGATCACCGGGAGCGCGAGCGGCAGCTCGACGGTGAGCAGGGTGCGCAGCGGGCGGGTGCCCATGGCTCTGGCGGCCTCGCGGACCTTGACGGGTACGGAGTCCAGGCCCTCGACGGTGTTACGCAGCAGCACGACCAGCGTGTAGACCGTCAGGCCGACGACGGTCGTCGTACGGGTGAGGCCGGTGACCGGGAGCAGCAGCACGAAGATCGCGATGGAGGGGATCGTGAACAGGACGTTGGAGAGGCCGAGCAGCAGTCCGCGCAGCGCCCGGACGCGGTGGGCGACGACGGCCAGCGGTAGCGAGATCAGCAGGCCGAGGGCGACGGCTGTGAGGGCGGCCTGGAGGTGGGAGACGGTGAGCGCGACGAGATCGCTCGCGTGGTCGGAGATCCACGCCCACTCGACGGTCATGCGGTGCGCCCGACGGAGGTGGTCGCGGTGGCGTGCGCCGTGCCCGCCCGGTCGTGGATCTCCTCGCGCGAGGTGACGCCGGTGAGGGACCCGGCCGCGTCCACCCGGGCCACCAGGCCGCTCGGCGACGCCACCGACTCGTTGAGCGCCGAGAGGAGGGAGTCCGTGTCGGACAGCGGTCGTACGGGCACCAGCGCGGCCTCGCCCGCCGTGCCGGACCTGGGCGCTCCGGCCGTGTCCAGCCAGCCCAGCGGTTTCCCCTCGGCCGAGACGACCAGTTGCCAGGCGGGCTGCGCGCCGCCGCGCGCCGGCTTCTCGTCCGCCCGTACCGTCGTCGCGCGGCGCGGCGGGACATCGGCCAGCGTGGTCAGTGACAGCAGCTTCAGGCCGCGTTCGGCGCCCAGGAAGCCGGCGACGAAGCTGTCCGCCGGGCGGGCCAGGAGTTCGGCGGGCGGGGCGCACTGGACGAGGTGACCGCCGGTGCGGAAGACGGCTATGCGGTCGCCGAGGCGTACCGCTTCGTCGATGTCGTGGGTGACGAACACGATGGTCTTGCTCAACTCCTGCTGGAGGCGCAGCAGTTCGTCCTGGAGCTGGGTGCGTACGACGGGATCGACGGCTCCGAAAGGCTCGTCCATCAGCAGGACGGGCGGGTCCGCCGCCAGCGCACGCGCGACACCCACGCGCTGCTGCTGGCCGCCGGAGAGCTGGTGGGGGTAGCGCTTGCCGGTGTCGGCGGTGAGGCCGACGGTCTCCAGGAGTTCCGAGGCCCTGGCCCGCGCTTTCTTCCGGCCCCAACCCAGCAGCAGCGGGACGGTGGCGATGTTGTCGAGGACGGTGCGGTGCGGGAAGAGCCCCGACTGCTGGATGACGTACCCGATGCCGCGCCGCAGCTCGGCCGCGTCCGCCTCGAGGATGTCCCTGCCCGCGACCCGGATGGTGCCCGAGGTGGGATCGACCATGCGGTTGATCATGCGGAGGGTGGTCGTCTTGCCGCATCCGGACGAGCCGACCAGCACCGTGATGCCCCCTTCCGGCATCTCCAGGGTGAGGTTGTCGACTGCCGTCGTGCCGTTCGGGAAGCGCTTGTGCACTGCGTCAAATTTGATCATCGGCCATCCCTTGCCGGGGCTGTATATGGTCATGCAGAGTTCTTGGTGTCTGAATAGATGTCAATGCTCTGAGGTGAATCACTGGTTCCGGTCGGCCGGTGGACGAGACGAGCTGTCCGTAAAAGGAGGCGTTTGCGAATGAAGTCGTCCCACATGGTGGTCGTTCTGGACGGACAGAGCCTCCCCGTCGCCGACGTCGTCCGCCTCGCCGACGGCGCCGCGCGCCCCGTCCCCGGCACCGAGGCCATGAAGCGCGTCGAGGACTCCTGGCACGCCGCCCGGGAACTGGCCGCCTCCGGTCGCGTCTACGGCCGCTCCACCGGCGTCGGCGCCAACCGCTCCGAGGCCGTGCCCACCGAAGCGGCCGCCGGCCACGGCCTGCGGCTGCTGCGCAGCCACGCCGGTGCGATCGGCGCCACGCTGCCCGCCCGCGAGGTGCGCGCGATGCTCGCCGTCCGCGCCAACCAGCTGCTCGCGGGAGGCGCGGGCCTGCGCCCCACCGTCGTGACCGCCCTGTGCGAGGCGCTGGAGTCCGGCGCGTACCCCGTGGTCAACGAGTACGGCTCCGTCGGTACGGGCGACATCGCCGCCCTCTCCCAGGTCGGCCTCGCCCTCGCCGGCGAACAGCCCTGGCTCGGCGGTACGCCGCCCGAGGCGCAGCCGCTGGACAACAACGACGCCCTCGCGATGATCAGCAGCAACGCGCTCACGCTCGGCCAGGCCGCGCTCGCCCTCGACGAGCTGCGCCGCCTCATCACCGCCACCCAGGTCGTCGGCGCGCTCTCGCTCCTCGCGGTCGACGGCTCGTACGAGGCGTACGCCGAGCCCGTGCACGCGGCCCGGCCGCACCCCGGTTCGTACGCCGTCGCGGCGACCATGCGCCGGCTGCTCGGCGCTCCCGAGCGGCCCACGCCGCCGCTGGGCCGCATCCAGGACCCGTACGGCTTCCGCTGTCTGCCGCAGATCCACGGGCCCGCGCAGGACGCGGCGGACCTGCTGGAGCGCACACTGGCCGTCGAGATCAACGCGGCCGCGGAGAACCCGCTGATCTGCCCCGCGGACGCGCCCAACAACAGCCCGGCGGCGTACCACCACGGCGGCTTCTACATGTCCCAACTCGCCCTGTCGCTTGATCACTTCAGGCTCGCCGTCACCCAGACCGCCCGGCTCTCCACCTCCCGGCTCTCCGCGCTCAACGAGCCCGCCTTCACCCGGCTGCGGCCCTTCCTCGCCGACGGCGAGTCGGCCGCGTCGGGCGTGATGATCCTGGAGTACGCCGCCGGGGCCGCCCTGGGTGACCTGAGCTCCCTCTCCGCCCCCGCCTCGCTCGGCCACGCCGTCCTCTCCCGGGGCGTCGAGGAGCAGGCCAGCTTCGCGTCCCTCGCCGCCCGCCAGGCGCTGCGCGCCAGCGACGCGTACCGGCATGTCGTCGGCTGCGAACTCGTCGCCGCCGTAAGGGCGTTGCGCCAACGCGACCTGCGCCCCGGTCCGGATCTGCCGGTCGGCCGGGCCTTCGCGCTCGCGGACGCCGCACTCGATCCCGACCACACGGACCGCCCGCTCACCGATGATGTGACTGCGGCGGCCGCGCTGCTCGACCACTTCACGGACCTGTGATGCACGGACGCACGGATGATGTACGGAACTCTGAGGGGGATGGCATGAGCGACAGCCCTGCCGCACGACTGCAGCAGCTCTTCGACGGGCACCGGCTGACGCCGACCCAGCGGCGCATCGCGCACTGCATGGTGCGCAAGGCCGCCGATGTGCCCTTCCTGTCGAGCGTCGAGCTCGCCGAGCTGGCCGGCGTCAGCCAGCCGTCCGTCACGCGCTTCGCGGTCGCGCTCGGCTTCGACGGCTACCCGGCGCTGCGCAAGCACCTGCGCGAGGTCGCGCCCACCGAGCCCTCGCGGGGCGAGGACCAGTACAACGAGTACCAGCAGGCGGTCCAGGCGGAGATCGAGAACCTCAAGCACCTCTCCGAGCTGCTCGCCGACCCGCGCCCGGTCGAGGAGGCGGGCCGCGTCCTCGCCGCCTCCCGCCCACTGCCCGTGCTCGGGCTGCGCGCCGCGTCCTCGCAGGCGCGCGGCTTCGCGTACTTCGCGGCGAAGGTGCACCCCGACGTACGCCTCCTCGACGAGAGCGGCTCGATGCTCGCCGACCGCATCGACGGGGCCCGTCGGGCGGGTGCGACCGCGCTGCTGTGCTTCGCGCTGCCGCGCCATCCGCGCGAGGTCGTGGAAGCGCTGGCGTACGCGCGGGAGCAGGGCTTGACGGTGGTGACGGTCGCCGACTCCGCCTTCGCGCCCGTGGCCGGGCACAGCGACCTGCTGATCCCGGCGGCGGTCGGCACGGGCCTCGCCTTCGACACGGCGTGCGCGCCGATGCTGCTGGGGCGGGTGCTGCTCGAGGCGATGTGCGACGGCCTGCCGGACGCGCAGGCGCGGCTGGAGGAGTTCGACGCGAAGGCGGCGGCGCGGGGGCTGTTCGTGGAGTAGCCGGACGGCCGCGTGTCCCGTCCGCGCGTTCTCGGCGGTTTTCACGCGCTGCTCAGAATCCGGCGTTACCCTCCCCGACTGGAAACAACGGGACCAGTGGTAACAGTCGAAGCCGGCGGAGAAGGGGCGGTCGTGGGGCGCGGAGAGCAGGCGCAGTCGTTGGCGCGGGTGGCGGTGGTTGTACGGGCCGGGGCGGCGCCGCTGTGGTGGCTGGGGATGTCTGCCGCCGCGATCGGGGCACTCCTGCCCGGCCTGACCGGGCGCAGGGTCGGGCTCCTGACCGGGGCCGCCCTCTTCGTGGTCGCGGCGGCGGTCACCGCGCGGGCGCGCAGGGGCCGTTACGCCGGCCTGGCCACGGCGGCGACCCGCGCGGGCCGCCGGGACTTCCTCCAGGACCGGTCCGTGACCGCACGGGCCTGGCGCCGCGGCCGTCGCCGGTGGCTGGCGGCCGCCTTTCTCGCCGCTGTGGGAAGCGCCTTCGCCCTGCCGGGCGCGGGCGGCCTGCTGATGGCGGGCGTGGGCGCCGGGCTGTGGCTGAAGGCGGTGTGGCTCGGCTCCAGGGAGCGCCGGGAGGAAACCCTGCTCTGGGTGCGGACCGACTGGCCCGGCGGCGGACCCGCGGGGCGGCTTGTGGCGACGTACCGCACCACCGGGATCGCGGCCGGCGACGCCGCGCCGGGCGGCGCGCGGCGTCGCCCGGCGGCAGCGGCGATGGTCAGAGGTCGAGTTCGGCCTCGATCTTCTTGAGCTGGTGGCGGGCCATCGCGAGGTTGGCCCGCACCTTGTCCAGCGCCAGGTAGAGGAACATGCCGCTGGTGCCGCGCCCCTTGAGGAGCCGGATGAGGTGGTACTGGCCGCCGAGGGTGATGAGGATGTCCTCGATCTCGTCCTTGAGGCCCAGGTGTTCCATGGTGCGCACCTTGGCGCGCACCACATCGGTGTTGCCCGCGGCGGCCACCGTCAGGTCGAGGTCCTTGCCGCCGCCGAGGGTGCCGAGGGCCATGCCGCTGGTGTAGTCGACGAGGGCGACACCGAGGGTTCCCTCGATGCTGGTCATCGCTTCCTTGAGCACGGTTTCGGTGTTGGCCATGAGGGTCGCACTTCCTTTTCGTTTGACGGTGATTCTGGCTGATGTCGTGCGTTTGGCTGTGGTCATGCGTTCTCCCGGGCGCTGTCGACCAGGGCGCCGATGCGGACACTGGCCCGGCGGGCCTCCAGGTGGAGCCGGCCCACATTGACGCGCGGTTCGGCGAGGAGCGTGAGCACGGCGGACGTACCCGCCGCGTAGGTGGCCACATAGCCGTCGTCGCCGCGCACGAGCAGTTCGCGGAAGGCGCCCTGCCCGGTCGCGTCCGTCAGCCGCACGGCGACGCCGAGTGCCGCGGCGGTGAGCGCCGCGATCCCCTCGGGCTCCACGGTCGTGGTGTCCTGGGCCAGTACGAGACCGTCGACGCTCGCCGCGAGCGCGCCCGACAGCTGGGGGATTCTGGCTTTCAACCGCCGCAGTTCGTCGAGGACTTCGGGTTCTGCCGCCATGAGCTTTCTCCTTTCTGCGCGTTGTCTCAGGGCGCGCCTCATGAGGTGGTGGGGAGGGCCGCGCCGACGGTCCGGAACTTCACAGGGTTGCCTCCAGGGCATCGCGGAGCCGGCGCAACAGGGCGGTGTCCGGGTCGTCGGCGACCCCCGCGACCCAGGCGGGCACGGGAGGCGGGGGCGCCGGAGCGTCACGGGGGGTGGCGACCGTCCCGGCCGCCGCGAGCCGCCGTACGTCGATGAGCGTGTGGAAGGCCGGCCGTCCCAGGGCCCGGGCGATGTCCCCCGGCGTGCGTTCCCCGTCCGCCAGCTCCAGGACGGCGCGCTGCCTGCGGGTGACGGGCTGTCCCGACGGGGTGTCGCGGCGTACGACGGGTGCGGTGTCGGTGTCCGGGTACGGCCAGAGCTCGTCCAGCAGCTGTCTGCGCCGCCGGGACTCCCGCTCGACCACGGCGGCGGAGACCGGGCGTACGGCGCCTATCCAGTGGGCCGCGCCGTACCGGAAACGGGTCGGACCGCTGCCGGGGGCGAGGGCGAAGAAGGCCGCGTCGAACAGCGCGCTCAGATGGCACAGTTCCAGCTCGCCGTCGGCCAGCCGGCCACTGTCGACGAGGAACCGCCCGACCCGGCCCCGGGTGCCCGCCCGGTCGACGGCCTCCTGCCAGTCCTCCGCGGGCAGCCGCCCGGTCGAGGTCAGGAGTACGTCGAGGCCGGGCGCGGCGGGGCTCTCGGCGTGCACGACCTGGCCCTCGACGAGGTACAGGGTGCCGTGGTCCCGCAGCAGGGCGCCGGTGGCGCGCTCGGCGGCCAGCCGGACGAGCATCGGGGAGACGGTCGTGCTCATCCCAGGACCAGCCGCTCGGCCAGGCTGCTCAGACGTATCCGGGCCAGGGCCAGATTGCCTTCCTCGCGGTCGAGCCACAGGTGCAGGAAGACGCTGCTGTCGAAGGCGGTTTCGACGAAGCGCAGCAGGTGGTAGCCGCTCGGCGTGGTGATGATGACGTCCTCGACGGGCAGTCCCTTCGGGGAGAACGCCCGCTGCTCGGCGGCCATCCGGGCCAGTTCCGCGGTCTCCGCCGCGGTGGTCTCGTGGTCACCGTTCGGCGACTGCCCCTCCGTGCCCAGCGCGAGCCCGCTCGTCCAGTCCACCAGGGAGGCTCCGAGGGCGCCGGGCAGGGCCATCGCGGCGAGCAGACATTCGTCGATTCCGGGCATGAGAAACCCCCTTCCGGCGTGGCACACGGATGCGGACTGCCGGACAGGCGTTCTGTGGCAGTGACGAGGAGATTACGTAAAGAGACGTGCGCGGGCAGGTGGTTCCGGCACTTTCCACGTGCACATGCCAGCTAGATTCCGATTGGTGCCCCAGTTGCTGCTTTATTGATCGCCCGGAGACCGATTCCGATCAAAAGCGGGGGTGCCCACGCGCCGGTCAGCCGCCCGCCTTCTCCACGGCGGCCGCCACATCGGCCAAATCCTTGGCGATCGCCTTGCTCACCGCTCGCGCGCCCAGGCCGCCCAGAATCTTGACCAGCAGCCCCGCCGCCCCCGAGGGCGGGACGGCCAGGAACGTCATCCGGACAGTGGTCGCGTCGGGCCCCTCGGGGCGCAGTTCGAACTCCGAGACGTAGTGCGCGCCGTGCGAGTCGGCCTCCACCACATAGCGCACCGGCGGCTCGCTGGCCGTCACGCGCATCTCCTCGGTGGCCTCCTTGCCCAGCATCCGGCGGGTCTCGCGCCAGCGGGTTCCGACACCGAAGGTGCCCGTCGGCGGGTGCTCGAGGATCTCCACCTTGTCCACACCGCTCAGGACCCCCGGCATGTTCTCCAGATCGGTCAGGGCGTGCCACACCCGGTCCGCACCGGCCTGGACCCGCCGCTCGACGACCACGCTCTTGTGTGCCATGGATCCAATGGAACCAGCCAGGTCCGACAATCGCCCCCGGACGGGCGGCTGGGACAGTCGTACGAGGACGGACTACAGCAGCGTGTCCGCGTGTGCCCCGCCCGACTCGGCCACGATCTCGGCGAGGGCCTGCGGCGGCCGTACGACGCTGAAGCGAACCCCGTCGGGACCTGCCGTGAAGCCGTGGATCCCCGGCCTGGCGAGGCTGTTGTAGGCGTAGTGCGCGGCCATGTAGTACGCGCCGGTGTCGAGCACCGCCGCGTGGTCGCCCTGTTCCAGGAGTGGCAGCAGCCGGTTCTCGGCGAGCAGGTCACCCGCGAAGCACGCCGGTCCCGCGACGTCCTGCGCGACGGGCGGACCCGGCTTGGGCAGGCCCTTCGCGTCGTACGCCGCGATCCGCAACGGCCAGGACTCGGGCGCGTACACCGTCCTGGTCGCGATCTGTACGCCCGCGTGGGTGACGGCGATCGGCCGGTCGCCCGAGGTCTTCGCGTACTCCACGCGCGCGAGGACCGTGCCGTGCTTGGCGAGCAGCGAGCGGCCGAACTCGGTGACCAGGCCGTATCGCCCGTCGAGCAGGCCGGGGACCTGCTGTTCCAGCAGGCGGGCGTAGTCGGCGTAGGCCGGGGTCTCGGCGTCGGAGGCGAAGTTGACCGGCAGGCCGCCGCCGATGTCGACGGTGTCGATCTGCCGTCGCCCCGCCGCCGCGTTGATCTCCTCGGCGAGTTCGTACGCCGCCGCCACACCCCGGGCCATCAGCTCCAGCGGCAGGCCCTGCGAACCGGAGTGCGTGTGCAGCCGGGTCAGCCACGGCCGGTCCAGGCAGGCGCGTACGACCCATGCGCGGGCGCCGGGGTCGCGCAGCGCCACGCCGAACTTCGAGGTGGCGGTGGCCGTGGAGAGCGCCCCGATGGAGCCGCCGCCGATCTGCGGGTTGACGCGCAGGCCGACGGGGGAGGTGGTCGCGGCCGACGCGACCAGGGCGTCGATGCGCGCCAGCTCCTGGGGATTGTCGGCGTTGACCGCGATGCCGAGCGCGAGGGCTTCGCGCAGCTCGGCGGGGGTCTTGGCGGGGGAGTCCAGGACGGTGTGGGCCGGAGGTACGCCGGCGGCGCGGGCCAGGGCCAGCTCGCCCGGGCTCGCCACCTCGGCGCCGATGCCCGCGTGCTCGTACAGCAGCCGCAGGACGGGGACCAGGGGCGTCGCCTTGACGGCGAAGGCGTGCAGGACCGGGGTGCCGGGCGGGGTGACCGCGTCGAACGCGGCGCGCAGGGCGGCGGCCGAGGCGCGGATGCCGGTGACGTCGAGCAGGCCGGCGATGGGGATGTCCGGGCCGACGACGCCCTGCTCCACGGCGGCACGTACGGCCTGCTCGCGGCGGCCGGGGGCACTCAGGTCCGAAGGCATGTGTTCCAGCCAACCATCCGCTCCGACGCCGCGCAGCCGGCCCCACGTATTGACTAGCTCTATTCATCTGGCCAGGATGTGAATAGACAGCAATGCAGCAGCAGTGAGCAGTCACTCGCGAGGAGGCACACCATGTCAGGACCCCGACCCGTACGGGCGCCGCGCGGTACGGAGCTGAGCGCCCTGGGATGGCAGCAGGAAGCCGCCCTGCGCATGCTCCAGAACAACCTCGACCCCGAGGTCGCCGAGCACCCCGACAAGCTCGTCGTCTACGGCGGCACCGGCAAGGCCGCCCGCGACTGGCGCTCCTTCGACGCCATGGTCCGCACGCTGCGGACGCTGAAGCAGGACGAGACGATGCTCGTGCAGTCCGGCCGACCCGTGGGCGTCATGCAGACCCACGAGTGGGCGCCGCGCGTGCTCATCGCCAACTCGAACCTCGTCGGGGACTGGGCGAACTGGGAGGAGTTCCGCCGCCTGGAGGCCCTCGGTCTCACCATGTACGGGCAGATGACGGCCGGCTCCTGGATCTACATCGGTACGCAGGGCATCCTCCAGGGCACGTACGAGGCGTTCGCCGCCGTCGCCGCGAAGAAGTTCGGCGGCACCCTCGCGGGCACGATCACCCTCACCGCCGGCCTCGGCGGCATGGGCGGCGCCCAGCCCCTCGCCGTGACCATGAACGACGGCGTCGCCATCTGTATCGACGTCGACCCGCGCGCCATCGAGCGCCGCATCGAGCACCGCTACCTCGACGTGAAGGCCGACAGCCTGGAGCACGCCCTCCAGCTCGCCGTCGAGGCCCGCGACGCGCGCAAGCCGCTGTCCATCGGCCTCCTCGGCAACGCGGCGGAGCTGCTGCCGCGCATGCTCGCCGAGGGCGCGCCCATCGACATCGTGACCGACCAGACGAGCGCCCACGACCCGCTCGCCTACCTCCCCGTCGGCGTCGACTTCGACGACATGGCGTCGTACGCCGCCGAGAAGCCGGCGGACTTCACGCTGCGCGCCCGCGAGTCCATGGCCAGGCACGTCGAGGCCATGGTCGGCTTCATGGACGCCGGCGCCGAGGTCTTCGACTACGGCAACTCGATCCGCGGCGAGGCCCAACTGGCCGGCTACACGCGCGCCTTCGACTTCCCCGGCTTCGTCCCGGCGTACATCCGTCCGCTGTTCTGCGAGGGCAAGGGCCCGTTCCGCTGGGCGGCGCTGTCCGGTGAGGCGTCGGACATCCACAAGACGGACAAGGCGCTGCTCGACCTCTTCCCGGAGAACGAGTCGCTGCACCGCTGGATCAAGATGGCCGGCGAGCGCGTCCACTTCCAGGGCCTGCCGGCCCGGATCTGCTGGCTGGGCCAGGGCGAGCGCGACAAGGCGGGCGCCCTGTTCAACGACATGGTGGGCGACGGCACCCTCGCCGCCCCGCTGGCCATCGGCCGCGACCACCTCGACTGCGGCTCCGTCGCCTCCCCGTACCGCGAGACCGAGGCCATGCTCGACGGCTCCGACGCGATCGCCGACTGGCCGCTGCTCAACGCCATGGTCAACGTCGCATCGGGCGCGTCCTGGGTCTCGATCCACCACGGCGGCGGTGTCGGCATGGGCCGCTCCATCCACGCGGGCCAGGTCTCGGTGGCGGACGGCACGAAGCTCGCCGGCGAGAAGATCCGCCGCGTACTGACGAACGACCCGGGCATGGGCGTCATCCGCCACGTGGACGCGGGCTACGACATCGCGGAGAAGACGGCGGACGAGCAGGGCGTACGCGTCCCCATGCGGGAGGGCGAGTGACCCCCGCCGTGCCCACCGACGGCCGGGACACGTCGACCCCCGCCTCCTCGTCGTTCCACGAGATGTGGGCGGACCTGAAGCCGGTCGGCCGCGACAAGGGCTCGGGCGGCTACCGCCGCTACGCCTGGACGGCGGCCGACCAGGACTGCCGCGCCTGGTTCAGGGCCCAGGCGGAGTCCCGCGGCCTGACGTACGAGCTGGACCGCAACGGCAACCAGTGGGCCTGGCAGGGCGACCCCCTCGCCGGGGACGCGGTCGTCACCGGCTCGCACCTCGACTCGGTCCCGGACGGCGGCGCGTTCGACGGCCCGCTCGGCGTCGTGTCCTCGTTCGCCGCGCTCGATGAACTGCGCAGCAGGGGAGTGGAGTTCGCCAAGCCGCTGGCCATCACCAACTTCGGTGACGAGGAGGGCGCCCGCTTCGGCCTGGCCTGCGTCGGCTCGCGCCTGGCGGCCGGTCAGCTGACGGTCGCCAAGGCCCACGAGCTGCGCGACGCCGACGGAATCAGCCTCCCCCAGGCCATGGAGGCGGCGGGTTACGACCCGTCCGCCATCGGCCCGGACCCGGAGCGCCTGGCCCGTATCGGCGCGTTCATCGAGCTGCACGTGGAACAGGGCCGTGCCCTGGACGTGACCGGCGACCCGGTCGGCATCGCCTCCGCCATCTGGCCGCACGGCCGCTGGCGGTTCGACTTCCACGGCGAGGCGAACCACGCGGGCACCACCCGCCTCGAGGACCGCCGCGACCCGATGCTGACGTACGCCGAGACGGTCGTCGCCGCCCGCCGCGAGGCGCGGCTCGCCGGGGCCCTCGCCACCTTCGCGAAGGTCGCCGTCGAGCCGAACGGCGTCAACGCGATCCCGTCCCTGGTGCGCGGGTGGCTCGACTCGCGCGCCGCTGACCAGGCGACTCTCGACCGCGTCATCGCCGGAATCGAGCAGGCGGCCCGCGAGAACGCAACCCGCTCCGGCATCGACCTGCGCATCACGCAGGAGTCCTTCACCCCGGTGGTGGAGTTCGAGCACGCCCTGCGCGACGAGCTCGCGAAGCTCCTGCACGGCGATCACGGCGATATACCCGTCCTCGGCACGGGCGCGGGACACGACGCGGGTATTTTGTCCGCTTCGGTCCCGACCGCCATGCTGTTCGTACGGAACCCCACGGGTATCTCGCACTCTCCGGCCGAGTACGCCGCCGAGGACGACTGCGTCGCGGGGGTCATCGCACTCGCCGACGTACTGGAGGGGCTCGCGTGCACGTGACCTACTGGCTGGAGCACGCCTGGCTCGACACCTTCGTCGAGCCGGGCGTGGCCCTGGACGTCACCGACGGCCGCATCACAGCCGTACGCAAGGACGTCCCCGCCCCGCCGCCCGGCGCCACGGTCCTGCGGGGCCTCACGCTGCCGGGCTTCGCCAACGCCCACTCGCACGCCTTCCACCGGGCGCTGCGCTCCACCGTCCAGGTCGGCTCGGGCACCTTCTGGACCTGGCGGGAGGTCATGTACGGGGTGGCTTCGCGCCTCACTCCCGAGACGTACTTCGACCTGGCCAGGGCGGTGTACGCCGAGATGGCGCTGGCGGGCGTCAGCGCGGTGGGGGAGTTCCACTACCTCCACCACGCGCCGGGCGGTACGCCCTACGCCGACCCCAACGCGATGGGGGAGGCCCTGATCGCGGCCGCCGCCGAGGCCGGCATCCGCATCACGCTCCTCGACACGGCGTACCTGGCGTCGGGCTTCGGCACGCCGCCCAACCGCCAGCAGCAGCGCTTCTCCGACGGCACGGCCGACGCGTGGGCGGAGCGGGCGTCGCTGCTGAAGGAGAGCGACCACGCGCGGATCGGCGCGGCCATCCACTCCGTGCGGGCAGTCCCGGCGGACCAGCTGGCGACCGTCGCGGCGTGGGCGCAGGCCCGGGTGACGCCGCTCCACGTGCACCTGTCCGAGCAGACCGCCGAGAACGACGCGTGCCTGGCCACGCACGGCTGTACGCCGACGCGCCTGCTGGCGGACAACGGAGTCCTCGGCCCGCGCACCACAGGCGTCCACAACACGCATCTCACCGACGAGGACATCGCCCTCCTCGGCAGCACCTCCACCGGCACCTGCATGTGCCCCACGACGGAACGCGACCTGGCCGACGGCATCGGCCCGGCGACGCGGCTGCAGAAGGCGGGGTCCACGCTCTCGCTGGGCAGCGACAGCCACGCGGTGATCGACATGCTGGAGGAGGCGCGCGCGATGGAGCTCAACGAACGCCTCCGCTCGCGGACGCGAGGCCACTGGACGGCGGCCTCGCTGCTGCGTGCCGCGTCGGCGGACGGGCACGAGGCGCTGGGCTGGCGCGACGCGGGGAGGATCGAGGCCGGGGCGCTGGCCGACCTCACGACCGTCGCGCTGGACTCGGTGAGGACGGCGGGGCCGCTGCCGCGGCTGGGGGGCGAGACCGCGGTGTTCGCGGCATCGGCGTGCGACGTACGCCACACGATCGTGGCGGGCCGCCACATCGTCCGTGACGGCTCCCACACCCTGATCCCCGACGTCCCCCAGGCCATGGCGAAGGCGATCGCCACGGTCTACAAGTAACCGCCCCCGCCCCGGGCCCCGCCCCCGCGCCTGCGGTGGGCCGCAGGGCCCCCGGACGGGCTGGAACGGTTGCCGCAGCCGAATCCAGCCCCTCCGGCCGTTCGTGGAGCGGGGCTCCGGCGGAGCCCCGGATCGGGAAGGGCGGGGCGGGGAAGAAGCCCGCGCAGCGGCCCGCCCCGCCGCGCGCCCGCGCACCGTACGCAACCGGGAGAGGACCCAGTGAGCACCACCCTCGTCACCAACATCGGCAGCCTCGTCACCAACGACCCCACCCAGGGCAGTGGCGACGACCCCCTGGGCCTGATCCAGAACGCCGCCGTCGTCATCGACGGCGACCGCATCGCCTGGGCCGGCCGGGCCGCCGACGCGCCGTCCGCCGACACCGTGTACGACGTGCAGGGCCGGGCGGCGATCCCCGGCTTCGTCGACTCGCACTCCCACCTCGTCTTCGCCGGCGACCGCACCCAGGAGTTCAACGCCCGTATGTCGGGCCGCGCTTACTCCGCCGGCGGCATCCGCACCACCGTCGCCGCCACCCGGTCCGCGTCCGACGAGGCGCTCGAAGCGAACCTCACCCACTACCTCCGCGAGGCCCTGCGCCAGGGCACGACCACCTTCGAGACCAAGTCGGGGTACGGCCTGACGACCCACGACGAGGCCCGCGCCCTGCGCATCGCGGCGCTCCACACGGACGAGGTCACCTACCTCGGGGCCCACATCGTGTCGCCCGACTACGCCGACGACCCGGCGGCGTACGTCGAACTCGTCACCGGCGAAATGCTCGACGCGTGCGCGCCCCACGCCCGCTGGATCGACGTCTTCTGCGAGAAGGGCGCTTTCGACGGCGACCAGGCACGCGCCATCCTCACCGCCGGCAGGGCGAAGGGCCTGCACCCCCGAATCCACGCCAACCAGCTCAGCTACGGCCCCGGAGTCCAGCTCGCCGCCGAGCTCGACGCGGCCAGCGCCGACCACTGCACCCACCTCACCGACGCCGACGTGGACGCCCTCGCGAGCAGCCGTACCGTCGCCACGCTCCTGCCCGGCGCCGAGTTCTCGACCCGCGCCGCCTGGCCGGACGCCCGCAGGCTCATCGACGCGGGCGCGACCGTCGCGCTGTCCACGGACTGCAACCCGGGCTCGTCCTTCACCAGCTCGATGCCGTTCTGCATCGCTCTCGCCGTACGCGACATGGGGATGACCCCGGACGAGGCCGTCTGGTCGGCGACGGCGGGCGGCGCGGCGGCCCTGCGCCGTACGGACATCGGCCGCATCATCCCCGGCGCCCGCGCCGACCTGGCGCTGCTGGACGCCCCGTCCCACGTACACCTGGCCTACCGCCCCGGAGTCCCCCTCGTCTCCGAGATCTGGCAGCGGGGCGTGCGTACTACCGCGCACGCCGGGTAGGGGTCACAACAGAGAGGAGGGCCTGCCCCGGATAGCGCCTGGGGCAGACCCTCACTCACTCTCTTCGCGCCGAGTACCGGGCGACCAGGGATCACTCCTCGACGGTCAGACCCTTGCGCAGCTTGTTCAGCGTGCGCGACAGCAGCCGCGAGACGTGCATCTGCGAGATGCCGAGCTCGTCGCCGATCTCCGACTGCGTCATGTTCGCGACGAAGCGCAGCGAGAGGATCTTCCGGTCCCGCGCGGGGAGTTCGGCGATCAGCGGCTTGAGGGACTCGACGTACTCGATGCCTTCGAGGCCGTGGTCCTCGTAGCCGATCCGGTCGCTCAGCGCGCCCTCGGAGTCGTCCTCCTCGGGCTGGGCGTCCAGCGAGCTCGCCGTGTACGCGTTGCTCGCGGCCATGCCCTCGACGACCTCTTCGTTGGTGAGGTCGAGGCGCTTCGCGAGTTCGCCCACCGTCGGGGCGCGGTCGAGCTGCTGGGCGAGCTCGTCACCGGCCTTCGCGAGGTCCAGGCGCAGTTCCTGGAGGCGGCGCGGGACGCGGACCGACCAGGACGTGTCACGGAAGAAGCGCTTGATCTCGCCGACGATCGTCGGCATCGCGAAGGTGGGGAACTCGACGCCTCTGCTGAGCTCGAAGCGGTCGATCGCCTTGATCAGGCCGATGGTGCCGACCTGGATGATGTCTTCCATCGGTTCGCTGCGGGAGCGGAACCGGGAAGCGGCGAACTTGACCAGGGCCAGGTTCAGTTCGACGAGTGTGTTGCGTACGTACGCGTACTCGTGCGTTCCCTCTTCGAGGGACTCGAGGCGTCCGAAGAGAGTCTTCGACAGGGCCCTGGCGTCCAGCGGCCCCACCTCTTGGTACGGGGGGATCTCCGGGAGGCCTTCGAGCCCCTCGGGTCCGGTCTCGATCTGCTCGGGCAGGGCGGGCGGGGGTGTCGACGGCGCGGTCTGCTGCACAGGGCGCGTTCGCGATTCGTCGAGCCGGGGTGACATGGTCTCCTCCATCGTTCTCGGCATATGGCTGCCGATGCCGATACGTCTGCGTGCGATGTGCGGCGCCTCCATAGC
The DNA here is from genome assembly GCF_053646035.1 of Streptomyces sp. NPDC055287. Classification (NCBI taxonomy): domain Bacteria; kingdom Bacillati; phylum Actinomycetota; class Actinomycetes; order Kitasatosporales; family Streptomycetaceae; genus Streptomyces; species Streptomyces sp. NPDC055287. The sequence continues at coordinate 64,862 of NZ_JBSHNE010000027.1, read as the reverse complement.
CGGTCGTGTTGGTTGTGTCCTTACTAGGCCTACCCGCTCTCGACCGGCAGTTGCAAGTCCCATATGTCCGAATTGGCGGGTATTGAAGGGTTCTTCGGCTACCGATCGACGTGGAGAAGGCGTAGTGTTCTGGCACGTCAATGACACTCACGACTGCGAAGAGGGACGAGACGGACATGGAGCGCGGGACGGTCGGCAGCGCGAACCGGGGTCGGCTCCGGGTCGCAGTTCGGACCGAGGGTCAGAGCGAGATTGTCACGCCGGCGGGTGAGCTCGATCACCACACCGCCGAGCTGCTCCGTGAGCCTTTGGAGAATGCTCTCGAGGCCGGGCGTGTGCGCCTGGTCATCGACTGTTCGTCACTCGATTTCTGTGATTCCACCGGGCTCAATGTGCTGCTCGGTGCCCGCCTCAAGGCTGAGGCGGCCGGGGGAGGGGTCCATTTGGCCGGGATGCAGCCGGTAGTGGCCAGAGTCTTCGAGATCACCGGGGCCGAGGCCGTCTTCACCGTCCACGAGTCGCTCGAAGACGCGATGGAAGAGTGAATTCCGTCCCACTGGCGCCTCCTGTCGACCGGTTTCGTTAACCGCGTCACGCGTCCGTACCGAAAAGTGGGTGTTCTCACCGATCGGTCGGGCAGGAGGTCTCTGACCCTGTCGGCCCCAGGGGGCTCAGAATGCTCCCGCTTGTTCTTGCAGCGATGAATTTGATGAATTGGCGAATCGGTGAGGTGAAGCGCTGATGAGCACCACCCGGCAGCCTCGGTCGGGCGACTCCGGACCGGAGTCGGCGAGCCACGGCTCGGCCTCCGCCGTGTCCGCCGCCGGCCAGGCGCGTTCCCTGGCGCTGAGCAGCGCCAGCGGCATCGTGCCGCTCGCTCGCGATTTCACCCGCCAGGCGCTGTACGACTGGGGCTGGCTCCCCGCCTCGTCGGCCGACCGGCGGGCCGCGGCCGAGGATGTCCTGCTGGTCGTGTCCGAGCTGGTCACCAACGCCTGCCTGCACGCCGAGGGGCCCGAACAACTGCGCGTCGCGTGCGACGGCAAGGTGCTGCGCCTCGAGGTCGTCGACCGCGGTACGGGCCAGCCGGCGCCGCGTACGCCGCACCGGGCCGGGCGGCCAGGCGGGCACGGCATGTTCATCGTGCAGCGCCTCTGTCTGGACTGGGGGGTCGAGCGGACCCAGGAGTCCACCGGCAAGACGGTCTGGGCGGAGCTCGCCGCTCCCGCGTAGTCGACCGGGCAGTCCCCGGCCGGTCCCGTCGCTCCTTGAAGGCTTCGGCCCAGGAATGACACGGGGTTACCGGCGGTTCGCAGTCCTTCTGGTGCACGCCGATCCGGCGTGCACTTTGTCTTCCCTCGGCAAGACCTCAGGCGTACCTTGACGCCCAATCTGATGTGTCGTCAGTAACTTGACTTCCGGCATAAGGGGACTCGAGGTGTCGTACCAGAAGCGGACAACTCTCGCGCTGGCGGCGGCGGTTGCGGGCTCGGTGGTGCTGCTGTCCGCCCCCGCAGCCCATGCCGACGTCGTGGACGTCAACTACCAGTGCAAGACGCCGATCGGGAACAAGGCAGCGGTCTCCCCGATCGACATCAAGGCCGTCAAGAGCGGCAGCGCGTACAAGCTCACCATGTCCTTCCAGAAGGGCGTCTCGTCCAGCCCCGTGGAACTGGGCAAGGGGGCGATGAAGCCGAGCGCCGTCATCAGGCTGGGCGGCGCGGAGAGCGGCACCGTACCGGTGTCGGGTCCGCCGAATCCGGCCGCCGTCCCCGCCGACACCCCCATCAAAATCACCGACCTGACGGGTACGTACACGCCCGGAAAGAGCGGCAAGGTCACCTTCACGGCGTCCGTGCTGACCATCAAGGCGCTCGGTACGACCACCACCTGCACCCCGTCCAACAACCCCAAGCCGTCGCTGGAACTCGACGTCAAGGGCGCCGGCGGTGGCGGCTCCTCGGGTGACTCCTCCGGTGGTACGTCGCAGAACGGGTCCGGTGGCGGCTCCGGTGAGCTGCCGAAGACCGGCCCGCTGGACTCCGCCCTGGCGCTCGGCACGCTGGGCGGCACGGTCCTGCTGACCGGGGCGGCCGGGGCGCTGTGGCTGACCCGGCGCGGCCAGCGGCCCACGGGCTGAAGCCGCCCGTGCAGTCGCCGCGTCGTGTCCGTCACGCCGGCCGCCTCCTCGCCGGGGCGGCCGCGCTGATGTGCGCCGTCGCCGTGCTGCCGCCGTCCGCCGCCGCGGCGGACGGCGGGCCTGCGTGGACCGTGGCCCCGAGCGGCAGCGGTGGTGGCGACGGCGACGGCAGGCCGTACTTCTACCTGGAGGGCGTGGCCGGCACGGTCTTCGAGGACAAGCTGGCCCTGACCAACCCGGGCAGCGAGCCCCGCACGGTCCGGCTGCGCGGCACGGGCGGGGGCGGCGGGAGCTGGATCGCGCTCGCCGCCGTCGAGGTGAGGATCCCTCCGCGCACCCGCGCGGAGGTGCCCTTCACGGTGACCGTGCCGCCGGGTGCGGCGCCCGGCGACCACTCCGGCGCCGTCACGGCCTCGGGCGGCGGCCGGGAGAAGGACGTACGCGTACATCTGCGGGTCAGCGGCCCGACTCTGGCGGCGCTCACCGTCGAGGACGTGACGGTACGGGAGCAGGGCGACGGCGCCGTCATCCGGTACGCCCTGGTCAACCGGGGCAACACCGCGCTCACCCCGCGCCTCGCCGTCCGCGCCGACGGCCTCTTCGGCGGCGAGCTGCTGCGCCGCGCGCCCCACTCGGTGCCGGAGCGGCTGGCCCCCGGCACCCGCGTGGAACGCACCGAACCCTGGCCCGGCGCCCCCGCCCTCGACGCGGTGGACGTCCGCGTCACCGCGACCGCCGCCGGCGGCGCACGGGCCGCGGCGACGGCGTCCGCGACGTTCGTCCCCCGGGGAGCGGTGACGGGCGCGGCGCTGCTGGTGCTGGCGGTCGCGGGGGGAGCGGTACGGCGCGTCCGCCGTCACAGGCCCCCGCCGCCGGACGCCGAACCGACGTACCGAACGGCCCTTGGCGCAGTCAGGAGCAGCAGTATGACCCCCGCAACGCCGCACCACCCCGGACCCCTGGCCCGTGCCGCGCGGGTGGTCGCCACGCTGCTCGTCCTCCTGGCAGCCTTCCTCGTGCTTCCCGCCGCGGGCGCGAGCGGCGCGGTCGCCGACAGGACGAGCACGCCCGGGGTCACGCTGTCCGAGCGGGAGGCCGGCAAGGGCGGTGACCTCACCGTCAGCGGGAAGGGCTGGCGGCCCAGGACGCTGCTCATGATGCTGATCTGCGGTCAGTCCGCGCCCGGCAGAGGCGTGATCGGCGGCACCAACTCCTGCGCCAACTCCGACGGCCGGGCGGTCACCACCGATGCCAAGGGCGCCTTCCGCAAGAAGATGCCGGTGGCCGAGCCCCCCAGGCCGTGCCCCTGCGTCGTGCACGTCGCCACCGTGACCGGCAGGCAACCGGCGGCGGCGGACGCCGCGTTCAAGGTCGCGGGCCACCCCGTGGCGCCGCTCCCGCAGCCGGGCCAGGGCGGAAAGCTCGCCGTACTCGCGGCAGCCCGGCTCGACGGTTCGGGCTCGGTACTGACCTGGTTCGGCGCCCCGCAGTCCCGCAGGCTCGTCGTCACCGTCGGCAATCTCGGCTCCGACCCGGTGAAGAACCCCGTATTCGAGATCGGCACCTCGCACGGCGTCTTCGCCCCGCGGTGGGAGGAACGCCAGTGGCGCGGCACCGTCCAGCCCGGCAGGAAGGCCCGGGTCGAGCTGGACGTACAGCTGCCGGCCGGCGCGCACGGCGACTACCTCGTCTCGCTCAAGTACGGGCAGAAGGTGCTGGCCGAGCAGCCGTGGGGCGTGGGGCGGCCGTGGGGCGTCACGCTCTTCTGGGTGCTGCTGTGCGTGGTCGTCCCGGCCGCGGTGTTCCGTATCGGCATGGCCGTCGTCGACAAGGTCCGGCCGCGCACACCGGGCCGCCACCGGCCTGCGCGCCTGACGGCCAAAGCTTTTACGTCACGCGAACAGGCGGCGCCCGCCCCGCCTCCCACCGGCTCCACGGCTCTGCCGTGGTTCACCCCGGACAACGCGCCGGGTCCGCACACCCCGATCTCCGCACCGTCCCAGAACAGTCCGACGACGAAGGGAAATTCGTGACCACGCAACGGAGGATGAGTGCGGCCGGTGTCGCGCTGATGCTCGGCGGCGCGGGAATCCTGCTCGCGGCGAGTCCCGCGCAAGCAGCCGAAGTCTCGTACAAGACCGAGTGCATACCCCCGGCCATCTCCGGCCTGCCGCCCGTCCAGGGCACCACGAAGGTGCAGATCACGGCGCCCGCGGAGGCCAAGGTGGGCGACGAGATCGAGGTGGTGTGGAAGACGGTCGAGGCCGCTTCCAAGAACCCCGACGTCATCAACCTGGACAAGGACACCGTCAAGCCGACCGGCACCGTCAAGGTGGGTGGCGCGGCGACGGGGGACCTGAAGCTGGAGGGGCCGCGGCAGAACCCGCCGATCCCCAAGAACAGCCCCATGGTGCTGCCCGACATGAAGGGCAAGCTGAAGCTGGAGAAGGCCGGCGAGATCACGCTGACGCCCGACGCGTACAACATCAACGTCAGCAAGCCGATGTCCACGGACACCAAGTGCGCGCCGAAGGAGGCGGTCAAGGCCGCCGCGACCGTCAAGGTCTCGGCGGGCGGTGGCGGCACGTCGGGCGGTACGACGTCCGGCGGCACGACCTCAGGGGGTACGACCTCAGGGGGTACGACGTCCGGCGGTGGCACGGCATCCGGTGGCGGCGGCGGTGGCCCGAGCGATTTCCCGGGCAAGGAGGTCACCGTGGCCTTCGCGTGCAAGTCGCCCGGCCCGGCGAGCATCAACTCCAAGGTGACGGTCGACGCCAAGAAGAACGGCGGCAACTACGACCTGGTCGTCAAGACGGCCAAGGGCGTCATGGACAGCCCGGCCGCTCTCCCGGCGGGCGCGCTCAAGCCCTCCATGGAGCTCCTGCTGGGCGGCGCCGACAAGGGCGTCGTCCCCGTGACCGGACCGCCCAACAAGGACCCGCTCGAACAGGGCAAGCCGGTGGACCTGCCGGACATGACAGGCACGTACAAGCCCGGCGCGAGCGGCAAGTCCACGCTCAGCCCGGGCACGCTCACGATCGACGTGACCCTGGGCGGCCAGAAGATCACCATCCCCTGCACCGTCAAGGGCAAGGTGGAGGCCTCCCTCGAGCTCGACACCGCCGCTCAGCCGGGCGGCGCGTCGGGCGGTGGCGCGGCAGGAGGCGCGGCGGGCGGGTCGGCCGGCGGCGGCGCGGCGGCGGCCGGCGGGGGCGGCACCGACTCCGGCGGCGGCCTCGCCGACACCGGAGCCGGCGACAACGGCGGCCTGCGCGCACTCGGCCTGGTCGCCGGCACGGTGATCCTGCTCGGCGGCGCGGTGTTCACGTTCACCCCGTGGCGGCGGCTGCGCGGCCCGCACTGAGCGGCCCGCACTGATACGGCGCGGGCAACGCGAAGGGCCGCCGCACCGGAGGAGTCCGGTGCGGCGGCCCTTCGGCGTACGGCGGCTACTTCACGTCGCCCATGAGGGCGCGGATCTTCTTGCCCGCCGTCATGAAGGCGAGGCCCGCGGCGACGGCGATGACCGCCCACAACGAGTAGTAGACGGCGTCGCCGAGCGGCGCGTTGAGCTTGGTGGTCCAGCCGTTCAGCGCGTTGCCCGTGGCGCTGGCGAGGAACCACAGACCCATGATCTGGCCGACGAACAGCTTCGGGGCCATCTTCGTCGAGAGGGACAGGCCCACCGGCGACAGGCACATCTCACCGATCGTCTGGACGAGGTAGACGCTGAGCAGCCAGAAGACGGTGACCTTGCCGGTCTCGCTGTTCGCGGCCGCGGCGCCCGCCAGGCCCATGATGCCGAAGGAGCCACCGATGAGGAGCATCGCCAGGGCGAACTTCATCGGGGTGCTGGGCTCGCTGTTGCGCTTGGCCAGCTTGACCCACAGGGCGGCGAAAATGGGGGCCAGGATGATGACCATCATCGGGTTGACCGACTGGTACCAGGAGGCCGGGAACTCCCAGCCGCCGATCATCCGGTCCGTCTTGTCGTCCGCGAAGATCGTCAGCAGCGAGCCGGACTGGTCGTAGATCATCCAGAACAGCACGGCGGTCACGAAGAACCACACGTACGCCTTGATCTTCGGCCGGTCCTCGCTGGTGAGCGCCGGGTTACGGAAGATCGCGACGAAGTACACGATCGGCACGACGACGCCCAGGACGGCCAGGACGTTGACGATGTGCTCGATGTCGTACGTGCCCGCGAGGATGTCGAGGAGCAGCGCGGCGACGGCGATGCCGACCCACAGGCCGACCTTGCGCAGGACCGCGCGCTTCTCCTCCGGCGTGGCGGGCTTGGCCGGCTCCCGGCCGATGTCACCGAGGTGACGGCCGCCCAGGACGTACTGGACGACGGCGAGGCTCATGCCGATACCGGCGACGGCGAAGCCGAGGTGCCAGTTGACGTTCTCGCCGAGGTAACCGACGACCAGCGGCGCGATCATGGCGCCGACGTTGATCGCCATGTAGAAAAGCGTGAAACCGGCGTCGCGGCGCGCGCTCGACTGGCCCTCGTACAGGCCGCCGACCATCACCGAGATGTTGGGCTTCATCAGGCCCGTGCCGGCCGCGATCAGTGCAAGACCGCAGAAGAAGGCGATGTCGTTCGGGACCGCGAGGGTGAAGTGCCCCAGCGCGATGACGATGCCGCCGACGAGTACGGCCTTGCGCGCACCCCAGAGGCGGTCCGCGACCCAGCCGCCGGGCATGGCGGCCATGTAGACGACGGCGTTGTAGACGCCGTAGATCGAGGCGGCGAGGACCTTGCGGTCCTCCAGCGGGCCGTCGAGAACGGCAGCCACCAGGTAGAGCGTGAGGATGCCGCGCATTCCGTACCAGGAGAAGCGCTCCCACATCTCCGTCATGAAGAGCGTGGCCATACCGCGGGGGTGGCCGAAGAAGGTCTTCTCGTCCGAGGGAGCCCCGTCGGTGTCCTTCGTCAGGCTGGACGCCATGGTCGATCCTTGCTTGCTCGGGACGCGTCCGCCTCGTGAGCGGGTACGCGCCCGGTGGGGGGAGGCCGGCACCGGCGCGGAGAAGTCCGCACCGGGATCCACACCCTTCGCGGCATCGCGCGAAGGGCCCGGCCCATAGGTCGTTCCCTGTCCGGGCCGGCGATGCCAACCCCGCACAGAAAAGAGACCTTTGGCATGTTTGCAGACCAAAGGACCCTGAGTCGTGCTAAAGCAGTCTCGCCACCATACGACACGACAGTGCCCCATATGGAAGGACTTGAGAGATGGATCACAGGTTACGCCGGAACCAACGGGCGTAATTCGAAGGTCGATATCAGGATCGCATCCCACAGCCGCAGGACGGAACGATCATGGGGCGATCGACCACGGCCTGTCCTTCCCGCGGACTACCATCACCCCATGACCCGTGTACTGCTCGCCGAGGACGACGCATCCATCTCGGAGCCGCTGGCCCGCGCCCTGCGTCGGGAGGGTTACGAGGTCGAGGTGCGCGAGGACGGCCCCGCCGCGCTCGACGCCGGCCTCCAGGGCGGCATCGATCTGGTCGTGCTCGACCTGGGACTGCCCGGCATGGACGGTCTGGAGGTCGCCCGCCGGCTCCGCTCCGAGGGCCACACCATCCCGATCCTGGTGCTGACCGCCCGCGCCGACGAGGTGGACACCGTCGTCGGCCTCGACGCCGGCGCCGACGACTACGTCACCAAGCCGTTCCGCCTCGCCGAGCTCCTCGCCCGCGTACGGGCCCTCCTGCGGCGCGGCGCCAGCGAGCCCGCCCCCGCGCCCGCCACCCACGGCGTACGGATCGACGTCGAGTCGCACCGCGCCTGGATGGGCGAGGAGGAACTCCAGTTGACGGCAAAGGAGTTCGACCTCCTGCGGGTCCTCGTCCGGGACGCCGGCCGGGTCGTCACCCGTGACCAGCTGATGCGCGAGGTCTGGGACACCACCTGGTGGTCGTCGACCAAGACCCTCGACATGCACATCTCCTGGCTCCGCAAGAAGCTCGGCGACGACGCCGCCAATCCCCGATACATCGCCACCGTGCGGGGCGTCGGCTTCCGCTTCGAGAAGAGCTGACGTACACACACAGCCATGCGCCGCCGCCTGATCAACTCCACGCTCGCCGTGGTGCTCGTCGTCATCGCAGTCTTCGGCGTCTCCCTCGTCATCGTCGAGACGCGCACCATCAGCAACAGCGCCCAGGAGAGCGTCGACTCCGAGGCGCTGCGCCTGATCAGCGTCGTGGAGAGCCGCGTTCTCGGCGAGGAGGGCGTCAACCCCGGTGTGCTGGGCGATCAGATCCACCCGGAGCGGTACGCCCGCATCGAGATCCCGGGCCGCGCCCCCATCGAAATCGGAAAACGCCCCGAAGGCAGCGTCATCAAGGGCGTCGAGCGGGGCGAATCCGGCGAGACCGTCACCGTCGAGGAGTCCCGCTCCACCGTCACCGACGAGGTCGGCCGGACGCTCATGATCATCGGAGCGGTGGCGCTGCTCGCCGTGATCGCCGCGGTCCTCCTCGCCGTACGTCAGGCGAACCGGCTCGCGTCCCCGCTCACCGACCTCGCCGAGACCGCCGAGCGCCTCGGCTCGGGCGACCCGCGGCCGCGCCACAAGCGGTACGGCGTGCCCGAGCTCGACCGGGTCGCCGACGTGCTCGACTCCAGCGCCGAGCGGATCGGCCGGATGCTCACCGCCGAGCGCCGGCTCGCCGCCGACGCCTCCCACCAGCTCCGTACGCCGCTGACCGCGCTGTCCATGCGCCTGGAGGAGATCACCCTCACCGAGGACCTGGACACGGTGAAGGAGGAGGCGTCGATCGCGCTGACGCAGGTCGAGCGGCTCACCGACGTCGTGCAGCGGCTGCTCACCAACGCCCGTGACCCGCGCACGGGCTCCGCCGTCGCCTTCGACCTCGACGAGGTCGTCAAGCAGCAGATCGAGGAGTGGCGCCCGGCCTACCGCAGCGCCGGCCGCGCCATCGTCCACTCGGGCAAGCACGGCATGCGGGCCGTCGGCACGCCGGGCGCGGTCGCCCAGGTGCTGGCCGCGCTGATCGAGAATTCCCTGATGCATGGTGGCGGTACGGTCGCCCTGCGCACCCGCGTCACCGGCAACCAGGCCGTCATCGAGGTGACCGACGAGGGCCCCGGCGTCCCCGCCGACCTAGGCGCGCGGATCTTCGAGCGGAGCATCAGCGGGCGCAACTCCACCGGGATCGGCCTGGCCGTCGCCCGGGACCTCGCGGAGGCGGACGGGGGGCGTCTGGAGATGCTCCAGCAGCAGCCGCCGGTCTTCGCGCTGTTCCTGAGCAGGGTGGCGCGCCCCAAGGAGGAGCCGCCCGAGCCGACCGTCAGGTGACGCGGTCGCCCTGGGACACCCGCGGGTGGTCCAGGAACGACTCCGCCGTGCGGACGGCGTCGTGCTGCGGCGCCAGCTTCTGGAAGACCCAGGTGCGGTACGACCAGAACCGGAAGACGGTCGCTATGCCGATGCCGAGGAACTTGAAGGCGTTGGACTGGAGCGGGCTGTCCCAGCCGAAGCCGGTCGTCGCGATGTACAGCACACCGCTCTGGATCACCAGGCCGATCGCGCTGAACAGCAGGAAGAGCGTGAGCTCCCGGCTCCTGCGGTTCTTGTCGCGCTCCCGGTACGTGAAGTAGCGGAAGCCCAGATAGTTGAAACCGATCGCCACGACCGTGGCGATGATGCCGCCGGGCACGACCGGAACGTCCATGAAGTGGCACAGCAGGTTGAAGAGCCCGAGGTCCACGAGGAGCCCGAGACCGCCCACGGCCCCGAACTTCGCGAACTCGCGCGCGAGCCGTTCAAGGCGCCTGCGCAAGGGGCCGCCGTCCCGTCCACTCATGGTGTTCGCCAGCCCCGTTTCGGTCGGTGTCGTCGACGTTCGGTCATGTCGTCAACCCAGCCATGCTAACCAGCGGCCCCCCGGGATGCTTGTGGACGCCATCGAAGACGCCGCGAGGTAGTGACGGCACAGAGGCCCGGCGGACGGTTCGGCGGATGCCCAGGCGCACGCGTCTGTTGATGCCCCGGCGCTTTCGTGGCGTCCCGGCGGCCCGTTCCGGGTGCCCGCGGCGGACGTGGGCGACGCGCGGACCGGAGCCCCCGGGCCTGCGGATACCCTGGAGCTGTGACGTTCCCCGTAGTCGGCATGGTCGGTGGCGGTCAGCTCGCCCGTATGACCCACGAGGCGGGCATCCCCCTCGGCATCAGATTCAAGCTCCTCAGTGACACCCCCCAGGACTCGGCGGCCCAGGTCGTCAGCGATGTCGTCATAGGCGACTACCGCGATCTGGACACCCTGCGCGCCTTCGCGCGCGGCTGCGACGTGATCACCTTCGATCACGAGCACGTCCCGACCGAGCACCTGCGGGCCCTGGAAGCGGACGGCATCCCCGTCCGGCCGGGGCCCGACGCACTGGTGCACGCCCAGGACAAGGGCGTCATGCGAGCGAAGCTCACGCAGATCGGAGCGCCTTGCCCGCGCCACCGCATCGTGAGCGACCCGGCGGACGCGGCCGCGTTCGCCGCCGAGACCGGCGGCTTCCCGGTGATCCTCAAGACCGTGCGCGGCGGATACGACGGCAAAGGCGTCTGGTTCGTACGCAGCGAGAAGGACGCCGAGGAGCCCTTCAAGGCCGGCGTCCCGGTCCTCGCGGAGGAGAAGGTCGACTTCGTACGGGAACTGGCGGCGAACATCGTCCGCTCCCCGCACGGCCAGGCCGTCGCCTACCCCGTCGTCGAGTCGCAGCAGGTCGACGGCGTCTGCGACACCGTGATCGCCCCGGCGCCCGGCCTCTCGGAGGAGCTCGGAGGCCAGGCGCAGGCGCTGGCGCTGCGCATCGCCAAGGAGCTCGGAGTCGTCGGCCACCTCGCCGTCGAACTCTTCGAGACGAGGGACGGCCGCATCCTGATCAACGAGCTCGCGATGCGCCCGCACAACTCCGGGCACTGGACGCAGGACGGCGCGATGACGTCGCAGTTCGCGAACCACGTCCGCGCGATCCTGGATCTTCCGCTCGGCGACCCGCGCCCGCGCGCGAAGTGGACGGTCATGGCGAACGTCCTCGGCGGGGACTACCCCGACATGTACCAGGCGTACCTGCACTGCATGGCACGCGACCCGCAGCTCAAGATCCACATGTACGGCAAGGACGTGAAGCCCGGCCGCAAGGTCGGCCATGTCAACACCTACGGCGACGACCTCGACGACGCGCTGGAGCGCGCCCGTCATGCCGCCGGCTACCTGCGAGGAACGATCACCGAATGACGACCCCTGCTGCAGCTCCCGTAGTCGGCATCGTGATGGGCTCGGACTCGGACTGGCCGGTCATGGAGGCCGCCGCGAAGGCCCTGGACGAGTTCGCGATCCCGTACGAGGTCGACGTCGTCTCGGCGCACCGGATGCCGCGCGAGATGATCGCGTACGGCGAGGAGGCGGACAGCCGCGGCCTCAAGGTGATCATCGCGGGCGCGGGCGGCGCGGCGCACCTGCCGGGCATGCTGGCGTCGGTGACCCCGCTGCCGGTCATCGGCGTACCGGTGCCGCTCAAGTACCTCGACGGCATGGACTCGCTCCTGTCCATCGTCCAGATGCCGGCCGGTGTGCCGGTCGCCGCGGTGTCGGTGGCGGGCGCCCGCAACGCTGGACTGCTGGCGACCCGCATCCTCGCCGCGCACGATCCGGACCTGATGTCCCGCATGCGGGAGTTCCAGCAGGAGCTCAACGACCAGGCGACGGAGAAGGGCAAGCGGCTGAGGGCGAAGGCGCTGGGCGCGGATTCGTTCGGCTTCGGGAAGTGACGCCCGTGGAGCAGGACCGGCTGGTCGCCAGGGCGCGCGAGCTGCTCGCCGCGCACCCGGTGGTCGACGGCCACAACGACCTGCCGTGGGCGCTGCGCGAGCAGGTCCGCTACGACCTGGACCGGCGGGACATCGCCGCCGACCAGTCGGCCTGCCTCCACACCGACATCCCGCGCCTGCGGTCGGGGGGTGTGGGCGCGCAGTTCTGGTCCGTGTACGTACGGTCCGACCTGGCCGGGGACGAGGCGGTCAGCGCCACGCTGGAGCAGATCGACGTCGTCGGGCAGCTGTTGGCCCGCTACCCGGACCACCTGGCGCGGGCCCTGACGGCGGACGACATGGAGTCGGCGCGGGCCGACGGGCGGATCGCCTCCCTGATGGGCGCCGAGGGCGGCCACTCGATCAACAACTCCCTCGCCACGCTGCGCGCGCTGCACACGCTGGGCGTCCGCTACATGACCCTGACCCACAACGACAACATCGCCTGGGCGGACTCGGCGACGGACGAGCCGGGGGTGGGCGGCCTGTCGCCCTTCGGCCACGAGGTCGTACGCGAGATGAACCGCATCGGCATGCTCGTGGACCTGTCCCACGTGGCGGCCACGACGATGCGGGCGGCGCTGGGCACGTCGGTGGCCCCGGTGATCTTCTCGCACTCGTCGGCGCGGGCGGTGTGCGACCACCCGCGCAACATTCCGGACGACGTGCTGGAGCTGCTCCCCGGCAATGGGGGAGTGGCGATGGTGACGTTCGTGCCGAAGTTCGTGCTGCCGGAGGCAGTGGAGTGGACGCGGCGCGCGGACGAGAACATGCGGGCGCACGGCTTGCATCACCTGGAGATGACGGCGGACGCGATGAAGGTGCAGCGCGCCTTCGAGGAAGCGAATCCGCGTCCGGTCGCGACGGTGGCCACGGTGGCCGATCACCTGGACCACATGCGCGAGGTCGCGGGCGTGGACCACATCGGCATCGGCGGCGACTTCGACGGGACTGCGTTCACTCCGGCGGGCCTCGAGGACGTGGCGGGCTACCCGAACCTGATCGCGGAGCTGTTGCGGCGGCGGTGGTCGGAGCCGGAGATCGCGAAGCTGACCTGGCACAACGCGGTACGGGCGGTGCGCGACGCGGAGTCGGTGTCGGCCACTCTCGGCCACCTCACGCCGTCGAACGCGACGCTGAGCGAACTGGACGGGTAACCGGGCGGGTGGCCGGGGTACGGCGGCGTCGCCGGGGTCGGTGCCGCGCCGGGGCGCCTCCTCGGGGGCCGGACGGTTTCGCCACTCGGTCCCGTCCGGCCCGGCTACGTCCGACACCCTGCGGGGAGCGACCCGCCACGCGCCCTCCCGCCACGCGCCCTCCCGGCACCGGTACGGGTGGGGCGGGACGAGTCCGGGCGGGCAAGACCGCGCAGCGGCTCCGTCCCGGTCCGTCGTACGCCTGGTCCGTACCCCGAACGCACCACTCGCCGTGAACCGCCGCCGCTCCCGTGTCACCGTGGCCGTACTGCGTCCATGAATTCGGAGTCCCGTCATGGCAGATCTGCAGGACGACCCGCACGCCTCGTCCACCGCCGCGATCGGCGAGCTCGACCGAATAACGCCGGTGGCCGTCCCGGAGCGCACGGAACCCGCGCGACCGGAGTCCGTGTCCCAGGCCGCACCGGCCGCGGATTCCGACGACGTCGTGTTCGACGATCTTGCGTGCGGCGAGCCCGAGCGCGAGCCCGGGTCCCGGCCTCAGGCCCCGCCGCCCACCGAGCCGCCGCCCGCCCCCGAGGACAGCCTCGCCCGCGCCCGCGCGCTGCTCGTCGAGCACCCCGTCGCCGACGGGTACAACCGCCTCGCGTGGACGCTCGGGCAGCGCCAGTGGCACGACCTCGAGCTGGGGGAGAGCACGCTGGACACCGACATCCCCCGCCTGCGCACCGGCGGGGTCGGCGCCCAGTTCTGGTCCCTTCTCGTCCCGGCGGAGTACGCGGGTGACCGCGCCATCAGCGCCACCCTCGAACAGATCGACCTCATCAAGAAGGTCGTGGCGGCCTACCCCGAAAGCCTGCGCCTCGCCCTCACCGCCGGCGACATGGCCGACGCCCGCAACTGCGGACGCATCGCCTCCCTCCTCGGCCCCGTCTCGGGCCACACCCTCGGCGAGTCCCTGAGCACGCTCCGCGCGTACCACGCACTCGGCGTGCGCAGCCTCGCGTTCGCCGGCACGCGCTGGGACGGCGCCGAGGGGGAGGGGCTGACCCCGTTCGGCCAGGAGGTCGTACGGGAGATGAACCGCATCGGCGTACTCATCGACCTGACCGGCGTCCCGGCCGAGACGGTGTGCGCCGTACTGTCCGTCAGCCGCGCCCCGGTCGTCCTCTCCCACTCGGGCGCCCGCGCGCTCACCGACGCCCCGGTGAACGCCTCCGACGACGTACTGCGCGCGCTCACCCCCGACAAGGGCGTCTGCATGGTCGGGTTCGCGCCCGAACAGACCGTGCGCCGGGTGGCCGACCACCTCGACCACGTGCGCGAGGTCGCGGGGCCCGAGTGTGTGGGACTGAGCGGGATGTACGGGGCGGACACGGCGGACGTGCCGCACGGGGAGGACCTCAGGGATGTCTCCTGCTACCCGCATCTCCTCGCGGAGCTGCTGGACCGCGGCTGGAGCGAGGCCGACCTCGCCCTGCTGACGTGGGGCAACGCGGCACGGGTGGTACGGGACACGGAGTTCACCTCCCGCGCCGCCCGCCGCCGCCCCACCCCCGTTGCCCCGTAGCGGCGCGCGATCGGCAGTCAGCAGGCGCAGAGGCAGAACGGGTGCCCGGCCGGGTCGGCGTAGACCCGCCAGGACCGTCCGCGGTCCGCCGCGTCCAGCGGCTTCGCGCCGAGCGCGAGTGCCCGTTCCTCCGCCGCGTCCAGATCGTCGACCGTCAGGTCGAGGTGGAACTGCTGTGAGCCCTCCGGGGCCGGCCACCGCGGCGGTACGAACCCGGGCGCCGCCTGGAAGGCCAGCGGCGTCCCCTCGTATCCGGCGAGGTCGACCCACCCCTCGTCGCTGTCCTTGGGCTCTCCACCCAGCAGCTCCGCGTAGAAACGCGCGAGAGCGTCCGGATCCGGACAGTCCAGGACGACGGTGCCCAGCTTGGCTACGGCTGTGTTTCCCATGCTGATCCCTCCCTCGGCGGTCGGTTACCTGCATATGGCTTCAACAGGTAACCGTTACTGCATGGTCCCGCATTGGAGGTAACCTCGCAACCATGAATGACAGGGCACCCGCACCGGGCGAGCTCGCACTGGTCGAAGCCCTGGTGAACACGCTCGACGTGGAGAAGGGCGCCGACTCCCTCGGCACGGAGGCCGGCCGCACGGCCTTCGGCCTCGCCGAAGCCGACGTACCGGCGGCGCGCGAACTCCGTGAGGCCCTGCGCGCCGCGTGCCTGGCCCACGCGGGTCACGACGTTTCCACCGCGCCCCTCGACCGGCTGCTGGCGGCGGCCCCGCTGCTCGTCACGGTGGACGCCGCGGGCGCGGCCACCCTGCGTCCGGCGAACCCGCGTGCCCTGGTGTCCCGTGTCGCCGCGGCCATCGCGACGGCGACCGCCGACGGCACCTGGCTGCGCCTCAAGGCGTGCGAGGCCGAGGACTGCCTGTGGGCGTACTACGACCGCAGCCCGGCGGGCCGCAGCCGCTGGTGCACGATGGCGGTCTGCGGCAGCCGGGCGAAAATGCGCAAGTACCGCGCAGCCCGCGCGAAGACCTGACCTACGCCTTGGGGCGGCCCATCGCCCGGTACGTCCAGCCCGCCTCGCGCCACAGCTCCGGGTCCAGCGCGTTGCGTCCGTCCAGGATCAGCCGCTCCGAAGCCACCTCGCCCAGCGCCGCCGGGTCCAGCTCCCGGAACTCGCGCCACTCCGTCAGGTGCAGCACCACATCCGCGCCGCGCACCGCGTCGACGGCGGTGGGCGCGTAGCCCAGCGTCGGGAAGAGACGCTGCGCGTTCTCCATGCCCTTCGGGTCGTAGACCGTGACCTGGCCGCCCTGGAGGTGGATCTGCCCGGCGACATTGAGCGCCGGCGAGTCCCGTACGTCGTCCGAGTCCGGCTTGAACGTCGCACCCAGCACCGCGACCCGCTTCCCCAGGAAGCCGCCGCCGCCCACCGCTTCGCGCGCCAGCTCGACCATGTGGCCGCGCCGCCGCATGTTGATCGAGTCGACCTCGCGCAGGAAGGTGAGCGCCTGGTCGGCCCCCAGCTCGCCCGCACGCGCCATGAAAGCCCGGATGTCCTTCGGCAGGCACCCGCCGCCGAAGCCGATGCCCGCACGCAGGAACTTCCGGCCGATCCGCTCGTCGTACCCGATCGCCTCGGCCAGCTTCACGACGTCGCCGTCGGCCGCCTCGCACACCTCGGCCATGGCGTTGATGAACGAGATCTTCGTCGCCAGGAACGAGTTCGCGGACGTCTTCACCAGCTCCGCCGTCGGGAAGTCCGTCACCACGAACGGCGACCCGTCCCCGATCGGCCCGGCGTACACCTCGCGCAGCAGCTTCTCCGCGCGCTCGCTCTCCACGCCCGCCACGATCCGGTCGGGGTGCAGCGTGTCCTGTACGGCGAACCCCTCGCGCAGGAATTCCGGGTTCCACGCGAGCTCGGCGTCCGCCCCCACGGGCGCCAGCTCCGCGAGCGTCGCCGCGAGCCGCGCGGCGCTGCCGACCGGGACGGTCGACTTGCCGACGACGAGGGCGGGCCGCGTGAGCTGCGGCGCGAGCGAGGCGAAGGCGGATTCGACGTAACTCATGTCGCACGCGTACTCACCGTGCTTCTGCGGCGTGTTCACGCACACGAAGTGCACGTCGCCGAACGCGCCGATCTCCTCCCACGAGGTGGTGAAGCGCAGCCGCCCGCTGGAGCCCTCGATGCCCGCGACGTGCTTGCGCAGCAGCTCCTCGAGACCCGGTTCGTACATCGGGACCTTGCCGGCGGCCAGCATCTCGATCTTCTCGGGTACGACATCGAGGCCGAGGACCTCGAAGCCCAGCTCAGCCATGGCCGCGGCGTGGGTCGCGCCGAGGTACCCGGTGCCGATCACGGTGATCTTGAGGGCCATGTGGTGCTCCAGAGAGGTACGGGCAGACATTCGCCGACCGAGCATAGACCGGGCTGCCTGCGGGAACGTGTCTTCGTGTTCCCCCCTGTCGGCAAGCTCACGTATCCCTCCGGGCTGCCCGCCCCCTAAAATTGGGTTACTTAACGGTAGTTAGCATCTTTGGGGAGTGAGAGACCTTGGCAGGCTCGCCTGATTTCGACCTGTACCGCCCGTCCGAAGAGCACGACATGCTCCGTGACGCGGTCCGCTCGCTCGCCGAGGCGAAGATCGCGCCGTACGCCGCAGCGGTCGACGAGGAGGCCCGCTTCCCGCAGGAGGCGCTGGACGCCTTGGTCTCCAACGACCTTCAGGCCATCCACGTCCCCGAGGCGTACGGCGGCGCTGGCGCCGACGCGCTGGCCACCGTCATCGTCATCGAAGAGGTCGCGCGCGTCTGCGCCTCCTCCTCTCTGATCCCGGCGGTCAACAAGCTGGGCTCGCTCCCGGTCATCCTCTCCGGCAGCGAGGACCTCAAGAAGAAGTACATGACCCCGCTCGCCAAGGGCGAGGGCATGTTCTCGTACTGCCTCTCCGAGCCGGACGCGGGCTCGGACGCTGCGGGCATGAAGACCAAGGCGGTCCGCGACGGCGACTACTGGGTGCTCAACGGCGTGAAGCGCTGGATCACCAACGCCGGCGTCAGCGAGTACTACACGGTCATGGCCGTCACCGACCCGACCAAGCGCTCGAAGGGCATCAGCGCCTTCGTCGTCGAGAAGTCCGACGAGGGCGTCTCCTTCGGCGCGCCGGAGAAGAAGCTCGGCATCAAGGGCTCGCCGACCCGCGAGGTCTACCTCGACAACGTCCGCATCCCCGCCGACCGCATGATCGGCGAGGAGGGCACCGGCTTCGCCACGGCGATGAAGACCCTGGACCACACCCGCATCACGATCGCGGCCCAGGCCCTCGGCATCGCCCAGGGAGCCCTCGACTACGCCAAGGGCTACGTCCAGGAGCGCAAGCAGTTCGGCAAGCCGATCGGCGACTTCCAGGGCGTCCAGTTCATGCTCGCCGACATGGCCATGAAGCTGGAGGCCGCCCGCCAGCTGACGTACGCGGCCGCCGCCAAGTCCGAGCGCCTCGACGCCGACCTGACGTTCTTCGGCGCCGCGGCCAAGTGCTACGCCTCCGACGCCGCCATGGAGATCACCACGGACGCGGTCCAGCTCCTCGGCGGCTACGGCTACACCCGTGACTACCCGGTCGAGCGCATGATGCGCGACGCGAAGATCACGCAGATTTATGAGGGCACGAACCAGGTCCAGCGGATCGTCATGGCGCGCAACCTGCCGTAGTCCGCGACTGCAGCGGTCAGTGCAGGTCAGAGGCACCCTTCGGGGTGCCTCTGTCAGTTCTCGGAACGTCCGCGGCCGTCCGCCGGCAGGGGCCGCTTCGCCATCGTCGTCCACGACGCGATTCCGAAGCCGTACGCCTGGTCGATCTGCTCATGGGGCGACATCACCGGCCAGCCGGTGAACCAGCGGACTTCGCGGCGTACCGAGAGGCCGCCGTTGTCCGGTGCGACCAGGGCGATGGCGCAGGCTGTCGACCCCGCCGGCGAGTCGTCGAGCAGGATGCGGCAGCCGGCGTCGGAGGGAGCGGTGACGTTCACGGTCGCGCCCAGGCGCCGGAAGTCGGCGGCGCCCTCGTAGATGTAGACGAAGAACAGCAGCCGCCGGAAAGCCGCGCGGTGCTCCAGGCTCACCCGCAGCGTCTCGCCGTCCGAGGACTCCCCCGTCCGGTCGTCGTGATCGAGGGCGACGTACGGCGGCGAGGTGAGCGAGCCGTAGTCGTCGCCCAGGGCCTGTACCACCGTCGCCGAGCCGTCCGTGAACGACACCAGGCAGCACAGGTTCAAGTCCGCGCCGACGCCCGGCAGCCAGTTGAGATTGGCCTGCAGTACACCCCGCCCGGAGATCCTCGCCTGCGGAGCGGCCCTGGTCAGCAGGTGAGGCGGTGAGTCGGTGCCGGCCCGGGGCCGCGCATCTCGCAGCCGGATCACTCCACGCGGGCGGTCGTCGGCGCTCATGAGCCCCCCAGTTCGGCACGTTCCATCGGGTTACGTGGGTCAGGATTGTATGCCTGGCGTGAGAGGTGTGGGGTACGCTCTGCGCCCACGGCAGCACGTTGCGTGGTGGTGCCGTGAGGGGGCAGGGCGCTTCGTTGTCGCTGGGGAGCGAGAAGCGCGAGGTGGGAAGCCCCCGCGTTTCTCTCATGGGGGTGGGCATGCCCGTAGGGGCTTTGGCGGACCGTCATACGGTCTCCCAGCAGATCAAGAAGCTTGCGGGTGAGCCGGGGCTCGTTCCCAGACGAGCTGAACTCGCCGCGCTCGCCGACGCCTTGGGCGCGAAGGAGACGACCGGGCTGGACCCGTGGGCGGACCTGGATCTGCTCCACGCCTACGCCAGACCGGAGAGCGTCGGCCCGGTCGCCGGTGCCGGCGAAGAACACAAGGCGTGGTCCTGGCTGGAGGCGGTGCTCGGTGCGCTGGTCTTCGTACCGCTGATGCTGACCTGGTACGGGCTGACGCAGGCGTCCAGCGCCTACGAGGCGCTGATCGGAGCCGACCCCAAGGCCGCGGCCCGGCCGTTCCTCCAGTTGTGGCAGTCCGGCTTCGAAGGGCACCTGACCGGTGCCTTCACCTTCGGCCATGTCGCGATGGGCGCGACCGTCGCGATCGCGTTGTTGTTCGCGCTCGTGCTGGTGCACGGCTTCCGCCGGTCCGCCGTCACACGCCGCGAGGAGCACGCCCAGCGTGAGGCGGACCGGCTGATGCGTCGCCTCGTGCCGGTGCTGACCCAGGCTCAACTCGTACTGAACGTGCACCGCATGGCCTCGCCTCAGCGGTTCGCCGCCGAACTCACCGGCGCCGCAGCCACTCTCAACCGGCTCGGCACCCGGTCGGCCAAGGCGCAGCAGGATCTGTCCGCGGCGGCCGCTGTCGTGGGAGACGCCGTTCAGGGGGCCGAACGGCGTCTCGCCGGCATCGACACTTCCGTACGGCCGCTGGAAGACGCGGCGGGGCGCATCGAGGAGGCTGTGCGGGGCAGCGGCAAGGAGATCGAGGCCGCGGTGAGCGGCAATGGTGTCATGGTGCGCAAGGCGCTGGAGGACGTGCGCGGCACCAGCGGTGAGGTGCGTGATGTGCTCGGCCTGGCCGGTGACCGGGTCGAGGACTCGGTCACGGCTCTCGCCGCGTCGCAGCGCTCGTTCACCACTGGCATCGAGGTGGCCTCCGATGTGACCGCCCAGGTGCTGGCGCGCCTCGGCGACGTGAGCGAGGAATCCGCCCGGGGCGCCGCGGAGTCGCAGGCGGTCGTGCGTCAACTGGCCGAGCAGTCCGGATCGTTGCGGGAGCTGGCGGAGCGGTTCGCCGATCTCGTGGACGCTCTGCGGGAGCTGCCGCTGCCGACGGCAGAGCCGGCCGGTGTGGCGCTGGAGAAGTTCCCGGCGGATGCTGTGCCGTCCCTGGCCGACAGGCGATGAGGGCGCCGCGGTTCAATCCGCTCCATCTGGCGGGCTGGCTCTTCGCGGACATGCTGCTGGTGCTCGCTCTGGTGGCGATGGGCGACGAGGGCGATCCCCTGGCGGCCGAGGCCGCCGTGAAGCCTTCCGCCTCGTCCTCCGCGCCGAAGCCGTCAAAGCCTCCGAAGCACACAGGCCCCCGAGCCGTGACGAAGAAGCCCGTGAAGGTGTCCATCGAGGCGGCTTCCGGCGACAGGCGGCGCATCGAGCAGCGCCTGCGCGCGGTGACCGCCGCGTACAAGGACCGCCAGGCGGCGTTCGTCCTCACGTTCGGGCGCCACCCGGACCCGGGCCCGGGAGGCGACTACGCCCACGAGGTCAACTCCCTCTTGAAGAAGGCGCGTCCGGAGATGTTCAAGGGCGCCACCACGCGCGACTTCTGGAAGGGCGGGGCCTCCGGGCACGCCGACATCGAAATTTACTTCTACACCTACTGACCGGACCACCGGAGGTACGAGACCGTGCAGATCCTTCCGTTCTACCTGCTCTGCGACGAGTCGGGCTCGATGTCCGGCGACCCGATCGAGGCGATCAACGAGGCGCTGCCCGAGCTGCACCACGAGATCAGCACCAATCCGACGGTCGCCGACAAGACGCGGTTCTGTCTCATCGGTTTCTCCAGCAGTGCCAATGTGCTGCAGCCGCTCGTGGACCTGAGCGACATCGAGGAGGTTCCGGCACTGGCGGCGGGAGGCCTCACGTCGTACGGCGACGTGTTCCGTACGCTGCTGCGGTGCATCGAGGCGGATGTGGCAGCGCTCAAGGCCCAGGGGCACGAGGTCTACCGCCCGGTCGCCTTTTTCCTCTCCGACGGGATCCCCACCGACGACGGGTGGGAGCAGGCGCACAAGGAACTGACCCAGTCCCGCTTCTGCCCGAAGATCATCGCCTTCGGCATCGGTGACGCGGAAGCGGCGACGATCGGCCAGGTCGCCAACTTCCGTGCGTTCATCCAGCAGGAGGCCAACGTGTCACCGGCACAGGCGCTGCGCGAATTCGCCTCGAGCCTGACCCGTTCCATCGTGCGGTCCGCGAGCAGCATCGCCGCCGACGGCGGCTCCGGCTTCTCCCTGGCCGTGGACGAGACGGTGCCCGGCTTCTCGACCGTTTCCCTCGACAAGCTCTGAGGGCGACGATGCAGCAGGAGAGGGCGGACTGGGCCGGGGCCTCCGAGCACGGCGACCCGTTGAGCGCGACCTGGAGGTCGGTCGAGTCGGTCGTGTCACCGCCCGGGGCACCCGTACTCGACCCGCTCGACCTCGAACAGGCCCCCGGCTCGGAGCCCGGGCCGGCCCGGCCGCCGCGGCCGCCGGTGCTGGAGGCCCCGTGGCACAGCGGGAACAAGCCGCCCATGTATCCGCCGGTGCCGCAAGGGCTGCCGGCTGCCGGCGCGGACCTGGAGGCCGCGGTCCTGCCGGACATCGTCGTGGACGGTGCGGCGTACGGTCCGCTGACCGTACGAGCGGTGTCGGTCCGCGGTGACTCCCACCGGTATCTGGGCGAACCCCGGCAGGACGCCCTGTGCGTGACCCGGATCGGCGGCCCCGAGACGGGCGAGATGCTCCTCCTCGCGGTGGCGGACGGTGTCGGGTCCGCACGCCGCTCGCACATCGGATCCAACGAGGTGTGCCGCCTGGCGGCCGCCTACCTGGACCGTGTGGCGGGGAGCCTGCTCGCCGTGCTGGAGGCCGGTGACGGAACGGGCTTCGCGGAACTGGCCGACGGCGTGGTCGGCCAGATCGCCGCGCTGCTCACGGACCGGGCGGTACGCGCCGGACAGGACCCCGGAGCGTACGCCACGACGCTGCGGGCCCTGCTGGTCCCGCTCGACCCCGCCGTACGCACCCGTGGATTCCTCGCCGTCGGGGACGGCGGTACGTCTCTGCTCCGTGAAGGTGCGTGGCAGCTGGACATCACCGGCGAGGAGGACGAGGGCTCCGGGATGATCGACACCCGTACCGCCGCTCTCCCGTTCGCCCGCACCGCGGTGACACGGCTGATCGGACCCGCCCGGCCCGGCGACGTCTTCGTGCTCTGCACCGACGGGCTCTCGACGCCCCTGGCGGGGGAGCCGGAGATGCGCGCGTTCCTCGGCGCGGCATGGGGGAGCGGCGTGGTCCCCGGCCCCGCGGACTTCCTCTGGCAGGCGCAGTACCGGGTCAAGTCGTACGACGACGACCGGACCGCGGTCGTCCTGTGGGAAGGCACCGCGTGAGCGTCCACGACGGCGTCGACATGCCGTACGCCTCCCTGAAGCTGCTCGCCAAGGTCGGCGACGGCGGTCAGGGAGAGGTGCACGCGGTCGGTGGCCCCGGCAGGCTGCTCTACAAGAGCTACCGGGAGCCGCACAAGGTCGACGGCGCCGCCCTGGGGGCCCTGGTCGCCCTGCGTCAGGGGCTGGCGCCGGCCGACCGCGACCGGCTCGACCGCGAGACGGCGTGGCCGCTGTGCCGGGTCACGGACGGTGGCCGGGTCACGGGCTTCCTCATGCACAGAGCACCCGACGTGATGAGCTGGCAGACCTCCAAGGGGGGCAGCAAGCTGGTCGAGCTGACCTACCTGCTGCACCAGCCGAAGGCCGCCTGGCAGTCCGTCCCGCAGCCCTCCCCGGCGGAGCGGTACACGCTGGCCGTGGTGCTGGTGGAGCTGTTCCAGTGGCTGCACGCGATGGGCCTGGTGATCGGCGACGTGTCGCACGCCAACGTGCTGTGGACCCTGCGTCCCGCCCCCGCGGCGTACCTGCTCGACTGCGACGGCGTGCGGCTCGCGGGGCAGCGGCCGGTGCTCGACCAGGCGGACACCCCCGACTGGCACGATCCACTGGCCCCGCCGGGGACGGTTTCCGTCGACAGCGACCGCTACAAGGCCGCGCTGATGATCGGCCGGGTTCTCACCCAGGACGCCTACGCGACTCCGGGCAGGCCGCTGAAACCGGTGCCGGGCGTGCTGGACGAGCGGCGGGAGGCGGCGGTACTGCGACTCTGGGGACAGGCGGGCGGAGCGTGCGGCGCACGTCCCGACCTGGGGCAGTGGCGCACCGCGCTGGCCGGCCGCGACACGATCAAGCTGATCGCGGCAAGACCGGTTCCCCGTCCCGCTGTCGACCGGTCGAAGTTCGACGGGGACCGGCAGCGGGGCACGATCAGCCTGCGGGACTGAGCACGGAACTGAGCACGGAGCCGAACGCCGGGCCGGGCGCGAGGCAGAAGAAGGGGCCCGGACGGTGATCCGTCCGGGCCCCTGCGTCACGACCGCTAGTTGCCGGTGACCGTGACCTTCTCGTCGTTCTTGAGCTGCTCCACGAGCTGTGCGACCTTCGCCTTGTCCCAGACCAGGTTGCCGCCGCTGCTGCCCGAGATCGGGATGTTCATCGACTTGCCCTCGCCACCCGTGACGCCCTTCATCGCGAAGAACATCTGGCTCAGCGACCACAGGCTCATGTCCTTGTCGACGATGAGCGTGTCGAGGCCGGCGCCCATCGTCGGGTAGAGCTTGAAGGGGTTGAGCATCGTGCCCGGCGTCGCCGTCTGGCTCGCCAGGGCCGCCAGGAACTTCTGCTGGTTCTTCGTACGGTCCAGGTCGCTGCCCGCGAACGCGTACCGCGTGCGGACGAAGGCCAGCGACTGCTCGCCGTTGAGGGTCTGCTTGCCCGCCTGGAAGTCGGCGCCCGACTTCTTGTCCTTGAACGCCTTCGGGATGTCCATCTCCACCCCGCCGATCGCGTCCACGATGTTGGCGAAGCCTGCGAAGCCGATCTCGACGTAATGGTCGATGCGCAGCTTGGTGTTGTGCTCGACGGTACGGACCAGCAGCTCGGGGCCGTCCTCGGCGTACGCTGCATTCAGCTTCACGCGCCGGCCCTGGCCCGGGAACTTCTTGCCGGACTCCGACCCGACGAACGACGGGATCTCCACGTCGGAGTCGCGCGGCAGCGAGATCAGGGTGGGGCCGTTGGAACCGTCGTGCAGGATCATCATCGAGTCGGTCCGCTTGCCCTCGGCCGACCCGGTGTGCAGCTTCTTCTTGTCGTCGGCGCTCATGCCCTCGCGGCTGTCGGAGCCGACGATCAGGTAATTGGTGCCGTCACCGGCCTCCGGCCGCTCGATGACCTTCGACAGGTCGACCTCGCGCTTGAGCTTGCCGTCCGCCCAGAAGTACGTGCCGATGGAGACGGCGAGGAGCACGACGACCAGCGTCAGCGATCCCAGCTTGATGCGGCGTCTCCAGTCCGGCGCCGCGCCGACGCGCGGCGCGCGGGGCGGCCGGCCGCCACCGCCGCCGTAGACCTGGCCGGTGTTGTATCCGTCACCGTGGGAGCCCTGGCCGTAACCGTCGTCGTAACCCTGCGGCTGCGACGGCACCGGGCGGTGCACGGGCGGCACAGGGGCGGCCGGCGGCGGGACCTGGCCGCGCTGGACATGCCTCATCACGCGCGCGCCCTCGGGCTGCGCGCCGCCGCTGCCGCGTCCGCGCGGGTCGCTGCGGTCGTTCCATCCGTCCGGCCAGTCGCTCATGCGGACCAGTGTGCAGGCTGGGGGTGGGCCGCTTACAGGGCGGGTGGGAAATCGCAGCAGGGCTGTTGCAGAGCTGATGCAATGCGCCCCGCGCATAAGGTGGAGGGCATGACAGATCAGCCCCAGCACCCGGAAGACGACATTCCGGGCAAGCCCACCGCCGCCTCCCGCACCACGCTCAGCCACATCATGACGGGCAGTGACACCAACCTCCTCGGCACGGTGCACGGCGGCGTGATCATGAAGCTGGTGGACGACGCGGCGGGCGCCGTCGCCGGCCGCCACTCGGGCGGGCCGGCCGTCACCGCCTCCATGGACGAGATGGTCTTCCTGGAGCCGGTGCGCGTGGGGGACCTGGTCCATGTGAAGGCCCAGGTCAACTGGACGGGCCGGTCCTCGATGGAGGTCGGCGTACGGGTCCTGGCCGAGCGCTGGAACGAGTCGACCCCGGCCACCCAGGTCGGCAGCGCCTACCTCGTCTTCGCCGCCGTGGACGCGGACGGCAAGCCCCGCCGCGTACCGCCCGTCGTACCCGAGACGGAACGCGACCGCCGCCGCTACCAGGAGGCCCAGATCCGGCGCACGCACCGCCTCGCGCGCCGCCGCGCGATCAAGGAACTGCGGGACAAGCGCGCTGCCGAGGGCCTGGACACGGAGATCTGACGCGGCCCGTTACGGGCAGACGACCTGGTCGCCGGTGACCGCGCCGAACTCACCTTGGTACGGATCGTCCGCCCGTACCGTCCGCACGCCCTTGAAGTCCGTACCCGCCATCACCTTCAGCAGCGCGCCCTGCCCCTCGACCTCCCGCAGCTCGCACCCGGGCAGCGCCGCCCGGAGCGACTTCGCGGAACGGTCCCAGCGGGGGTCGTACGTGACGAGCGTGCGCCGCACATCGTTGCGGTCGGCGTCCTCGGGGGCGCGGGTGGTCTTGAAGCCGGTGGAGCGAAGCCCGTCGTCCACGCGCTTGCCCAGGCCGCGGATCAGCGTCCCGTTGTAGACCTGCACGGCGATCTGCTGCGGCGCCACCTCGACGGTCGTCGCGGTCTTCTTGGGGCGCGGCGGCGCGAGCGGCTTGTCGTCGCGCAGGTTCTGGAAGAGCTTCCTGGACTTCGTCTCGTCCCACTTGACGGTCGAACCGATGCCCTCGACGGGCGCGTTGACCCCGGAGATCGGTACGGACGTGAACTCCGACGACGCGGGCGTGAAGCCCCGCATCGCCTGCCCCAGGGCGAGCATCTCCTCCGTACCGAAACCCTTGTCCGCCCGTACGGAGCCGAGCAGGGTGGACGTCACCTGCCGGAACTTCACCGGGTTCAGCAGGACGCCGCCGGTGGTGGCCTTGGCGATGAAGGCGGCGAGGAAGCGCTGCTGGCGCTGCATGCGGCCGAAGTCGGCGGCGCCGTCGATGTGACGGGAACGGACGTACTGCAGGGCCCGGCCGCCGTTCAGCTGATGGGTGCCGACGGGCAGGTCGAGACCGGTGTAGTTGTCCTTCAGCGGGCGGACCGTGCAGACCTCGACGCCGCCGACCACGTCGACGGTCTTCATGAAGCTGGTGAAGTCGACCTCCAGGTAGTGGTCGATCTTCACCTTCGTCATGTGCTCCACGGTCCGTACCGTGAGCCCGGGACCGCCCTCGGCGTACGCCGCGTTGATCTTCGCCGGGTGTGCGTTGTGGTGCTTCCCCGTGGACTGGTCGGTGTGCTCGGGCACCTCCGCGTAGCTGTCGCGCGGCAGGCTCACGATGCTCGCGCGCCCCTTGTCGGCGGAGAGGTGCACCATCATGATCGTGTCGGTGCAGTGGCACGGTTCGCCGCCGAGCCGGTACTTCCGCTTCTCCTCCGGCGTGATCTTGTCGCGGCCGTCGGTGCCGACGAGCAGGATGTTCGTGCCGTGGCCGGCCGCGGGCCGGTTCTTCATGTCCTTGAACGGGTCGACCCGTTCAATGCCGGTCTCCATCCCGGAGACCACCGCGTGACCGATGCCACCCGCGCACAGCACAAGGACCGAGATCGTGGTGAACAGGCGCATCGACCACTGCGGGCGCTCGTCCTGCCTCCGGCTGCGGCCCTTCTGCGGACGGGGCGACTTGGGCACGTGGGAAACCTCCGCGAGGGCAAGGGGGGATCACCAGCAACGTAGGCCCATACGATCAACACCCCGGGCAGCGACGCGGCCGCCCGCACCCCGTGTCCCCCATTCGCGGTAACGTACCCCCGATATGAACGCCACACCCGCAGTCTCCGTGATCATGCCGGTCCTCAACGAGGAGCGGCATCTGCGCAACTCGGTCCGCCACATCCTGGAGCAGGAGTACGACGGCGAGATGGAGGTGGTGATCGCGATCGGCCCGTCCTCGGACCGGACCGAGGAGATCGCCGCCGAGCTGGTACGCGAGGACCCCCGCGTCCGCACCGTCCCGAACCCCACGGGCCGTACCCCCGCAGCGCTGAACGCCGCCATCAAGGCCTCCCGGCACCCCGTCGTGGTGCGGGTCGACGGCCACGGGATGCTCTCGCCCGACTACATCGCGACCGCCGTCCGCCTCCTGGAGGAGACCGGCGCGCAGAACGTCGGCGGCATCATGCACGCCGAGGGCGAGAACGCCTGGGAGGACGCGGTCGCGGCCGCGATGACCTCCAGGATCGGCGTCGGCAACGCGGCCTTCCACACGGGCGGCGAGGCCGCGCCGGCGGAGACCGTGTATCTGGGTGTCTTCCGCCGAGAGGCCCTCGAACAGCAGGGCGGCTACAACGAGGAGTTCATCCGCGCCCAGGACTGGGAGCTGAACTTCCGGATCCGCGAGGCGGGCGGCCTGATCTGGTTCTCGCCCGAGCTCCGTGTCCAGTACCGCCCGAGGCCCTCCGTCAAGGCCCTCGCCAAGCAGTACAAGGAGTACGGCCGCTGGCGTCACGTCGTGGCCCGCTACCACGCGGGTTCCATCAACCTCCGCTACCTCGCGCCGCCGGCCGCAGTCTGCGCGATAGCCGCGGGCATCGTCGTCGGGGCCGCGCTCACGCCGTGGGGCTTCGTGGTTCCGGCCGGGTACCTGGCCGCGATCGTGGCCGGCTCCGTTCCGGCCGGCAGGGGCCTTTCGCTGAAGGCCCGGGCGCAAATCCCGGTCGCCCTGGCCACCATGCACATGTCGTGGGGTTTCGGCTTTCTGACGAGCCCGCGCTCACTCGCGAGAAAGGTCATCGCGAGCCGCCGTCCGGCGATCCGGACCACGACGGTCTAAATGCAATTGCAGTCATGATCGAGTTCTCGCCAATTCGTGTAAAGTTCCACCGTCCAACAGCCCTGGGACGCATGAGAACTGCACGAATTGGGGAGAAAAATGAACATCCGGAACAAGGTTACCGCCGGCGCGGTATCGGTGGCAGCGCTCGGCCTTGGCCTGATAGGCGCCTCGCCCGCGTCCGCCGACGGCGCGGGCTCGTGCGACACGTACTCCGCCTGCCTGTACTTCAACTCCAACCTCAGCGGACCGAAGTTCGGTGAGGGTCGGGGCAACACCCAGTACATCTTTAATTACACGGGTTACTTCAGCAATGGATACACCGTCAAGAACAACGCGGCATCCGTGAGAAATGGTGACAACAACTACACGCTGCGGGTTTACTACAACTCGAACTACGGCGGCCCCAGCCAGGCGTTCCGCCCCCTCGCTTCGGGTAACTTCAACTCGACGCTGAAGAACAACAACGCGTCGCAGTGTTTCGACTACTACGCTGTCTGCCCGGTCAACTAGTTTTGAGAAACAGATAGCGGTGCTCCTCGCTCGTCCGCGAGGAGCACCGCTACGTTTCTGCGTACAAAGAGGGAAACCCCTGTGCGTACGGTCAGCCGCAGTTGTGCGGGGGTGCGGCCTGCCCGAAGAACATCTGCGTGTCACCGGGCGTGTCCATGATGAGCATCTCGCTCACGCAGGAGCCGGGTGCCTTGATCCGTACGGGACCCGCGTAGCTGCTGAACGCGCCGTGGTCCTCGTCGAACGTGCCGTCGTCCTCCTTGTAGATGGAGAACGACATCTGGGTCGGCGTGCCGACGTAGACGGACTTCACGAACACGGAACAGTTGTAGGTGCCGTCGTAGTAGCTGTACACGGTTCCGATCTTGCCCGTGTAGCCGTTTCGGTTCGCGTAGACGGACTTCGAGTAGACAAGGTTGCCGGCGCATCCGTAACCGGCGGCCGCGGCGGGTGCCGCCGTGGCGACCGGCGCGACGACGCCGATCCCGATCAGTACGGCAGCGACGGCCAAGAATCGGGTGAACGTGAACTTGCGCATGAAATTACCTTTGTTCAGGGGTGGTCGGGTCAGCCGCAGTGGAACCAACCGGGGCGAGCCGGCGGCTGAACCTGTGCTTCTGCATGGGTGTTCGCCCGGTTCGGTGAGGTCAGCAGACGGTGGAGGTGGATCCGCCGGTGCCGTTCAGGTAGCCCGTGGCGTGCGTGCAGTACGCGGTGGTGTCGGCCGCCGGGCCCCAGAGTTCGGATCTGGTGGTGTTGCTCAGCACGGCCCTGCCGTAGTCGGTGCCGGAGTCCGAGTGATTGACGATTCTGACGACGAGGTCCCAGTTGCTGTGCGTGTTCCGGTACTGCGTCCACACATAGATGTAGGCGTAGTTGTAGCCACAGCCGGCGTACTGCTTGACCGAGGCGGCGTCCACGCCGCCGATCTGGATCACGCGGGTGCTGCCGATCTGGCCCACGTTGCTGCAGCCGGCGGGGGTGCTGGCGGCGGCGGAAGGGGCGTTGACGAGGCCGAGACCCGCTATCGCGGTGAGCGCGCCGAGGGTCGAGGCGATCTTCTTGCCAAGGTTCACGGAAGAACTCCAAGTTAAGAGCAGATAAAGCTCGTTGAAGTTATTCGAGTGATCCACTTCGCGCAAAGGTTCGAGAAGGGTGACCTGTGTCACTTGAGCTTGTGAGCAACCCCCCTGCATGAAAGGGGAGTTGCTGACGCAAAGCGGTGTCCCCCCGCTCATTCCTTCCAGGTGAAGCCGGGCTGCACCTTCATGCATGCTCCGGCGTCGTCACCGTTCAGCGCACGGGCGGACTTGAGGGTCTCTTCCTTGTCCTTGCCTTCGTCCGCCGCGGACTTGGGGTACGTGCTTCCCGTACGCCAGTCCGCGCCCACGACCAGCGTCACGCCCGAGACGTCGGTGGACTTCTTCGCCGCGCTCAGGGGCAGGCCCAGGGCCTTGGCGACCGCCTGGGCGTCGCCCTCCAGGTCGGTGCTCGGGAAGTAGACCGTGGTCCGCTCCAGCGGGTTGCGCTGTGTGTCGGCCCTGGCCTGCGTGAAGCCCTTCTCCGTGAGTACGCCCGCGATCGCGGTGGCGCGGCCCGAGGCCGCCCCGAGAGTGTCCGTATAGGTGCCGTTCTGCACCATCACGCCGATCTCCGCATCCGGCGCGGCCGGGTCCTCGGACGCCTTCGGCTTCTGCTTCTTCGAGGCCTTGCCGTCCAGCGGGGTGTCCTCGCGGACCATCTTGAAGAGCAGGTCGGCCTCGCCCGGCTTGGGGAGGACCCTGGCGCCCGAGGGCACGGACGGCATGGTGGTCATCGTGATGCGGCTCGTCGGGACCTGCTTGAGTTCCTCGCCGAGGTCGTACAGCTTCTTGACGGTGTCGAGATCCTCGTCGACGGTGAGCGCGCGCGTGGCCGCCTCGGCGAGCTTGCGCAGCTTGTTCGGGTCGCTGAGCTTGGTGTTCTTCTTGAGCTGGCGGACCATCGAGTTCATGTACATGTGCTGGGCGTGCGTACGGGCGAGGTCGGTGCCGTCCTCGAAGCCGTAGCGGGTGCGAAGCCACTGGAGAGCCTGCTCACCCTTGATGGAGGTGGTGCCCTCCCTGAGCTCCAGGCCGGAGCCCTCGCCCTTGCTGTTGCGTGAGCGGACGTTGTCCGTGACGCAGACCGGGACGCCCCCGATGGCGTCCGCCATGGAGACCACACCCGAGAAGTCGATCATCATGAAGTGGTCGATGGTGATGCCGGTCAGCTTGTACCAGGTGGCGACCGTGCAGCCCGGACCGCCGCGTCCGAGACTCTCGTTGGTCATGCGCAGATTCGTGGTCTCCGAGTAGACCTCGGCGGTTTCGGGGTCCGTGCACTTGGGCATCTTCAGCAGCGTGTCGCGCGGCATGCTGATCACCGAGATGTTGCTGCGGTCGGCGGAGACGTGGAGCAGCATCTGTACGTCGGCGAGCGGCGGGCCGTCGAACGTGTTCTTGGCGCCGCCGAGCCGCTTGTTCGCGTCGGAGTTACGCGCGTCCGAGCCGATGAGCAGAATGTTCAGCGGCGTCTGCCCCGCCGCGTTGACCTTGTGATCGGCCATCGGCTTGTCGCCGAGGTTGAGTTCTTCCTTCTTCAGGATGCTGTTGAGGTGGCGGTAGTAGAGATATCCGGCGCCGGCCGTGCCAAGTATCAGCAGGGACAGTACGGCGGACACCCAGCGCAGTACGCGCCGTTTGCCACGTCTTCCGCGCCGGGGCGCACCGCCGCGCCGCCGGGGCGGCCCGGCGCCTTCGGATGCCGGGCGGGCCGACGCCGGAATCGCACTGTCCGCGGTCCCGGCTCCCTCCGGCCCGCTGCCCTCCCAGCCGCGTTCGCCCGTGTCGCGGACGCCCCCTCGCGTCCCCTCCCCACGCACGCTGTTCTGCCCCACCCCTGGCCCCCCTGTCGTTCAGGCGCGCCGCATCCTCGGGCGGCCCGGTATCACTTGGCGCAGACCTTCTTGTCTGCTTCGACCTTCTCCACCTCGGGCGCCTTCGCGGGACCCGAGATGGGCACCCCTTCCCCCTTGAAGTCGGCGCCGAGGGTCAGGACCATCGCCTGCAGTTCGTCGGCGTCCTTGGTGCCCTTCTTCAGCGCCGAAGCGGGCAGGCCCATCAGGTCGGCGAGCTTGCGCGCCTGGTCTGCCTGGTTGGGTGCGTACTCCAGAGTAGTCTTCGTGATCTTCTCCGGAGCGTTGCTCTTGTTCGTGGACTTGAGCACGCCCTTCTGCACCTGCAGCCAGTTGAGGGTCTTCTGCGCGGCCCCGCTGGTGTCGCTGCCGTTGTACACGTCGACGCGCACCTCGGAGGCTTCGGCCCTCGGCCCCTTGAGCAGAGCGGCCTGCTTGCTCTTTGCGGCCTTCTCCTTCTTCTTCACGTCGGTGAAGGAGACGTCGTTCTGGATCGCGCTGAAGACCTGCGGGGCTTTGACGGGGTCGACGACCACGGTCGCCTTGACCGTCTCGGCGGGATTGTCGACGACGGGCAGCGTCATGAACGTGATGTTCTTGAGGTTGATCCGGCCCAGTTCCTCGGCGAGTCCCTTGAGCTTCGGGATGTCACCGATCTCCCTGTTCACGGTCAGCGCCTTGGTGGCGGCGTCCGCGAGCGCGAGCATCCGCTTGGGGTTGCCGAGCGTCTCTTCCTTCATCTTGCGGATCATCGACGCGATGAACTGCTGCTGCATCTTGATCCGGTCGAGGTCGCTCTCGTTGCCGAGGCCGTGCCGGTTGCGGAGGAACGCGAGCGCTTCCTCGCCCTGGATCGTGTGGTCCCCCGCCGCCAGATCGAGTTTGGAGTAGTCGTCGTCCTTGATGGGCTTGGTCAGGCAGACGTCCACGCCGTCGATCGCGGTGGTCAGCGTCTTGACGGCGTTGAAGTCGGCCATCATGAAGTGGTGGATCGGGAGGCCGGTGATCTCCTTGACCGTGCGCATGGTGCAGCCCGGGTCACGGCCCGCCACGCCGAAGCTCTCGTTGAACTTCGTGTACGCCTTACCGGGGATGATCTTTTCCGAACCGTCCGGCAGCTTGGTGGGACAATCGGGGATGTCGGTCTTCAGGTCGCGGGGGATGCTCAGAGCCGTCGCGTTCGTACGGTCCGCCGAGACGTGGAAGAGGAACGTCGTGTCGGCGTGGCCCGTGGTGTTCTCCCGGTCGCCGTAGCCCTCGTTGCCCTTGCCCGTGCGCTTGTCGGTGCCGATGATCAGGATGTTCATCGGCCCGTCGCTCAGGGAGCCGCCGTTGGCCGCGTCGCCCACGTCGACCGAGTTGATGTTCCCGTTCAGGCGGTCGTAGACGAGGTACGCGCCGACCGAGACGCCGACCAGCACGAAGCCCATGACGCCGCCGGTCCACAGCAGCGCCTTCTTCTTGCCGGACTTCTTCGCCTTGCGCTTGCGCCGGCCGGCCTGCGGGTCGGGCCCGCCGGGGCCCTTGCCGTCGGAGCCGTTCGCGGCCCGTCGGCTGCGCTGGACCGGAACCTGCCGTCGCGGAGCGGGGGTTGCTTCCCGGACGGTGCTTCTTCTGGACCGGGAGCTCCGCGGCGAGGGTACGGGCGACTGCCCAGCGGATTGGTCCAGTCGCAATTCGTAATCACCGGTGGCCGGGTTGAGCACCCACTGGTCTGCGGGGTCGATTTCTTCCGCCCGCCCACGGTTTTGCGCATCCACGGTTGCTTGAGTCCTCCGTCGGGTGCCACACGAGGCGCCTCCCCCAGGCCCTCTGGCGTTCTTTCCAGCAGTGCGACCTCAGGGCCGGAAGCACCGGATCGCGTCACACTATCTGCCCAGTTCAGCGTGGGGCGACGTCCGTGACAAATTCCACTCCCCTTACAACTGGGCAATACGCCCAATCCGTGTCTGTTGATTGGGCGACCTTGGCCATGGCTTTACTCGCACTTGTCGGTGGCGGCATTGCTGCCGGTGAAAGTCGGCGTCGGAGTCGGGCTCGGTGAACCCGCGTCGTCCGGCTTCTCGACGGCCTGGGATTTGTCTTCCTTATCCGGCTTCTCGGTTCCCGCCGGTACGACCGAGACCGGCTTGTCCTCGCGCAGCTGCTTGAACAGGCGGCTCGCGTCCGGCTCGACGAGCTGGTCACGGTTCGGGTCCTGCGCGTACGGCTGCCGGGGCACCGTCATGAATTGCACCTGCTCGGTGGGGATGTTCCGCATGCCGCGCACCAGGTTGTACAGGTCCTTGAGCGAGTCGAGCCCCGGATCGGTGGTCAGGGCCTTCGTCGCCGCGTCGAGCACCGGGTAGAGCCTGGTCGGATTGAGCAGTACGCCGTTGCTCTGCACCTTGTTCACCAGCGCCCCGAGGAACCGCTGCTGGCGCTCCATGCGTTCGGTGTCGCTGCCGTCGCCGACGGTCTTGCGGGCGCGTACGTAGCCGAGGGCCTGCTCGCCGTTCAGCTTCTGGCGGCCCTTGGGCAGCCGCAGGAGGGCGTCGTCGTCCTCGATCGGCTCCTTGAGGCAGATCTCGACGCCGTTCACCGCGTCGACCATCCCTTTGAAGCCGGCGAAGTCGACGACCATGTGGTGGTCCACCCGGACGCCGGTGAGCCGCTCGACCGTACGGATGGTGCACGCCGTACCGCCGAGCTCGAACGCCGAGTTGAACTGGGTGAATTGCTTGTTCGTACGCTTGCCGTCGGCCTTGCGGCAGCTGGGGACGTTCGCCATCAGGTCGCGCGGCAGCGAGACGGCCGTGGCGCTCTTACGGTCCCCGGCCAGGTGCAGCAGGATGGTCGTGTCGGAGCGCTGGGTGCCCTTGTCGGGGCCGTACTTGCGATTGCCCTTGCCGGAACGGGTGTCGGAGCCGATGAGCAGGATGTTCCGGGCGTCCAGCGCGATGGCTGTGGGGCGCTCCTTCTCGTACTTTTCCAGCTCCTCGGCGGCGGTGGTGTCCGTGGTGATGTTGCTGTCGAGTTTCCGGTAGAGCCACCCGCCGACGCCGGCCGCGAGGAGGAGGACGAGGGAGGCTCCGAGCGCGGTCCAACGGAGCCAGTGCCGCTTGTCGTTGTCGTTGGCGTCGGTGTCCGAGCCGGCGTCGGCAGCGCCGTCCCCGCTCCCGCCCGTACTCCCGCCCGCGTCCTCCGTGGCCCGGTCCTTCGCCTCGTCCTCCTCGGCCGGGGTGTCCGGTCCGGAGGGCGTGCCAGCACTGTCGGTCACGTCTGCGTCCATCCTTCACGGAGTCGGCGGCGCGCTGGGCCGCCGGTCGCAGGGGTAGACGGCTGAACCTCGCGCTTGGTTGTGCGGTGCGTACCGCCGATCATCCACCGGAGTCCGGCGCTCCCGCCGCAGGGCTCGGCAGCCGGTGGGCCGGACGGGTGGCAGTCAGGGCGCTTGTAGTACCGCCGTGTTGGTGACCCGCTCGCTCGCGATCCGCTGGGCGAGACCGTCCTCGGAGAGCTGACCGGCATTCCGGCACAGCACCACGGAGCCGCCGACGGCGAGCGGCGCGAAGAGCCCTGCGGACAGCCCCTCCCAGGTGTCGTACGCCGAACCCGACAGCAGCCGCGCCCCGGGGCCGAGCCCCAGGGTCCGCGCGTCCGCGCGCGCCCGGTCGACGAGCTGGGCGCCGGTGAGCTCCGTGGCGCCGACCCGCAGCGCCGGCGCGTCCGGATCGACGGGTGCGTACGGCGCGAAGCGGTCACCCTGCCCGGGTACCTCGACGGCGTAGTCCGCGAACCCGGCGGGCGGCTGCGGGAAGCGGCCCCCCAGTGGGCGCAGGGCGAGCGCCACGCGCTCCCCGCCGCAGGCCCGCGCCTCCTCCAGCGTGTCGGGGCCGCTGACCACCAGATCGGCGTCGGCCGGGTCGCCGCCGACGTCCGCGACCACGCCGACGGAGGAACAGGCGAGCAGCCAGACGGCGGTCTGCCAGTGCGCGGGCAGCAGCAGCGCGAGCCGGTCGCCGGGGGCGGCGGCGAGGTCGCCCTGCAGCAGATTGGCGGTCTTGGCCACCCAATTGGCGAAGGTGGCGACGGACAGTTCCACGCGCTCGCCGGTGGCGTCGTCGTAGAAGGTGACCAGGGGCTGGGCCGGGTCCGCGGCGAGCGCGGATCGCAGCAGGTCGGCGGGGGTGCGATCGGTGGCGTTCACCCGCGCAAGAGTACGCCGCGCCTCCGTGCGGGGGCCGGGCTGCCCCGGTGCGGGAGGGCCGCGCGTACACCGGTTCGGCCGACGAGCCGTCAATTCCCCAATGGACATATTTGTCTACTTATGTCCAAGATCTGCTCCATGCGTGCATTCCTTGCTTCCGCGATCGGAGTCGCGTGCACCGCCGCTCTGGTCCTGCCCACCGCCGCCGTCGCCGCTCCGGTCCCCGCTGCCCGCGCCGCTCCGGCCCCCGCTGCCCCCGCCAGTACGGCATCTGGGGGCTCCACCCAGTCGTTGCCACTCGTGCCACTCGTGCCGGTCGACCCCTGGAACGACCGGGCCGCCGGCGCCGCTCCGCAGGGCCTGACGGAGCGTGACGCCAGGCCGTTCTCGCTGGTCGGGGTCGTCTGGGACGACGCCGAGGCCGAACTCCACGGCACGGTCCAGGTCCGTACCCGCTCCACAGGGACGGGTGTCTGGTCGGGATGGCAGTACCTCGAGACGCACAATCACGAGCACGCCGCCGACTCCGGAACGGCGGAGCGCGAGACGGGGAAGGTCCGCGGTTCGACCGCGCCCCTGTGGGTCGGCGCGAGCGACGGCGTGGAGGTACGAGTACGGCCGGAGGATGCCGCCACCGTACGCGGTGCCACCCCCGCCGAACTCCCGTCCGGCCTGCGCCTCGAACTGGTGGACCCCGGCGACGATCCCCCCGCGGGCACCGCCGTCACCGTCACCAGCGCCGAAGCGGCCGACGACAACGCCGACGACACCGCGGCCCAGGCCGCGGCCGCCGACGACGCGGACAACCCCCGCACCACCGTCCTCACCGCCGAGGACGCCGCGGCCTCGGCGGTCAACGCCGACCTCGCGCCGCTCGGCGCCATCGAAGTACCGGCCCTGAGCAAGGCGGAGACGGAGGACCAGACCTTCGTACTGGGCGGAAAGCCCCGTATCGGACCCCGTCCGCGCATCGTCACCCGCAAGGGCTGGGGAGCGAACGAGCAGCTCCGCGAGCGCAACTTCGTCTACACCAGCCGCGTCAAGGCGGCCTTCGTGCACCACAGCGCGACCGGGAACAACTACAGCTGCTCACAGGCCGGCTCAGTCCTGCGCAGTATCTACCGCTACCACGTCAAGAGCAGTGGCTGGCGTGACTTCGGCTACAACTTCGCCGTCGACAAGTGCGGAAACATCTACGAAGGCCGGGCAGGGGGTGTGGCCAAGCCCGTCATGGGGGCGCACACTCTCGGTTTCAACAGCAACAGCACAGGCATCGCCGTCCTCGGTACGTACAGCACAGCCAACCCACCCGCCGCGGTAGTCAACGCAGTTGCCCGCCTCACCGCCTGGAAGCTCGGTCTGTACGGCGCCGACCCGCGCGCGACGACCACGCTCAAGTCCGGTGGGGGCAACCGCTTCAAGAAGGGCACCATCGCCAAGCTCAACGTCATTTCCGGCCATCGGGACGGATACGCCACCGAGTGTCCGGGAGGCCGCCTCTACAGCAAGCTCGACGAGGCCCGGGACGCCTCGGCCCGCCTTCAGGGCCGTTGACGGGGCGGCCGGGGTATATCGAACGGTCTGCATACACTGGCCTGCCCGTACCCCGGCCGGCCCCAGCAGGAAGCAGAGACGACAAGGTGACTGAAGCGATCCTCCTGGTCGGCGGCAAGGGCACCCGGCTGCGCCCGCTCACCGTGCACACACCGAAGCCGATGGTCCCGGCGGCGGGCGTGCCCTTCCTCACCCATCAGCTGGCCCGCGCGAGGGCCGCCGGAGTCGAACACATCGTCCTCGCGACGTCGTACCTCGCCGAAGTCTTCGAACCGCACTTCGGCGACGGCTCCGCGCTCGGTCTGCACCTGGAGTACGTCACCGAGGAAGAGCCCCTCGGCACCGGCGGCGCGATCCGCAACGTGGCCTCGCGCCTGCACTCGGGCCCCGACGACCCGGTGCTCATCTTCAACGGAGACATCCTCACCGGCCTCGACATCGGCGCCCTCGTCGCCACGCACACCACATCGGGCGCGGACGTCTCCCTGCACCTCACCCGGGTCGAGGACCCCAGAGCCTTCGGCCTGGTGCCCACCGATCCCACGGGCCGCGTGACAGCCTTCCTGGAAAAGCCCCAGACCCCCGAGGAGATCGTCACCGACCAGATCAACGCGGGTGCGTACGTCTTCCGCCGATCGGTCATAGACACGATTCCCTCGGGCCGCCCCGTCTCGGTGGAACGCGAGACCTTCCCCGACCTGCTCTCCTCCGGCGCGCATCTCCAGGGCATGGTCGATTCGACGTACTGGCTGGACCTGGGCACCCCACAGGCCTTCGTCCGCGGCTCGGCGGACCTGGTACTGGGCAGGGCCCCGTCTCCGGCTGTGCCGGGCCGCTGCGGCGACCGCCTGGTCCTGGCGACCGCGTCCGTCGCCACGGACGCGAAGCTGACCGGCGGCACCGTCGTGGGAGAGGGCGCCGTGGTCGCCGAGGGCGCCCGCGTCGACGGCAGCGCGCTCCTGCCCGGTTGTGTGATCGGCGCGGGCGCGGTGATCACCGACTCACTCATCGGCGCAGGCGCGAGGATCGGAGCCCGCACAGTGGTGTCCGGCGCGGTCGTCGGCGACGGCGCGACGGTGGGAGCGGACAACGAGCTGCGCGAGGGCGTACGGGTATGGTGCGGCGCCTCGCTCCCCGACGCCTCGATCCGCTTCTCGTCGGACCAGTAACGGGCTCGCACCCACCACGGCCGGGATACCCGTAGGCTCGAAGCCCACGCACCTCCCGACCCAAGGACCGCAATCGTGTCAGGCCGCTTCGCGCCCCGCCCCGTCACCCGCACCACGGTGCGGGGCGGCGGCACGACGGTCCCGCGCCAGACGGCCACGCCGTTGGCGGACCCGGTCGCCCGTACCCGGACCTGGACACCACCGGGACCGCTCGACCTCGGCCTGGTGCTCGGGCCGCTGCGCCGGGGCCCGGCCGACCCCGTGTTCCGTGCGACCCCCGACGGCGCCTTCTGGCGGACCTGCCGCACGCCGGCGGGCCCGGGCACCCTGCGGGTCGCCGCCCGCGACAGCGCGGTCGAGGCATCCGCCTGGGGCGAGGGCGCCGACTGGCTGCTGGACCAACTCCCGGCCCTGCTCGGCTCGTTGGACGACCCCTCCGCCTTCGTGCCGCGCCACCGCATCGTCGCCGAGACATGGCGCCGCCGCCCCGGACTGCGGCTGGGCCGCACCGGCCTGGTCCTCGAATCCCTGATCGCCTCCATCCTGGAACAGAAGGTCACCACGGACGAGGCGTACCGGGCGTGGCGCCTGCTGATCCGCAAGTACGGCGAACCGGCGCCGGGACCGGTGGACGGCCGTATGCACGTCATGCCCTCCGCGCGGACCTGGGCGCTCATCCCCTCGTGGGAGTGGCACCGCGCGGGCGTGGACAGCAAGCGCTCGGCGACGATCCTGCGGGCGGTACGGGTGGCGGGG
The DNA here is from genome assembly GCF_053646035.1 of Streptomyces sp. NPDC055287. NCBI lineage: Bacteria > Bacillati > Actinomycetota > Actinomycetes > Kitasatosporales > Streptomycetaceae > Streptomyces > Streptomyces sp. NPDC055287. The sequence continues at coordinate 25,385 of NZ_JBSHNE010000027.1, read as the reverse complement.
CGCCTGGAGGAGGCGTCCACGATGCCCCTGGAACAGGCCTCGGCCCGCCTCCAGCTGATCCCGGGAATCGGCCCCTGGACGGCGGCGGAGACCCTGCAGCGCAGCAACGGGGCCGCCGACGCGGTCTCGGTCGGCGACTACCACCTGCCCAGTACGGTCGGCTACGCCCTGGCGGGCGACCGCCACGCGGACGACGACGTCATGCTCGAACTCCTGGCCCCGTACGCGGGTCAGCGCCACCGGGCGGCCCGCCTGATCCTCCTCTCAGGCCGCACCCCACCCCGCCGCGCTCCCCGAATGACCCCGGGCAACATCGCCGCGCTCTGACCCGTCAACCGCCGCGACGAGCCACCCCGCCCCACGCTTCACAGTGCCGGCAGGGGGCGTGCCAAGGCACTCCCGGCAGGGCGTCGAAACGCAATCACCCGCACAGCACCGATTACCCGAGTGTTCGGCGCCCGAGGAGACGCGACCGCACGGCACGACCCCGGAGCCCCGTGACCCGCGCCCCCGACGCAGGCACGGCAGTCCGAAGCGACCGCCCCGCCTCAGCGCACCTCGATGAACGCCACCGGATCCCTGGGCGCCCGTTCCTTCGGCGGCGCCGCCGCGTGGCCCACCGCCACCGCGCCCATCGGGTCCCAGCCCTCCGGCAGCCCCAGCACCTCCCGCACCACGTCACGGCAGAACATCGTCGAGGAAACCCAGGCAGACCCCAGCCGTTCGCCCGCGAGCGCCACCAGGAAGTTCTGCACGGCCGCCCCGGCCGCGACCACGAACATCTCCCGCTCCGCCGCGTCCCGACGAGCATCCCCGTACACGTGCGAGCCGTCCATCACGAGACACGGCACCACCAGATACGGCGCCCTGCGCAGCACATCCCCCCGCCGCACCCGCTTCGCGACCGACTCCTCCGACTTCCCGTCGGCCCGCAGATCGGACACCCACGCGTCCCGCATCGCGTCGAGCAGCGCCACCCGCGCCGCCTCCGACTCCAGCAGAACGAAGCGCCACGGCGTCGTGTGATGCGGCGCCGGCGCCGTGACAGCCGCCGCGACCGCGCGCCGTACCGCCGCCGGGTCCACCTGCTCGTCCGTGAAGTCCCGCACCGTACGCCGCAGCGTCACCGCTTCCCGCACAGCCTCCGACGTCCCGAGCCGGAACATGTCGTCGGCCGCGGACCGGACCAGGCCACGCGTGCCGGAGTCCCCGGCCACCACATGCGAAAGCCCCCGGACCACCGCGACCGGCAGCCCCTCAGCCTTCCCCTTCACCAGATCGCCGGCCGCCGCCAGTTCGTCCCCGACGGCGACGACCGTCACGTTCAGCGGATTGCCGTACGCGTCGGTCCCGCCCCGCAGATCCTCGAGCACACGGACCCCGGCGGCCCCGATCGCCACATCGGTCAGACCGTTGCGCCACGGCCGCCCGAAGGTGTCGGTGACCACGACACCCACGTCCACACCCAGCGCGTCCCGCAGCCCGTCCCGGATGATCCGCGCGGAAGCGTCCGGATCCTCCGGCAGCAACAGCACGGTCCCCGCGGCGGTGTTGGACGCGTCGACCCCGGCCGCGGCCATGATCAGCCCCTGCCGGTTCTCGACGATACGAAGCGTCCCGCGCCGCGCGACCACCCGTACCGTCTCCGCGTCGATGGCCGCCTCGCGGTCGGCCGCCTCCACGACGCGGCCCTCGGCCTTGCTGACGATCTTCGAGGTGACGAGCAGGATGTCGCCGTCGACGAGCCCGGCCCCGGTGGCCGCGATCAGCTCGGCGATGTCGTCGCCGGCCCGCACCTCCGGCATCCCGGCCAACGCCCACACCCGGTACCCCGGCGCCTGCGCACCGAGCCCGGCCCCCGAAACCTGAGCAGGCACCACTGCGGCACCCGAACCAGCACCCGAACCCGGAGCGGAGCCGATACCCGAACTCAAGCCGGAGCCGGCACCCGAACCGGAGTTGGAAGCCGCCCCCACCTCCGGCCCCGCCCCCCTCACGCCCGTACCTCCTCGGCCAGCCCCAGCGCCTCCCGCGCCATCGCCGCCGTCGCCTCGACGCCGGTCATCATCAGCGGAACCGCCCGGCACCGGATCCCCGCGCTCTCCACCTCGTCCACCACACCCGCGTCCACGGTGTCGACGAGCCACCCGTCGAGCAGCCCGGACCCGTAGTGCTGTGCGACGGCCGCAGCCGTGGACTCGACGCCCACCGCGGCCAGCATCTTGTCGGCCATGCCTCGCACCGGCGCGTCCCCGACGATCGGCGAAAGCCCCACCACCGGTACCCCCGCATCGGCGATCGCCTCGCGAATGCCCGGGACGGCCAGAATCGTCCCGACGCTCACCACCGGGTTGGACGGCGGGAAGAGAATCACGTCGGCCGAACCAATGGCCTCCAGAACCCCCGGCGCCGGCTTCGCCTGCTCCGCGCCCACCGGCACGACCGCCTGCGCGTCCACCGACGCACGGAGCCTCACCCAGTACTCCTGGAAGTGAACGGCCTTCCGCTCCCCGTCGACATCGACGGCGACGTGCGTCTCGATCCGGTCGTCGGACATGGGCAGCAGCCGCACCCCCGGCTGCCACCGCTCGCACAGGGCTTCCGTCACCGCGCTCAGCGGATATCCCGCCCCGAGCATCTGCGTACGGACGATGTGCGTCGCGAAGTCACGGTCGCCGAGCCCGAACCACTCCGGCCCCACGCCGTACGCCGCCAGCTCGCCCTTCACCTGGAAGGTCTCGTCCGCACGCCCCCAGCCCTGCTCCTCGTTGATGCCACCGCCGAGGGTGTACATCACGGTGTCGAGGTCGGGGCAGACCTTGAGCCCGAACAGATGAATGTCGTCACCGGTGTTGCCGATGACGGTGATGTCCGCGTCAGGCGCGGCCGACTTGAGGCCGCGGAGGAAGCGAGCGCCACCGATACCGCCTGCCAGAACCACAATGCGCATGCACAGCAGTCTGTCAGGCCGGTACGACATCCTGGGCGGCGCCCGGGGAGGAGCACCGCGCCGAGTGCATCGGCATCTCGGTGAGGCCGGGGAAGTAGACGTGCAGGCTCACCGCCGGCTCCAGCGCGTCGTTCACGACCTCGTGGACGTAGCCGGGCGCGAACACCCGCTGCGATCCCGGCCCGAGCGTGCGCTGCGCCCCGCCCGCCCCGTTGCGCTCGGTCAACTCGCCGTCGAGGACGGTCAGTACGCCGGACGAAGCCCCGTGATCATGCATACCACTGCCCTGACCGGGCACCCAGCTGAGCAGCCAGACCTCGTACCCGGGTCCGGTACGCAGCCGGTGGTACCAGCGGCTGGTGGCGTCGTACGAGACGAGGTGTTCCCACTGCGCACGGTCGACGGCGATGGAACGGGCGAGGCCGGCGAACTCGGCGACGGTGGCCGGGTGCTCACGGGCGGGCTGGAGAAGGTGCTGGACGGCGAGGATGTCGCCGGCGATCTGGAGGTCGCTGTCGCTGTTCATGGTGCGGGGGTTCCTCGGCTTGAGAGCTGGGGTGTCGCAAGGAAAGGTGTCGCGATTGGAGGCGTCGCAAGACGGATACCTCGGGGCGTTACGCAGAGTCAGGAAAGGTCAGCTGGAGCGCGGGGGCTTCAACAGCTGGAACAACAGCAACAGGAACAGCCAAAACGGACCTGGGCAGCGCGACGGAACCCACGCGTGTGAGTCCGGGGGAGCGCTGCGGTCAATGACATGCGTTCAAGGAGACCTGCTCCCTCACTCGCTGTCAACTGTGTGACCGTTTTGGGGCTAATGTTTCACCTCATCCGGTTAATGGATGTGGAGAAAGGTTTGTGCAGGCGGCGGCGCGGAGATGTGGCCCATCAGCCGCGCAAGCAAACGTCGTCGCGGCGTCGCGACCGGACTGTGATCCGGATCGCTTCCGCGGATCTATCGCAACAAGATCAAACCCCGCCGCATCTCACCCTGATGAGGGGGCGTGGATGAGCCGGTGGCATGTGTCACAGATTTTAGCGATTTGAACACTTTCCGCATAGCTTTGGTTCCGCAGAGTGAATAACCGGCTCAATAGCAGATCTCGGCTTGACTGCCCCGGATCCGCACACTTGTAATTTCACTCGTGTCGTTCGGCCGAAAACGGCAACGACTACATCACGGGGAAGCAAAGACAGACGAGGGGCGCACATGACCGAGCTGTTCCAGCAACTGCTGGTCGAGGACGCGGACGAGGAAATCGGCTGGCAGGAGCGCGCCCTGTGCGCACAGACCGACCCCGAGTCCTTCTTTCCCGAGAAGGGCGGTTCCACCCGCGAGGCCAAGAAGGTCTGTCTCGCCTGTGAAGTCCGCTCCGAATGCCTTGAGTACGCCCTGAGCAATGACGAACGGTTCGGAATCTGGGGCGGCCTGTCCGAGCGTGAACGCCGACGACTGAAAAAGGCAGCCGTCTGACGGCGAACCGCCAAGCCTGGCCGCGCGCGACGACAGCACGCGAGATCCACCAGCAGTCCCACAGTCCAGCAGACCAGCGGTTCCCGCGCGGCGCTCACTGATCAAATGGCGCAAGTGTGCACGTATCAACCGGTCCGTCGCCCGGCCCCCGGCCGCAGGCGGCGGACCGTTGTGTTGCCCAGCCGTTAGTGTGGGGCGCTGTCCGAGACGCATCAACGCCCCCAAGGGTCGCGCGCGTCGACGCAGTCAGACAGCAGCCTTCCGGGGGGCGACCCCCGGACCCCGGCCGGAGGGCCCGTACCCCGATGTCCGTGCACAGCCAAACGTCGGCGCCGTACGCGGCGGCCGCTCCCGAGTTCCCCCGGCATGTCGTCACCGCCGTGCTCGTCTCCCACGACGGCGCGCGCTGGCTGCCCGACGCGCTCGCCGGACTTCTGGGGCAGGAACGCCCCGTACAGAACGTCGTCGCCGCCGACACCGGCAGCGCGGACGATTCCGCCGAACTCGTCACCGAAGCGATCGGCGCCGACCGCGTACTGCACCTCGCGCGCCGCTCCGGTTTCGGCACGGCCGTCGACGAGGCGGTCCGTACCGCCCAGGTCCTCACGCCCGAGGAACTGCCTTACCTCAAGCGCCCCAGCGGCTGGGACCCGGTGAGCAGGTCGTGGCGCGACGACGCGTACGACATGCCCGAACTCCCGCACGGCGAACCGGTGCAGTGGCTGTGGCTGCTGCACGACGACTGCGCGCCCGAGCCGGACGCCCTCGCCGAACTTCTGCGCGTCGCCGACTCCGACGAGCACGCCGCCGTCATCGGCCCCAAGCTCCGCGGCTGGTACGACCGCAAGCAACTCCTCGAAGTCGGCGTCTCCATCGCCAACAGCGGCCGCCGCTGGACCGGCCTCGACCGGCGCGAGCAGGACCAGGGCCAGCACGACCAGGTCCGCTCCGTACTGTCCGTGTCGACCGCCGGCATGCTCATCCGCCGCGACGTGTGGGAAGAGCTCGGCGGCTTCGACCGCCGGCTGCCCCTCATGCGCGACGACGTCGACCTGTGCTGGCGCGCCCACGCCGCCGGCCACCGCGTGCTCGTCGCCCCCGACGCCGTACTGCGGCACGCCGAGGCGTCCGCGCGCGAGCGCAGGCCCATCGACTGCGCGGGCCGCTCCGTCGCCAACCCGCACCGCGTCGACAAGGCGGGCGCCGTCTACGCGATGCTCGTGAACGCGCGGGGCGCCGCCCTCCCGTACGTCATGCTGCGCCTCGTCCTCGGCACCCTGCTCCGCACCCTCGCTTACCTCCTCGGCAAGGTCCCCGGCCAGGCGGTCGACGAAGTCACCGGCCTGATGGGCACCCTGCTGCGCCCCGGCAAGATCCTCGCGGCCAGGAAGCGGCGCGGAAGGGGCAAGGTCGAAGCGAGCGAACTCCGGCCGCTCTTCCCGCCGACCGGCGCGACCATCAGAGCCACCGTCGAACAGGTCGCGGGCAGCTTCGGTTCCCGCTCCGAGCCCGAGTCGGCCTCGGGCTCCCGGCACGGCGTCGTCGAGTCGGGCCCCGGCGGCGACGACGCCGACTACATGGAGATCGAGCAGTTCGCGCGCCTGAAGCGGATCGCCCGCAAGCCGGGCCCCATGCTCTTCGTGCTGCTTCTCCTCGTGTCACTCATCGCCTGCCGCGGCCTCCTCGGCGGCGGCTCGCTCGCCGGCGGCGCCCTGCTGCCCGCGCCCGACGACGTGTCCGGCCTCTGGTCGCGGTACGCCGACGTCTGGCATCCGATCGGCACCGGCGGCACCCAGACGGCGCCGCCGTACCTCGCCGTACTCGCCGCCCTGTCGGCCGTCTTCCTCGGCTCCACCGGGCTCGCGCTCACCGTGCTGCTGGTCTGCTCCGTGCCGCTGGCCGGCCTCACCGCGTACTTCGTCTCGCGTCCGCTCGTCGAGTCCCGCCTGCTGCGCGCCTGGGCGGCCGTCGCCTACGCGTTCCTGCCCGCCGCCACCGGAGCGCTCGCGACCGGGCGGCTCGGTACGGCCGTCCTGGCGGTCCTGCTGCCCCTCATCGCGCGGTGCGCCGTAGCCGCGAGCGGTCTGCGCGCCGGGGGAGCGCGTTCCAGCTGGCGCGCTGTCTGGGCGTACGCGCTCCTGCTGACCTTCGCCATGGCGTTTACGCCGATCGTGTGGCCGATCGCCCTGGTCCTCGGCATCGGCGTACTCGTGCTGCGGCGCGGCGACATCACGGCGTACGGACTGCGCTTCGTCGCGGCGCTCGGCACGCCCGTGCTGATGCTGGCCCCCTGGTCCCTCTCCCTCCTCACCAGCCCCTCCGCTTTCTTCCGCGAGGCCGGCCTCGACTTCAGTACGGGCCCGGCCGGCGCGCTCGACCTGCTCGGCACGAGCCCCGGCGGCCCCAGGGCGGCGGGCGGGCTGCTGCTCATCGGCATCGTCCTGACGGCGCTGGCCGCCCTGCTGCGCGGTGAGCGGACGTATCCCATCCGCACGGCGTGGACCGTGGCGCTCGTGTCCCTCCTCTTCGCCGTCTTCGCGAACAGCTCCGAAGGCGGCTGGGCCGGCCCCGCGACCCTCGTCTACGGTCTGGCGCTCATCGGCGCCACCGTGCTCGGCGCGGACGGCGCACGCGAACGCGTCGCCACCCAGAGCTTCGGCTGGCGCCAGCCCGTCGCCGTACTGATCGCCTTCGCCGCGGCCGCCGGACCACTGCTCGCCGCCGCCGGCTGGATGATCGGCGGCGCCGCGGGACCGCTGGAGCGGCGCGACCCGGTGCAGGTGCCGGCGTTCGTCGCGGAGGAGAGCGGCACGCGCGACCAGGCACGCACCCTGGTCCTCGGCGGCACGTCGGCCGCGAAGGTCTCGTACACCCTCGTACGCGGCTCGGGCGCCCGTCTGGGCGACGGCGAGCTCGCCGAGGCGGGCGGCAGCAGCCCGCAGCTCGACAAGATCGTCTCCAACCTGGTCGCGGGCTCCGGCGCCGACCAGGCCGACCAGCTCGGCGGCTACGCCGTCCGCTACGTCCTCGTACGCGACGGAGCGCCGCGCGCGATGAGCCGCGTTCTGGACTCGACCCCCGGCCTGAGCCGGCTGAGTCAGCTCGACGGCAGCGCGCTGTGGCGCGTCGACCGCCAGGTCGCGCGGGCCACGATCGTCTCCGGCAAGGAGGGCGGCGAGCCGCTGTCCGTCGCGTCGAGCCCGGTCGAGGCACACACGAAGATCCCCGCCGGTGAGGCGGGACGCGTCCTGCGCATCGCGGACTCGGCGGCCGAGGGCTGGCAGGCCACGCTCGACGGGCGCGTACTGCCGAAGAAGACCATCGACGGCTGGGCGCAGGGCTTCGAACTGCCCGCCGAAGGCGGTCGGCTCGACCTCACGTACGAGGTCCCCCTCACCCACACCGTGTGGATCTGGACCCAGGTCGGCCTCGCCCTGCTCCTCGTGGTGCTCGCACTTCCGGGCCGCCGCCGGGAGGTCGACGACGACCTGCCCGAGGAGGAGTACGAGGTGCCCGCGCAGCCGGTCGCGGGCGAGGGCCGCCGGGCGCGCAGGCTGCGCGCGGCGGCGCAGGCGGAAACGCCGCACGCTCCGGGGACGGACGCGCAGGAGGCGGCCGGGGAGCAGCGGCCGGCCCCGCCGGCCGAGGACCCGTACGGCCGGCTGCCGCAGGAGCAGGACGAGAGCGCCGTGTACGCGTCCGTACCGCAGCAGCCGCAGTACGGCGAGTGGGAGGCGACGCAGTCGTACCCGGGCGCCGAGTACGGGCAGCAGCAGTACGTCGGCCAGGAACAGCAGCAGGGTTACGGCGGCGAGCAGTACCAGGGCGACCCGTACCAGGCGGCCGGACCGTACGGCGACGGCGGGCAGTACCAGGCCAACCCGTACCAGGAGGGCCAGTACCAGGACGGTCAGTACCAGGACGGTCAGTACCAAGAGGGCCAGTACCAGGAAGGCCAGTACCCGGCGGCCGACCCGTACCAGGAGGGCCAGTACGACCCGTACGGCTACGGGCAGCAGCAGCAGCCGCCGCAGCAGCCGTACGGCGAAGGCAACGAGCCCGAGCAGCGTCCCGACGGGAGCAACAACCGATGAACCGCACCACCCTCTCCCTTATCGCCGCCGCCACCGCCCTCGCCGCGGTCACCGGGTTCGCCGTCGTCTCCGCCCCGGACGGCGGCACGACCGGGACCGCCGCCGACGCGAACCCCCCGGGGCGGATGCCGGTGGAGCGCTCGAGCCTGCTGTGCCCGGCACCCAGTACGTCCGACCTCGCGGAGACGGCGTACACGTCCTTCACTCCGGCAGGGAAGGGAGAGGCGAACGCGAAGGCCGGCTCCGCCGAACTCCTCCCGACCGACGCGACCTTGGCCGCCCCGGACGACGGCAAGGACAAGAAGAAGGACAAGGGCAAGGGCGCGGGAAAGACGGAGGCGAGCAAGCCGGTCCTCTCCCTCAAGGAACCGGGCAAGCCCGTCACCGCCGAGGCGAACACCGCCGAGGCCCCCGCCCTCGTCGGATCGGCCGACGGACGCCTCGCGCCCGGCTGGACCGCCCAGCAGACCACCACGGTCACCGCGGGCCAGGGCCGGGGCGTGCTCGGCGTCAGCTGCACCGCGCCGGACACCAGCTTCTGGTTCCCGGGCGCGAGCACCGCCGACGGGCGGCAGGACTACGTACACCTGACGAACCCGGACGACACCGCAGCCGTGGCCGACATCGAGCTGTACGGCAAGGACGGCGCCCTGGAGTCGGATTCGGGGGAGGGCATCACGGTCCCGGCGAGGTCCAGCGTGCCCGTACTGCTGTCGACGCTGAGCGCCGACGGCGCCGCGAACGTCACCGTTCACGTCACCACCCGGACCGGCCGCGTCGGCGCCGTCGTCCAGGCCGTGGACGAGGAGGGCGGCAGCGACTGGCTGGCGGCGTCCGCCGAGGCGTCGGGCACGGCTGTGCTGCCCGGCATCCCGCAGGACGCGACGTCCGTGCGCCTGGTGGTGTTCGCGCCCGGTGACGACGACGCCGACCTCAAGGTGCGACTGGCCGGGCCGACCGGCTCCATCACACCGGCCGGCCACGAGACCCTGCACGTCAAGGCGGGGATGACCACGGCGGTCGACCTCAAGGACGTCACCAAGGGCGAGGCGGGTTCACTGCTGCTGAGCCCGGCCGCGCAGGGGCGCCCGACTCCCGTGGTCGCCGCGCTGCGCGTGGTGCGCGGCAAGGGCGCCGCGCAAGAGGTGGCGTACATCCCGGCGACCGGACAGGTGGGCGACCGGGCCACGGCGGCCGACAACAGGGCGAAGGGGTCGGTGCTCTCGCTGACCGCGCCCGGCGCGGCGGCCGAGGTGAAGGTGACGGCGTCGGCGGGCAGCGGGGGCGGCGAGGCGGTCTCCAAGACGTACACCGTCAAGGCCGGTACGACGCTCGCGGTGAAGCCGCCGGTGCCGTCCGGGCTCAAGGGCTCGTACGCGCTGACGGTCGAACCGCGGTCCGGCGGCCCGGTCCACGCGTCGCGCGCGCTCGAGCTGCCCGAGGACGGCATCCCGATGTTCACCGTGCAGACGATGCCGGACGACCGCGGGACGGTCTCGGTGCCGGATGCGGAACAGGACCTGTCGGTACTGGACGACTGAGGGAAACGGGGGGCGGGGACAGGCCGGTGGGGCAGATGTATGCCGACCCTGACACCCGGCGGGCCTGACACCCGGCGGGCCTGACACCCGGCGGGCCTGACACCCGCCCGGCCCTGACACCCGCCCGGCCCTGACACCCGCCCGGAGTCAGGCCTCCCCGTCCCCGTACCGCGGATCGACCGACTCCGGCGACAGCCCGAGCAGTTCCGCGACCTGCTCCACGACGATCTCGTGCACGAACATGGCGCGCTCGTCCCGGCTCTTGGTCCGGATCTCGACGGGCCGCCGGTAGATGACGATCCGCGCCGGATGGCTGCTCGTGGCGGCGATCATTCCGCCGAGCGGTACGGACTCCGCCGCCCAGCCGTCGGAATCGCCGCCGCTCGCGGGCGGCACGTCGAGTACCAGGAAGTCGACCTCGGCGAGCTGCGGCCACCGCCGTTCCAGGCGCTCCACGGAGTCCTGTACGAGGTCGCCGAACGCGGCGGCCCGGCTGGTCGAGAGGGGCACCTGGGGCGGCGCCACGGGGCCGCGCATGCCGCGCCCGTGGCGGTCGCGTCGCCGGGGCCCCGGGCCGGTGGGGAGGGGAGGTACGGGACTGTCCATCACTGACGCAGGGTAGCCCTCCCGGGGACGGTTGGATCGCGCCGGAGGGGCGGCATGCGGCATGTCGCATATTGAGCATTCCAGCCAACGTTGGGCTCGTTTTCACGCCCGTACGCGACCGTCGATCTCGCATCGGTTGACGGCATTTGCCCCAAGTGGCGACTGGTCACACTCCGGTCACCGCCTGTGCCCACGAGTCTCCGCGCAGGTCAGACCAGTTGCGTGAGGGGCCGCCGGGGCCCAGGGGTATCCGCGACACGGTGGAGTGACGTGGGGGAGAGTCGTCGCGGCCCGCTCAAGAGTGCGGTACCGTCCAACGTCGTGAGCCCTGTACGTCGCTGTTCGCGCACCGCGTGCGGCCGCCCTGCCGTCGCGACACTGACGTACGTCTACGCGGACTCGACCGCAGTCCTCGGCCCGCTCGCCACCTATGCCGAGCCCCACTGTTACGACCTGTGCGCCGAGCACTCGGATCGGCTGACCGCGCCACGCGGCTGGGAGGTCCTGCGCCTCGTCGACGGCTCGGCCCCCTCCCACCCCAGCGGTGACGATCTCGAAGCGCTCGCCAATGCCGTGCGTGAGGCCGCCAGGCCGCACGACCGCGCGGCGGAAGCGGGCGCCGGAGCACGCACGGCGGACCCGATGGAGGTCGCGCGCCGCGGCCATCTCCGCGTCCTGCGTTCCCCGGATTCCTGAAGCCACCGTCCTCCCGGCCGCTCCTGTAGCCCTACGGGTAGCTTTAGGGCGACCAAATGGACCTCAGGAGGGCTGGCCGTGGCTGCTGACCGGGCTGATCTGTCGCAGATCGTCAAGGCGTACGACGTGCGCGGAGTGGTTCCCGACCAGTGGGACGAGTCGCTGGCCGAGCTGTTCGGCGCGGCCTTCGCGCAGGTGACGCAGGCCGACGCGATCGTCACCGGTCACGACATGCGGCCCTCGTCGCCGGGGCTGTCGCGGGCGTTCGCGCGCGGCGCGGCGGCGCGCGGGGTGGACGTGACGGAGATCGGCCTGTGCTCGACCGATCAGCTGTACTTCGCCTCCGGGCGCCTGGGACTGCCGGGCGCGATGTTCACGGCGTCGCACAACCCCGCGCAGTACAACGGCATCAAGATGTGCCGGGCGGGAGCGGCGCCGGTCGGCCAGGACACCGGCCTGGCGGAGATCCGGGCACTGGTGGAGGAGTGGTCGGCCGGCCCCGCTCCGACGACGGCGCCCGCGACCGGCACCGGAACCATCACGCAGCGTGACACGTTGACGGACTACGCGGCCCATCTCCTCTCCCTGGTCGACCTCTCGGCGATGCGGCCCCTCAAGGTCGTGGTCGACGCGGGCAACGGCATGGGCGGCCACACGGTCCCCACCGTCTTCGAGTCCCTCCCCCTGACGCTCGTCCCTCTCTACTTCGAGCTGGACGGCACGTTCCCGAACCACGAGGCCAACCCGCTCGACCCGAAGAACCTCGTCGACCTCCAGGCGAAGGTCCGCGAGGCCGGCGCCGACCTCGGTCTGGCCTTCGACGGCGACGCGGACCGCTGCTTCGTCGTGGACGAGCGCGGCGAGGGCATCTCCCCGTCGGCGATCACGGCCCTGGTCGCCGCGCGCGAACTGGCCCGCAACGGGGGCAAGGGCGCGGTCATCCACAACCTGATCACGTCGTGGTCGGTCCCCGAGGTCGTACGGGAGAACGGCGGCACGCCGGTCCGCACGCGCGTCGGCCACTCCTTCATCAAGGAGGAGATGGCCCGTACGGGTGCGATCTTCGGTGGTGAGCACTCGGCGCACTACTACTTCCGGGACTTCTGGAACGCGGACACGGGCATGCTGGCCGCCCTCCACGTCCTGGCGGCCCTCGGCGGCCAGGAGGGCACGCTGTCGGCCCTGGTCGCGGAGTACGACCGCTACGCGGGCTCGGGGGAGATCAACTCCATGGTGGCCGACCAGACGGGCCGTATGGCGGCGGTCAAGGCTGCGTACGCCGGCCGCGAGGGCATCATCATCGACGAACTCGACGGCCTGACGGTCACCACCGCGGACTGGTGGTTCAACCTCCGCCCGTCGAACACGGAGCCTCTGCTGCGCCTGAACGTGGAGGCGAGGGACGAGCCCACGATGTCGAAAACCCGGGACGAGGCCCTGGCTCTCATCCGCGCCTAGCCGCCGCCGGTTCCCGCCGGAACGGCAAGGCACTCCGGACGGGGCGGCGCGGGCACTCGCGCCGCCCCCGTCTGCGTCTGGGGCTGGGTCTGCGGACAGTGCGAACCGACTGTTCGGCCGGACGGTACCTGCGCGCACGAAGCTGCCGTTCCGCGTGGGGGCCTTCGTGGTGCTCGTGCTGCTCATGGTGCTCGTGGTGCGAGGACCACCCACCCACCCGCCGCCGAACCGGCAGAGCGGAACACCCACGCCCCGCCATCCCGCGCCGCTCCCCACCCGGCGGTAGGCTGACCTGGCCCAATCCGTACCCGTATCCGCATGCTTGAAGGGACCCACCCCATGCCGCTCGAAGCCGGCCTTCTGGAGATCCTCGCCTGTCCCGCCTGTCACGCGCCCCTCAGCGACGCGTCCGCCGCGGAAACCCCCGAGCTGATCTGCACCAGCAAGGACTGCGGCCTGGCCTACCCGGTACGGGACGGCATCCCGGTGCTCCTCGTCGACGAGGCCCGCCGCCCCGTCTGACAGGCCGGCCCCGCCCGACAGCCCCGCCCGACACGCCCGCCCCGCACCACCCACCACCCCGCGCAGCGCCCCACCACAGGCCACGCGCCCGGCGATCGGAGGCCCGCACCATGCTCGACGAGTCGTTGCTCGACGACCCGGAGTCCCTGGCCCGCGCCGACCTCCGCGGCCTGCTGCGCGGCGCCGCCGAGGCAGGTGCCCGGGTACGGACCGCCGCCCGGCACGCCACGGAGGCCGGTCTGGCGGAGATCAAACCGGAGGGCCGCCCCCGCGCCGTACTGATCGCGGGCCCCGGCACCGCCGCCAGCGGCGTGGCCGACCTGCTGGCCACGCTCGCCGGCGCCGCCTGCCCCGTCACCCGGCTGCACTCCACCGGCGTCGCCCCCGCGGCCGGCGCCCTGCGCTGGCAGCTCCCGGGCTGGGCCGGCTCGGTCGACCTCCTGCTCCTCGTCACCCCGGACGGTGCCGAACCCGGCCTCGCGGTCCTCGCGGAGCAGGCGTACCGCCGCGGCTGCACCGTCGTCGCCGTGGCCCCGCAGCGTTCACCGCTGAGCGAGTCCGTCAACGGCGTGCACGGCCTGGTCGTACCGATGGCGACAGCCCCGTACGAGGAGTACGACGAGGGCACGGCCACCGGCCCCGGCGCACTGTGGGCGCTCCTGACCCCCCTTCTCGTCCTCTTCGACCGCCTCGGCCTGATCAGCGCACCGCCGGACACCCTGCGCCTCGTCGCCGACCGCCTCGACCGCACCGCGGAACGCTGCGGCCCGGCCATCGCCATGTACAGCAACCCGGCCAAGACGCTCGCGTCCGAGCTCGCCGACTCGCTCCCGCTCATCTGGACGGAGGGCGCGTACGCCGGCCCCGTCGGCCGCCGTTTCTCCGCCGTACTGGCCGAGCTGGCAGGCCGGCCCGCCCTGTCGGCCGAGCTCCCGGAGGCCCTTCCCGCCCACGGCGTACTGCTCTCGGGAGCCTTCGCCGCCGGCGCCGACCCCGACGACTTCTTCCGCGACCGCGTCAACGAGGCACAGGCACTGCACGCCCGCGTGGTACTCCTCCGCGACCGCCCGACCGGCGGAATGACCGCCGCCCCCGCCGCTCGCGAACTCGCCCTGAGCCACGACACGGCCATCAGCGAGATCGAACCCGAGGACGGCAGCGAGCTGGAGAACCTCGCCGAGATGCTCGCCATCACAGATTTCGCCGCCGTTTACCTGGCGCTCGCATCCGCAGGGCGATCATGAGCACCAGCACCTGACGGCGGCCACCGCCAAGGTCACCACCAGCAACGTCACCGCACCCAGGGGAAGCCCCATGGACCGCCTCTCGAACACCGTGCGCCCCTACGCCTGGGGCTCCACGACAGCCATCCCGGCCCTCCTGGGCACCGCCCCCACCGGCGAACCCCAGGCCGAGATGTGGATGGGCGCCCACCCGGGAGCCCCCTCCCGGCTCGACCGCGGCGACGGTACGGGCGAGCAGCCACTGTCGGCAGTCATCAACGCGGCCCCCGAAGCCGAACTGGGCGAGGCCGCGGTACGGAAGTTCGGTCCCCGCCTCCCCTTCCTCCTCAAGATCCTCGCGGCCGGCGCCCCGCTCTCCCTCCAGGTCCACCCCAACCTCGCCCAGGCGAAGGAGGGTTACGCCGCCGAGGAGCGCGCCGGGGTCCCGATCGACGCCCCGCACCGCAACTACAAGGACGCGAACCACAAGCCGGAACTGATCTGCGCCCTCACTCCCTTCGAGGGACTCTGCGGCTTCCGCGCCCCCGCCGAGTCGGCCGACGTACTCGCCGCACTCGGGGTCGACTCCCTCAAGCCGTACGTCGACCTCCTGCACGCACACCCCGAAGAGGCCGCCCTCCGCGAAGTCCTCACCGCCGTACTGTCGGCGGACCGCGCAGAGATGGCCGAGACCGTCACTGCCGCCGCGGCAGCCGCGGACCGCCTGGGCGGCGCGCACGCCCCGTACGCCACCCTCGCGCACCACTTCCCGGGCGACCCGGGCGTCATCGCCGCCATGCTGCTGAACCACGTACGACTCCAGCCCGGCGAGGCCCTCTTCCTCGGCGCCGGAGTCCCGCACGCGTACCTCAGCGGCCTCGGCGTCGAAATCATGGCGAACTCGGACAACGTCCTGCGCTCCGGGCTGACCCCCAAGCACGTGGACGTCCCCGAACTTCTGCGCATCGTCCGTTTCGAGGCCGGTGATCCCGGCATCCTGCGCCCCGAGGCGTCCTCGTCCAGCGGCGAAGAGCTGTACGACACCCCGATCGACGAATTCCGCCTCTCCCGTCACGTCCTGGCACCGGGCGCCGCGCCGCGCACCCTGCCGTCCGCCACCCCGCAGATCCTGCTCTGCACGGCGGGCAGGGTCCGGGCCGGCGAACTGACGCTCGCGCCCGGAGAGTCGGCCTTCGTGCCCGCAGGCGAATCCGTTGATTTGTCCGGTACGGGCACACTCTTCCGGGCCACAGTGGTCGCCTGACGTACCGTCCGTACTGCCTGCCGCGGCAAGCTGCAACAATGTGCGGCCGTACGGCGGCGCCAGGGCCGCGGCACCAAGGAAGGGACATCCGGCACCCATGAGTGCGTCAGGCGGAACCAAGGCGATCGTGGCGGCACTCGCCGCCAACCTCGCGATCGCAGTAGCCAAGTTTGTGGCGTTCCTCTTCAGTGGCTCGTCCTCGATGCTCGCGGAGAGCGTGCACTCGCTCGCCGACTCGGGGAACCAGGGCCTGCTACTGCTCGGCGGCAAGAAGGCCCAGCGCGAGGCGACCCCCCAGCACCCCTTCGGCTACGGGCGCGAGCGCTACATCTACGCCTTCCTGGTCTCCATCGTTCTGTTCTCGGTCGGTGGCATGTTCGCCATCTACGAGGGCTACGAGAAGATCAAGCACCCCCACGAGATCGAGGCCTGGTACTGGCCCGTCGGCGTCCTCGTCTTCGCGATCATCGCGGAGTCCTTCTCCTTCCGTACGGCGATCGTCGAGTCCAACCAGACGCGAGGCAGCCTCTCCTGGAAGGAGTTCGTGCGCCGCGCCAAGGCCCCCGAACTGCCGGTCGTCCTCCTCGAGGACCTCGGCGCGCTGGTCGGCCTGGTTCTGGCGCTCGTCGGTGTGAGCCTGGCGATCGCCACGGGCGACGGCGTCTGGGACGGCATCGGCACCCTCTGCATCGGCGTCCTGCTGATCATCATCGCGATCATCCTGGCGGCCGAGACGAAGTCTCTGCTCCTCGGTGAGGCGGCGGGCACGGAGGACGTCGAGAAGATCAAGGCCGCGCTCGTCGACGGCGCCACGGTCACCCGCGTCATCCACATGCGCACGCTCCACCTCGGCCCGGAAGAGCTGCTGGTCGCCGCCAAGATCGCGGTCCAGCACGACGAGACGGCCACCGAGGTCGCACACGCGATCAACGCGGCGGAGGACCGCATCCGCGCGGCCGTCCCGATCGCCCGGGTGATCTACCTGGAGCCGGACATCTACAGCGAGACGGCGGCAGCGGCGGGCGAGAACCCGGCGAGCACCCCGGGCGGCCCGTCCGCCCCCTGACGCCCGCAGGGGAGGCGTACACCGAGTACGCCCGACACGACGTGTACGCCCCTTGAGGTCCGCGCAGGAGGCGTACGCCGAGAGGCCCGCCGCGTCTCGTGCGACGCCCCGCCAGTCACCGACGAAGGCCCCCGCCGTCCACCGGCGGGGGCCTTCTCGCTGCCTGTCCAAGCCGGGCGTCCACCTACGCCGGGGGCCACCCGGGCCCAAAGGGCGCCGGGACGCTCACCGCACGCCGCCGCACCACAAGGGCAGCCACCGCGAGCCCGGCCCCTGCCAGGAAGACCACGGCTCCGGTCAGCCCGGCCACCACGAACAGGGCCGGAACCGTCCAGTCGTCCAGAACCCGGCTCCGCACAGCGGTGACGGCAACCGTGCCGGACTGCTCGGAGCGGTAACGCGAGTCGAGCGAGTTCCCGCGGTTGTCCCCGAGCACGAACATCCGCCCCTCGGGCACCCGGACGTCGAACTCCGCGCCGGCGGCGCCGGGAGAGCCGTCCTTGACGTACGGCTCGTCGAGCGGCCGGCCGTTCAGCGTCACCGCCTCGTCCCCGTTGCGGTACGCCACCCGGTCACCGCCCAAAGCCACGACCCGCTGCACGGAGAGCCCGACCGGGACCCGGTCCGGAGCCGAGAAAAGGACCACGTCGCCGCGCCGGACATCGGCGCCGTCCATTTCCTCGGCGACGATCGTGTCGCCCTGCCGGTACGTCGGCTCCATGCTCCCCGAGGCGATCTCGGACGCCTGATACCCGCCCCGGCCCATGACGAGACCGACCGCCATGAGCACCGCCCCGGCCGGCAGCAGTACGGCCGCCGCGATCCCCGGCCCTCGCCCCGGACGCCGTCCGTCCCCCGTCACTGCCACCGCTTGTGCCGCCTGTCGCATGGTTCGCTGGCCTCTCCCACCCCGGAAATGTGCTCGCACATGCTAGAGACCACCGGCGGTAGGGATGCCGACGGGCCCCGCGCGACATCGCGCGAGGCCCGCCCCGGTCCGTACCGGCTACCGGATCTCGCCCAGCACCCGCAGGATCGCCGCCTCGTCCGGGGCTGCCGAGAGCCGCTCGCGGAAACCGGCGTCCATGAGCTTGCGCGAGAGCAGCGCCAGGATCCGCAGATGCTCGTCGCCGGCGGCGGCCTGCGGCACGGAGATCATGAAGACCAGCTTGGCCTTCGTGCCGTCAAGCGAACCCCACTCGATGCCCTCGGCGGACCGCGCGAACCCGACGACGGGCGCGCTGACCGCATCGGTCTTGGCATGCGGAATGGCGATCTCCTCACCCAGTCCGGTGGTGCCCTGCTCTTCCCTGGCGAGCGCAACCCGTACCAGTTCGTCGCTGTCCCGTACGTTCCCGGAGGCAGCCAGCAGCTCGGCCATCTCCCGGATCGCGCCATCCCTGTCGCGCGCGTCCAGGGCGACCTTGACGGTCAGCCCGGTGAGATACCCCGACAGGAGATCACCCCGTACCCCGGCCACGACGGCAGCAGCACCGGAACCAACACCAGCACCAACACCCACCCCAGTACTGACCTCCGCCCCCGAGCTGCCACGCGAAGCACCAGCCCCAAGAACCGGACCTCCACCAGCAGCCAGCACATCCGCACCACCACCAGCGCCGGCACCCGCACCAGCCCCAGCACCCGCACCAGCCCAAGCACCCGCACCAGCCCCAGCGACCGCAGGCTCAGCCACCAACGCCCCAGCCGCAGTCGTACCTCCAGTCCCACCGCCAGCCACGACCACACCACGCCCGCCCCGCTCCTTGATGCCGATCAGCGCATTGGTGGAGACCGCGGTGATCACCACCCCGGCCGCCACAGCCACAAAGAACATCGGCACGCCGCCCACCGCGCCCAGCACGGCGACGATCGGCCCACCGTGCGGCACGGCGTCCGTGACGCCGGCCATGCCGGCTGTCGCACCGGCGACCGCGCCACCGAGCATGTTGGCCGGAATGACCTGCGCGGGCCGCGCCGCCGCGAACGGGATCGCGCCCTCCGAAATGCCGAACATCCCCATGAACAGCGCGGCCATCCCGGTCTCGCGCTCCTGCTCCGAGTAGAGCTTGCGCCGGATCAGCGTGGCCAGCCCCTGCCCGAGCGGCATCACCGGAATCGCCGCGGCGCACATCCCCATCACGGTCTGATTGCCCGTGGCGATGAGCCCCGCCCCGAACAGGAACGCGGTCTTGTTGACCGGCCCGCCCATGTCGAATGCGATCATCAGCCCCAGAATGGCTCCCAGCAATATCGCGCTGGTCCCGGTCATTCCGCTGAGCCAGCTCGTCAGATGCTCGAAGACCCAGGCAATGGGACTCCCGATCACGTAGACGAAGAAAAGCCCGAGCGCCGTGGTCGCGACGATCGGGATCACGATGATCGGCATGATCGGCCGGGCGAACTTCGGGACCCTGACCTTCTTGATCCACAACACCAGGTACCCGGCCAGGAACCCGGTCACGATCGCACCGATGAACCCCGCGCCCGCCTCCGAGTCGTACAGCGACCCGTCATTGGCGATCCAGCCGCCGATCATGCCCGGCACCAGCGCCGGCCGGTCCCCGATGGCGTACGCGATGTATCCGGACAGGATCGGCACCATCAGCTTGAAGCCGATGACGCCGATGTTGTTGACGTCCATCCAGAAGGAATCCTTCGGGATGACGAGGCCCTCCGGCGTCGCGTTCCCGCCGAGCGCCAGCGAGACGGCGATCAGCAGCCCGCCCACCACGACGAACGGGATCATGTACGAGACCCCGTTCATCAGTGCCTTGTACGCGACACTGCGCTCTCTGCCGCCGTCACCGCCGGTCGGCGCCTCGGCAGGCCCACCCGCTTCCCCCGCACCGCCTTCTCCCTCCTGCACGGGCGCGTCGAGCACCTGCTCGATCAACCGCTCGGGATGACGAACCCCTTCAGCCACCCCGACAGCCAGCACCTTCTTCCCGACGAATCGGCTCCGGTCGACGTCCTTGTCGGCCGCGACAATGACCCCGTCCGCATCTCTGACATCGTTGTCAGAGAACACGTTCTCAGTACCGATGGAGCCTTGCGTCTCCACCTTCATCTCCACGCCGAGCCGCTCGGCGGCCTGTGCGAGCTTCTCCGCCGCCATATACGTATGGGCGATACCAGTGGGGCAGGCGGTGACGGCGAGCAGCTTCAGCTTCTTCTCGCCGCTCGTGCCTCCGCCCCGTGGGGGGCCGGCCGGACCAGTCACGTGAATCTCCTGTCGCGCATGTGTTGCCGATGCGATGCACAGGCATCGTGCAACACGGCGCGGCCAGATCAAAAGCCCAGAAAACCCGG
Source organism: Streptomyces sp. NPDC055287 (assembly GCF_053646035.1). Taxonomy (NCBI): domain Bacteria; kingdom Bacillati; phylum Actinomycetota; class Actinomycetes; order Kitasatosporales; family Streptomycetaceae; genus Streptomyces; species Streptomyces sp. NPDC055287. The sequence goes on along the minus strand of NZ_JBSHNE010000027.1, from coordinate 5,182 downwards.
TTCCGTACCGACCCCTGACCCCGACTTCCGGCCACAGTCCCGACCAGGGCGGCTGGGGATCACTGGGCCGATCGGTGTAGATTCGTGACCTAGCCAGACGTCGCTGCTGATGGCGGTCGGGCGGTCCCGTGGGCCGGCCGAGGGAGAGAGGGCCTCCGACGGACTGCGCTGCGAGCGCCCGGGCACTCGTATGCCCGCCGCCCGCAGAGTCAGCCGTACCCACCTCGACCCGTAACCACGAGGAGCAGCCCGCATGACGACTGTCGCCACCGGCCAGGACTTCAAGGTCGCCGACCTCTCCCTTGCCGCCTTCGGCCGCAAGGAGATCACTCTCGCCGAGCACGAGATGCCCGGCCTGATGTCGATCCGCAAGGAGTACGCCGCCACCCAGCCGCTCGCCGGCGCCCGCATCACCGGCTCGCTGCACATGACCGTGCAGACGGCCGTCCTCATCGAGACCCTGGTCGCCCTGGGCGCCGAGGTCCGCTGGGCCTCCTGCAACATCTTCTCGACCCAGGACCACGCCGCGGCCGCCATCGCGGTCGGCCCGAACGGCACCCCCGACGCCCCCGCCGGCGTCCCGGTCTTCGCCTGGAAGGGCGAGACGCTGGAGGAGTACTGGTGGTGCACGGAGCAGGCTCTGACCTGGCCGAACACCCCCACCGGCGGCCCGAACATGATCCTCGACGACGGTGGCGACGCCACGCTCCTTGTGCACAAGGGCGTCGAGTTCGAGAAGGCCGGCGCCGCTCCGGACCCGTCCACCGCGGACAGCGAGGAGTACGCCCACATCCTCACGCTCCTCAACCGCACGCTCGGTGAGAGCCCGCAGAAGTGGACCCAGCTGGCCTCCGAGATCCGCGGCGTCACGGAGGAGACCACCACCGGTGTCCACCGTCTGTACGAGATGCACCGCGACGGCACCCTCCTCTTCCCGGCGATCAACGTGAACGACGCCGTCACCAAGTCGAAGTTCGACAACAAGTACGGCTGCCGCCACTCCCTGATCGACGGCATCAACCGCGCCACCGACGTGCTGATCGGCGGCAAGGTCGCCGTCGTCTGCGGCTACGGCGACGTGGGCAAGGGCTGCGCCGAGTCCCTGCGGGGCCAGGGCGCCCGCGTGATCATCACCGAGATCGACCCGATCTGCGCACTGCAGGCGGCGATGGACGGCTACCAGGTCACGACGCTCGACGAGGTCGTCGAGACCGCCGACATCTTCATCACCACGACCGGCAACAAGGACATCATCATGGCCGCCGACATGGTCAAGATGAAGCACCAGGCGATCGTCGGCAACATCGGTCACTTCGACAACGAGATCGACATGGCCGGCCTCGCCGCCGTTCCCGGCGTCGTCAAGGACGAGGTCAAGCCGCAGGTCCACACCTGGAAGTTCCCCGACGGCAAGGTCATCATCGTCCTGTCCGAGGGCCGCCTCCTGAACCTGGGCAACGCGACCGGCCACCCCTCGTTCGTGATGTCCAACTCCTTTGCGGACCAGACCCTGGCCCAGATCGAGCTGTTCACCAAGCCCGAGGAGTACCCGACCGACGTCTACGTGCTGCCCAAGCACCTCGACGAGAAGGTCGCCCGCCTCCACCTCGACGCCCTCGGCGTCAAGCTCACGACCCTCCGCCCCGAGCAGGCCGCCTACATCGGCGTCCAGGTCGAGGGCCCGTTCAAGTCCGACCACTACCGCTACTGAGCCACACGCTCAGCACTCAGCAGCAGTAGCTGTCAGGCAGGCCCCCGCACCCCCGTGTCGGGGGCCTGCCCCGTGCCGGACCCAGAAGGACCCGAGGACCCCATGCCCCGCGGCCGTTATTCGCTCCACGATCCCCACGACCACACCCCCCTCGGGGAAGAACACTTCCACTGCGCCCCCGGCCCCTCCGGCTGGCGTTACGTCTCGCAGATCACCACCCCCTCCGGCGACCACGCCGGCTCCGTCGACCTGGCCATCGACGACCTCGGCCGCCCCATCCGCCTCGAACTTCACGCCGCGAGCTGGCAGGTTCGCGGCGCCGCCATCGACGGTGTGACCTGGGTACGCACCGACCCGACCGGCACCCACGCCACCGAAGGCAACGTCCCCGCCCACACCTTCACCGGCACATCCCCCGCCTTCCTCATCGCCACAACCCGCCTTTTGCGCCTCACCCCCGGTTCCCCCGCCACCCGTGTCCGCCTCGTCGCCTTCACCGACCCCGTCCTGGCCCCTCGCACGATCGACCAGTCCTGGGCCTTGCTGAAGAGTGAAGCGCATGCCACTGACAACGGCCCCCTGATGGTGGACGAGTACCAGGTCAACGCCCTGGACACCGGCGAGCAGCACCACATCCACATCGCAGGCGACGTGGTCCTGTCAGCACCCGGCACCGAACTGGAACACCTGGAAACCCCACCCTCAGCGTTCCTCTGACCCCCCTCGCCCCAGGACGGGCCGCCCCGGCATCCAGCGAGCCGGACGCCTCCTCAACCGCCGCAGACGCACCCCCCAGCGTTTGAGAGTCGAGCACAGCACCGGGACGGCGCCCCCACTCGGAGGGGCAGGCCGGGGAGGGACCCCCGCGCCTAAGCAGGCGGCGCGAACCCGGTCCGCGAAGCGGAACCCCCCGCCTCCGCCACACCAGACACCGGCACCCCTCCCGGAGCAGCCTCAGCACCCGAAGCCGCATCCGAACGAGCAGCCGCACCTGCACTCGGAGCCACTCCCACGCCCCCCGCGCCCGAGGCCACCCCCACACCCGCCGCACCCGGCTCCGCTGCGGGGCCCGCACCCCGACCAAGCCACCCGCCACCGTCGGCTCCGCCGGCAACCGCCCCGCCACCAACCGCCCCCGCGCCAATCCCCGCCGCCCTCGCACCAGCCCGCCGCGCATCCCGCGCCTGCCGCTCGTTCACCACCGCGGCCAGATACGCCGCCGGAGGCACCTCCCGCGGCGCCGGCGCCCCCGTACGTATCGCGAGATCCCCGGCCAGCCGCTCAGCCATGGACCAGCTCACCTGCGGATCAAGCTGCCCCATCCGCGTCAGGTACTGCCGTATCGCAAGCCACAGCCCGTCCGGCACCCCGGACAGATCGAGCCCGGCAAACCGCCCCACCAGCCACGGCGGCGGAGGCGGCACCGCAGCCACCCGCCCCGCGGACACCCGTTCCCGTACGACGAGAGTCCCCGCGAACACATCCCCGACCCGCCGCCCCCGCTCGGAAACGAGCGAAGCGATACAGGCGACAACCCCGAACGTCATCAGAATCTCGACGACCCCCACCGCCCCCCGCACCAGCGCGTGCCGGAAGCGGATCGGCCCCCCGTCGTCCCGCACCACCCGCAGCCCGCACGCCATCTTCCCCAGCGACCGCCCATGGGTGAGCGTCTCCACCGCGATCGGCGCCCCGACCAGCACCAGCAGAAACGACGCCACGGATATCGCCATACCGGCCGCCTCGTCGAGCGAGGCGGTGGCTATCGCCAGCCCGACCGAAACACTCAGGAAAACCGTCCACACCACAGCCATGTCGATCGCCAGAGCGAGCGCCCGGCTCGGCAGCCTCGCCGGCCGAAGCCCCAGTACAACCGCGTCGCCCGTAACAAGCTCACTCACCGGAAACCCACCCTCCGCCACCCATGGCCGCCCTTCCCTGCCCCCTGGATGCCCAGTCTGCCAAGCTGGCCCGCAGCACGCGCCGCGTAGTACGGACCGTACGGACCCAGTGCCTGGAGCAGCAGCCGATCATGGACCTCGACGTCTTCGTCACCGCCCACCACGCCGAGTGGGACCGACTGGACCACCTCCTGCGCCGCGGCCGCCGCCTCACCGGCGTCGAAGCCGACGAACTGGTCGCTCTCTACCAGCGCACGGCGACCCACCTGTCGCTGATCCAGTCGAGCGCCCCGGACCCGACCCTCACCGCGCGCCTCACCCAGCTCGTGGCCCGCGCCCGCGCCACGGTGACCGGCACGCGCCGCGCGTCCTGGCGCGACGCCACCCGCTTCCTCACCGCGGGCTTTCCCGCCGCGATCTACCGCACCCGCCACTGGTGGGTCCCCACGGCCCTGCTCTCGATCGCCGTGGCCGCTGTGATCGGCTGGTGGATCGGCACCCATCCCGAGGTCCAGTCGGCAATCGCCGCTCCGGACGAGCTCCGCGAGATGACCCGCCCGGGCGGCCAGTACGAGACGTACTACTCCAGCCACCCCGCGGCATCCTTCGCCGCCCAGGTCTGGACGAACAACGCACAGGCCGCCGCCATGTGCCTGGTCCTCGGCGCCTTCCTCTGCTTCCCGGTGCTCTGGATCCTCTTCCTCAACATGCTGAACCTCGGCGTAGCCATCGGCCTCATGTCCTCGGCCGGCCGCCTCGACGTCTTCCTGGGCCTGGTCGTACCGCACGGCTTGCTCGAACTCACGGCGGTCTTCGTAGCCGCCGGTACGGGCCTGCGCCTCGGCTGGACCCTGATCGATCCGGGCCCCCGCCCCCGTCGCACCGCCCTCGCCCAGGAAGGCCGCGCCGCCCTCGGAATGGCGATCGGCCTGGCCGTGGTCCTCTTCGTCTCGGGCCTGATCGAAGGCTTCGTTACGCCGTCGGGCCTGCCCACCTGGGCCCGCATCGCCATCGGTGTCGCCGCCGAGCTGGCGTTTCTCGCGTACGTCTACATCCTGGGCGGCCGCGCAGCCCGAGCCGGGGAGCGTGGTGACGTCGAGGAGACCGACCGCAGCGCGGAACTCCCCACCGCCGCGTGATGTGCGTGCGGCGCCTCTGACCTGGTACTGTCCTGTCCGCCCCACAAAACCCGTTGACACGGCTGGCGTGGGGAGGTAGATTTAAACGGTTGCAACGGGTGGACATACCCACTGGCAATAGTTAGAGTCTGTCTCGCTCTCCAGCGGAGTCACCTCTCCGGAGAGCCTCTTCGACTCTCAATTCGAATCACGAAGCCGATTAGCTCGGTGGAAATGCTTCTGATAAAGTCGGAGACAAGCCGAAAGGCAAAAGGCCACTCCAGCGGCCACCGGAAACAAACGTCGAACCGGAAACGGAACGGAAAACGGATCTGGTAAGGTTGGAAACACGAAATACCGGAGGAAAGCCCGCGAGGGTGAGTACAAAGGAAGCGTCCGTTCCTTGAGAACTCAACAGCGTGCCAAAAGTCAACGCCAGATATGTTGATACC
>NZ_JBSHNE010000026.1:71522-94633 GCF_053646035.1 Streptomyces sp. NPDC055287 | reverse complement strand
TTGGGGTTCGAGTGGCGAGCCAGAACTGACTATCTGCCGAACATGATCCATCGCACCATGCTCCCAGATCACCGCACTTTCGAAACACGCCCTAGGGCGTCACGCCCGCCGGCCGTCCAGAGGTGCCTCCGCGAGGACAGCCCGCCAGTCGTACGGCGAACGGCCCCATGCGGCGGGACGCGTCGTGAACGCAGCGCTTTGCCAGCCGAGTTCGCGCACGTGGGCGCGGCGCGCCGCACGTCGTTGAGCACGTGCAGCGCGGACGCGGGCGGTGGTTCCCCCAGCAGGTGGTTCCCGAGGGCGGCCGCCCCGCTCAGCACCGAACTTCGAGGTGCGCCCGCCGCCGGTGACGGGCGCCCAGTGGCGGAATTGCGCGGCTCTCCGACCGGCGGGATGCTGGAGAGGTCAGCCCTCCGGCGTGCGATCCGCCTGTGGCAAGGCTGAACGGGGGTGCCGGGCGCCGGCACACGACCGCTCACCGGCGGGCCCAGCAGGGGAGAGGCCGGGTGGGAAGCGGTTCCGCGTCTCGGCAAGGAGAAAGCACATGGACGGGAGAACTCTGGAAGCGATGCGGACCGCGCTGCGTGGCCCGGTCATCGCCCAGCAGGACCCGGAGTACGACCAGAGCCGCACGATCTACAACGCCATGATCGACCGCCGCCCGGCCGCCTTCGTGCGGTGCGCGGACGCGGCGGACGTCATGGACGCGGTCAACTTCATCCGCGACAACGGGCTCGAAGTCGCCGTCCAGGGCGGCGGGCACAGCGGCCCGGGCCTGGGCCTGGTGGAAGACGGCGTCACCATCGACCTGTCGCCCATGCGCGGGGTACGCGTCGACCCTGCCGCGAAAACCGCGCAGGTCGGCGGCGGCAGCCAACTGGGCGACCTGGACCACGCAGCCCACGGCTTCGGCCTGGCGACGCCCGCCGGCATCATGTCGACGACGGGCGTCGGCGGGCTCACCCTCGGCGGTGGTCACGGCCACCTCACCCGCAAGTACGGTCTTGCGGCGGACAATTTGCTGGCGGCGGACGTCGTACTCGCCGACGGAAGCTTCGTCACCGCGAGCCGGACCGAGCACCCGGACCTGTTCTGGGCGCTGCGCGGCGGCGGCGGGAACTTCGGCATCGTCACCTCGTTCGGCTTCCGGCTGCATCCGGTGGACACAGTGGGTGTCGGGATCACCGTGTGGCCGGTCGACAGCACCCGCGAGGTGCTGCGGTGGTACCGCGACTTCCTGCCCCGGGCGCCCGAGGATCTGAACGGCTTCTTCGCCGCGCTCACCATTCCGCCGGGCCCGCCCTTCCCGGAAGAGATCCACGGCCAGAAGATGTGCGGAGTCGTGTGGTGCTGGACAGGTGATCCGGACCGCGTCGACGAGACCCTCGCGGCCGTGAACGACGCCGGCCCGCCGGCCTTCCACTTCACGGCACCGATGCCCTACCCCGCGCTGCAGTCCATGTTCGACGAACTGATGCCCACCGGCCTGCAGTGGTACTGGCGCGGGAACTTCTTCGACCGGATCACGGACGAAGCCGTCGACGTGCACGCCAAATACGCCGAAAACCTTCCCACCGACCTCTCGACCATGCACCTCTACCCGGTGGACGGGGCCGCGAGCCGCGTCGGCCCGGACGACACCGCGTGGAGTTACCGCGACGCCGTCTGGTCCGGTGTCATCGCCGGCATCGACCCCGACCCCGCCAACGCCGAGGCGCTCAAGCAGTGGTGTGTCGACTACTGGGAAGAGCTGCACCCGCATTCCATGGGCGCCGGTTACGTCAACTTCATGGGAGTCGGCGAACGTCAGGACCGGGTCAGGGCCACCTACCGTGACCACTACGACAAACTGGCGGCGATCAAGCGGACGTACGATCCGCACAACTTCTTCCACGCCAACCAGAACATCGAGCCGGCGGAGCAGTACTGACCGCACGGACCCGCAGCAGCATGCCGCCTCTTCCGCGAACGAAGGGGTCCGGAGGTGCAGCAACCAGCCATCATCGAGGCACCGTCCGTACTCGGGCTGAGGCCGTCCGGCGTACAGGACCTGCCGGCCGCCCTGCTCGCCACCGGCCTCCCCGAGCACCTCGGGGCTGTGCCGGCCGGCCGGGTCGAAGCGCCGGTGTACGATCCGCGGCGCGACGGTGACACGGGGGTCCTCAACCCGGTCGGGATCGCGCGGTACTCCGTGCAACTGGCCGACAGGGTCGGCGGTGTCCTGGGCCGTGGCTGCTTTCCCGTGGTTCTCGGCGGTGACTGCAGCATTCTGCTCGGCAACCTTCTCGCCCTGCGCCGCCGCGGCCGCTACGGGCTGCTCTTCCTCGACGGCCACACCGACTTCTACCAGCCGTCGGCGGAGCCGGCCGGCGAGGTCGCCTCGATGGAACTCGCCCTGGCCACGGGGCGCGGACCGTCGGCGCTCGCCGACCTCGAAGGCCGCGGACCCCTCGTACGGGACGAGGACGTCGTGGCCTTCGGCTTCCGCGACTGCGCAGAGTCCGCGGCGGCCGGGATGCAGCCGCTGCCGCCGGGGCTGCTCGCGATCGGCCTCGACGGCGTGCGCGCGGCCGGCGCGGCCGCGGCAGCGCGGCGGGCGGTCGACCGGCTCACCGCCGGGGGGAGCGCAGGATACTGGGTCCACCTCGACGTCGACGTACTGGACGACGCGGCCATGCCGGCGGTGGACTACCGGCTCCCCGGCGGGCTGAGCTGGGAGGAACTGGAGACCGTGCTGCGGACCGCGCTCGCCGACGAACGGGCCCGCGGATTCGACATCACCATCTTCAACCCCCGCCTCGACCCCGACGGGACGATCGCCGTCCGCCTCACCGAGTGTCTGGGCCGTGGGCTGTCGGCCCGGACGGGCCGGGGGAGTTGAGGCAGTCGCCCAAGCGGCGAGCAGGCACAGAGGTGGCCGCGGCGCCCACCTCTGTGCCGGAGCGACCGACCTTGTGTTCACTCACGATCGAGCGGTTGCCAGGACGCGTCACGCACGCCGCCAGAGTGACCACCCCCGCGAACTGCCGCTCAGCGACGGGCCGCTGGACCGAGAGCACGCGACGGGCGGCCCGTAGAGGACGGTCGCCAGGACGGCGCCGAGGAGGCCGCCGAGGAGCTGGGCGGCGACGAACCCGGGGAGTGATGCCGGGGCGATGCCGGTGAGGGAGTCGGTGAGGGCGCGGCCGGCCGTCGCCGCGGGGTTCGCGAAGGACCCCGACGAGGTGAACCAGATGGCCGCGGCGATGTACGAGGCGACCGCGACCGGGGCCAGCTGTGCGCGGCCTATGCGGTCCAGCCCGTACACCACCAGCACCAGTCCGGCCGTGGCGACCGCTTCGCCGATCAGCAGGTGCCCGGCCGACCGCACCTGGGTGGACCAGACGCCGGGTGTCCGGCCGAACATCGCCTCGGCCAGCAGGCCGCCTGCCACGGCCCCGGTGAGCTGAGCGGTGATGTAGACAGCGACCTCGCGGCCGTTGAAGCGGGCGTCGCCACGCCGCTGGGACCACCAGACGAAGAGCGTGATCACCGGATTGAGGTGAGCCCCGGAAAGGGGGCCGAACAGGACGATCAGCAGCCCGAGCCCGACCGCCGAGGCCAGTGCGTTGGCGAGGAGCTGGACTCCGGCGTCCTGACTGAGGCCGGCGGCCTGGATGCCCGAGCCGACGATGACCGTCACCAGAGCCGCGGTCCCCACCAGCTCGGCGGCCGCTCGCCGTGGCAGTGCCTTGTCGATGCCCATGTGTGGTCCCTCCCCGGATCCAATTTAGTGGAAAATATATTCCGTATCTTGGAAATGGTGGAGAGAGGGTTCCATGAGGGCCTCCGTCGACCCAGGAGCACCCCGCGGCGCGGCCGCCGGCAGCGCGTTCTCCGGAAGCGGATGCCGACGGGGCACCTGCCCTGAAGCGCGCGGCGGCCACGCCGTAGGCTGCGGGGCGCGGAGTCCGGTACGGGGGCGGCCTGCTCCGGCGCACCAGAGACCACCTACACTCGTCCTCTTGTTCCGGCTGCCGCCAGAATCCGCACGACCGACTTGAAGGGTTCTCTTCGACGTGAGTTCCGCAAACCGTGCCGAGGCACCGATCTATGCAGGCCTCGTGGAGGAGCGGGGCGATGTACCTGCCGAGGTACGCCAGGCCGCCGAGGAGACGCTTCGCGAGGTGGAGCAGGCCATGGACTTCAGCTCCGTGCGTGCGGCGGCGAGGCGCTGGTAGCACCGCGCCGGCCCGCTCGTAACGGGCCGGCTCTCAGGCCGCCAAGTGCTGCAGTACGGCGGGCAGCGCGGTCCCGATGGGCTCGCGCACGACCTCGTCGGCCAGCTCGTCATAAGGCGTCGGCTCGCCGTTGACGACGATGAGCCGTGCCCCGTACTCCGTCGCGATCCCCGCGAGTGAGGCGGCCGGCTGCACCTTGAGGCTGGTGCCGACGGCCACGAACACATCGCTCGCCCTGGTGATCGCCAGAGCATCGCTCATCACCACGGGGTCGAGCCGCTGCCCGAACATCACCGTGGCCGACTTGAGGATGCCCCCGCACGCGAGGCAGTGCGGGTCCTCCTCGCCCGCTCTCACCCGGTCCAGCGCCTCCTCCATCGGAGAGCGGGCGTGGCAGCCGGTGCACACCGTCGACCGGGCGCTCCCGTGCAGTTCGAGCACCTTGCGGGCGGGCAGGCCGGCGAGCTGGTGCAGCCCGTCGACGTTCTGCGTGAGAACCCGGACCGGAACGCCCGAGCGTTCCAGCTCGGCGATCGCCCGGTGGGCGTCGTTCGGCCGGGCCCGCCGCGCCGGACTGTCGAGCCGCATGCGCCAGGCACGGCGCCGGATGTCCGGGTCGGCCATGTAGAAGTCGTACGTCACGAGCTTCGCGGCCGCCGGATCCCGCGTCCACAGGCCGTTCGGCCCGCGGTAGTCGGGGATGCCGGAGTCCGTGGAGATCCCGGCCCCGCTGAGAACCGCGACCAGCGGCCGCCGCTGCGCGCCGTTGTTGCTCATACGGGCGAGCGTAGGCGCCGGTCGCGGCGACGTCGACGCATTTGTACGTGAGCACGCCGTACGCAACCGGGGGGCCGTCCCCGGCGTCCATCTGCTCGACGCACAAGATCAAGGATCTTCTCGGGGCCGGCGGAGGGTGACCGGCCCCGCCACGAACTGGTCGTCTCACTCACAACTTCCTCATCGGCTGGCTGGTCCGGGCCGCCCACGACGCGCCCCGGTGGCGCTGGATGGGGCTCAGCCATGGAAACGCCGCCCTGACAGTCATCCGGTACGCCCCCGGAAGGCCGTCCTCCGTGCTCTGCCACAACGACACACGGCACCTGCCGGTGGAACTGCGGTGGACCGGCTTTCCGCCCGAACTCCACGTCTGAACGAACGGCCGCGCAGCTCCTGCGCGGGACGACGGCAGGCGCCTGTCGTCCCGGGAGGCGGCCCCCGTCCGTCATGCGCGACCATGGGTGCGTGAGTGCGGCGTAACGGCTTCTTCTCGAGGAGGCGACGACGACATGGGCAGGTCCGATCGCTACGAATTGGTATTCGTCCATCCGGGCGCACCGGCAGCCGTTCCGGACGCGGCGGATGTCGTGGAAGTGCACCGAACGGACCGGAGCGGGCCCGGTGGCCATCCGGTGTACGCGGACGACACCGGCATTGTCCTGGCCGAGATCAGCGACCGTGACGAGGTACGGATGCTCGCCAGCGGCGGGCACCAGGACCCTGCGGCGGCGGTCCAGGTCCGCCCGGCATAGGTCGGCGCGCACCGTCCTCCCCTTCCTGCGGGACAACGGCCGTCAGCCGGCCGGTTGCCGCCTGTCCGATGTATGCGTTTGATGGAGGGGGAGCTGCTGACCTCCGGGCCCGGAAGGGCCTGTGCGGGAACGAGGAGCGGGAACGGCTTCGGCGAGGAGAGGTGGATCGGATCGTGGGTCTCGTACTGCGCCCCGGGAGGCCGGACGACGCCGCGGAGTGCGGCAGGATCTGTTTCGACGCGTTCTCCGGCATCGCCCTGGAGCACGGCTTCCCCTCCGACGTCCCGGGCGCGGAGGTGGCGAACGGCATGTTCGGGATGCTGCTGACCCACCCCGGCTTCTACAGTGTCGTCGCCGAACTCGACGGCCGGATCGTCGGCAGCAACTTCCTGGACGAGCGGTCGCCCGTCGTCGGCGTGGGGCCGGTCACCGTGGACCCCGCCGTGCAGAACGGCGGCGTGGGGCGCCAACTCATGGAAGACGTCATGCGGCGGGCCGCCGAGCGGAGTGTGCCCAGCATCCGGCTGCTGCAGAGCGGTTACCACTGCCGGTCGTTCGCCCTCTATGCCGGTCTCGGGTTCGAGTTCCGTGAAACCGTGGCCTGCCTGCAGGGGCCGCCGATCGGAGGGACCGTACCGGGGTATGACGTGCGGCCCGCGACGGATGCGGATGTCGCGGCCTGCAACGAGGTGTGCCGCAGGGTCCACGGAACCGACCGTGGCGGCGAACTGACCGACGCGCTCGGGCTGGGCACGGCCCGCGTGAGCGAACACGGCGGGCGGATCACGGGTTACGCGACGGACCTGTCCTTCTTCGCCCACGCGGTCGGCGAGACCACCGAGGACGTCAGGGCTCTCATCGCGGCGGCCCCCGCCTTCGGTGGCCCCGGCATTCTGGTCCCCGCGTCCAACAGCGCGCTGTTGCAGTGGTGTCTGCGAAACGGCCTCAAAGTGCAGCAGCTGATGAGCGTGATGACGATCGGGCTCTACAACGAACCGGCCGGGGCGTATCTGCCCTCCGTCCTCTACTGACTTCGCCGTTCCTGATTTACCTGTGGTGTGACGAGATGTCATTGGGGGCGTTCGGGTGGTTGGCGGCTCCGAGCGCAACTGGGCGGCGCCGTACGGGACTCCTGTCGGTCAGAGACGACACCCTGGAGGTTCCGATGAACAGCACGCAGGTTCCCGCACACTCGCTGACGACGCCCCGGTGGGCGCTGGACCCGTACCGCTTCCACGGCCTGGAGTACGGCGACGAGCAGAACGCGGCGCGAGACGTCTTCGAGGACGACGACTACGTCCTCCCGGCGCCGCACCGCGACCAGCGGCTCCCCTTCACGCTCGAGGCCGCCGACAAACGCCGTCTCGACCTCCACGCAGCCCTGACCACCGCAGGCATCGCACCCGTGCCCGGCGATCTCGAAGCCATCGGCGTGCTCAGCGGGCTCGACGACACCACGGTCGGCACGCTGCTGCGATGGATCGCCGGCCCCTGACGCGCTCGAATCGAACGATCGTGCGATCCCGTGCCTGGCTCTCCCGAGCCATGACGCCGGGACGGGAACACCCGATCGGCCCGAATTGTTCTGGTGGAAAGCCGGCCGCCCTCGGCGTCGCCCTGTCCGACATCCCCCCAGATCGGGAATGCCATGTTCAGTCCCCGTCCTGTCCCGGCCGCCCTCGCCGGCGCGCTCATCGTCGTACTGGTGGGCTGCGTCGGCGGCAGCAGCGACGGCGCGTCCGGCAAACCCGCGGACTCTCCGGTCGCGGTGCTCTCACCGGACACCGCCTCGGCGACGATCACCGGGCCGGCGCCCTCCTCGTCCTCTGCCGAGCCGGCCGTACGCAAGACCAGCACGCGGCACCAGACCGCGTTGCTGGCCATCCCGTCGATCGGCCTCAGGGACCTGCGTGTCGTCCCGTACGAGGGAACCACCGACGACTGGGCCGGTACGCGCATCCAGGACCGTGGCGTGGCCGCCAGCCCGTACGGCGAGGAAGGCGGCGTCGGCCCCGGCGAGGTCGGCAACTACCTCGTCACGGCACACCGCCTCTCCGCCGGCGGGCCGCTGCGCGACCTCCCGTCCGTCGGCGAGGGTGACTCCGTGTTCGTCGCCGCGGGCGGCAAGGTGTACGAGTACAAGATCACCGAGACCAGGTCGACATCCTTCCGCTCGGAGCGGTCGCTGGCCGAACAGCGGGCCGCGGTGCCGGGATCGCCCGGCAAGCAGCCCACCAGGGCGATGATCACGATCTCCACCTGCGCGACGCCGGAGGACGACGCGGCCGGGAACTTCTGGCGCGACGACAGGGGCAACCCCGAGCATCGGATCGACAAGATTGGCGTGCTGGCCTCGTCCCGGGCGGCGTCGGGCGAGTAGCCGGCCGGACGTTGAGTGCGCGGTCGAACATCGGCGTACGCGATGTGGCCTGCGGGTGATGGGTGCGGGGCAGCCGTGTCCGTGCGGCGGCCCCGGACGTTGCTCAGGTCGTGATCAAAACAAAGAGTGTCCTCGCCGTCGTAGCCCTTGCCGCCGGAGTCTCGGCCCTCGCCGCCCCGGCCGCGAGCGCCGCCGACTCCTCCGGCGGGTACTTGCTGTCGGTGCCCGACGCGCTCGACGACATCGGCGCGAGCGCCGTGCCGGCCGACCGCCGGGCCGACGTCCCGTCCGTCACCGGCCAGCTCAACGGGCTCAGCCAGCTGGACAAGCTCGGCGAGCTCCAGCAGTTCACCGGCCTGGTCTCGCCCGTCACCGGGCTGCTTCCCGCCGTCGAGTAGCCGCTGCGCCGACGGCGTTGGCCGTCGGCGCACCACCACGCCCGGGACGCCGGGGGCGGCCCGCCCCCGGCGTCCCATGCGTGCTGAAGGTTGTACGGGAACGCGTCTCAATTGGGTGGCCCTGGGATTGCGTCGGCGTCACGATCACCGTGACGGGGCGAATTCGTTGATCATCGGGCGGGTGGAGGCCGTAGATTCGGTGCTCACAACAGATACCGCGTGTCACCGGACGTGTGAACTTCGCGCGGGGGGAACGTTGTTCACCGATCCAGAGGGATGCTCTTTCATGCGCCGCACCATTGTCCGCCGTACCGCCGTCGCCGCGTCCGCGGTTTCACTCGCCCTGCTCGTCAGCGCCTGTGGGTCCGGCGACGCCCCCGCCGATGACACCGCCGGCGAGGCCGCCGCGGGCGGGTCCACCGCCGCGAAGGCACTGTCGCAGAGCGAGCTGGACAAGCTCGCGCTGGTCGAGAGCGACCTCAAGAACCACAAGATCTCCAAGGCGACCAAGGCGGACCTCGCCGCGGCGAAGACCGTCACCACCGACAAGGCCGAGTGCGAGCCGCTCGTCGACGCGATGGTGCTCCGGCCCGTGGGGACGCCCGCTGCGACCTCGCTGCGCAAGGTCGTCGCTCTGCCGCCCGAGCCCGACAAGGACGCCACGCCCGAGGAGAAGCTGAAGGCCGGCCTGGACGCCCTCAGCGGGACGATTACGTCCGACACCCTCGGCTCGTACGACGGCAAGGGCGCCTCGGACGCCTTCGCGAAGCTCCGCACCGCGGGCGAGGCCTGCGCTGGCGGCTTCAGCCTGATCGTCGGTACGGACAAGACGAAGTTCACCAAGGTCACCCCGGCCACCTACACCAGTGGTGACGAGGCGGTCGCCTTCACCGTGACGGCCGACCTGGACGGCGAGACCGGCACGGCCCACCTGGTGGCGGTCCGCAAGGGCAACACGCTCGCGTCCTTCTACGCCCAGGGCCTCACGGGCAAGGCGGAGCAGCCGAAGGCGGTCATCGGCGCACAGGTGGCCAAGCTCGGCTGACCCCTCCCGGACCGAACCGCCCCCGCCCCGGCATCTCGCCGGGGCGGGGGCGCGCTCGTGTTCGGGCGAGCACGTCACGGGCGAGGTTCGCAGGGGAGATCTTCACGGGCACTGATCAAACCGGACACGGAGCGGATCGGTCCGTCACCGGTATCCGTCCGCTCCACCAGCCCGGCTACCGGATCCGTGGCTGTTCTTCTTCCCCTTCTTCCTCTTCGTCCGGAAGTTGCACGTCGCTGACCGCGATGTTGACCTCGACGACTTCCAGGCCTGTCATCCACTCGACCGCGGAGATGACGCTCTCCCGCACGGAACGGGCGACGTCCTTGATCGAGACGCCGTAGTCGACGACGATCTCCAGGTCAACGGCCGTCTGCTTCTCGCCCACTTCGACTTTGACCCCCCGCGAAACGGACTTCGCGGTGCCGGGCACGCGCTCCCGTGCCGCTCCGAAGGCCCGGGAGACTCCGCTGCCCATGGCATGGACGCCTGCCACATCGCGGGCCGCCATTCCGACGATCTTCTCGACCGCGCTGTCGGCGATGGTGGTGCGTCCCCGGCTGCCGGGGTCGCCGTGCTTCCCGCCGAGGTTCTGGTTTCCGGTATCGGTCATAGCCGGTCGTTCCTTTCCAAGGAGACGAGCTTGCCACCGTTCTTCCACGTTAGGCCCGTATGGCCGCCGATGCTCACGGACGGCGGACCGCTCAGACTTTCCGCACGGTCACACCCGCCGCGGCCAGCGCACCGGTCTCGTTGTCGGACGCGGCTTCGTCGGTGACGACGACATGCAGGGCGGACGCGGGCGCGACAAAGGCGAGAGCGGTACGGGAGAGCTTGGTGGACTCGGCCACGGCGATGACCCGGCGTGAGGCGTCGATCGCGGCGCGCTTGACGGCGGCGTCGTCCAGGTCGTACGCGGTCAGGCCGTCCGCGGGGGTGAGTCCGCAGCAGCCGATCACGGCGGTGTCGAAGCGCAGTGCGGCCAGCGAGGCGGTCGTCAGGGGGCCGGTCAGTGCCAGCTCGCCCGCTCGCGGGCGCCCGCCCGGCACCAGCAGGGTCAGCTGAGGTGCCCCGGCGAGCGCGTTCACACCGTGGAGGGACAGCGGCATCACGGTCAGGCGGCGGGGCTCCAGCGCGCGGGCCACTTCCAGGCAGGTGGTCCCGCTGTCCAGGACGACGGACTCGCCGTCGGCGATCAGCGCGGCGACCTCGGCGGCGATCCGCTGCTTGATGTCCAGACCCTCCCGCGCGCGAAGCGCGAAGGGGGGCTCGTCGCCGTACAGCAGGAGGCTCCTCGCCCCTCCCCGGTAGCGCTCGAGCACACCCTGCTCGGCCAAGACCTCCAGGTCGCGGCGGACGGTCATCTCCGAAGCACCGGTGAGTTCGGCGAGCTCCGCGACGCCCATGCGGCCCGCCTCGCGTACGGCCTCGGTGATCTGCCTCCATCGTTCTGTGCTCGCCATACCGTCATTGAACATCTAGGGCGTTTGAAAAGCAATCTTTCAAACACTGAGATTGTTCGTTATGTTCGTCCGCATGGAGAAAACACTGCGAGCCGGCAGGTCGGCCACCTTCGCCTACTTCGCCTTGAACGGCTTCCTCATGGGGATGTGGATCGTCCACATCCCCGCCGTCGAGCACCGTGCGGGGACAAGCCATGCCGTACTCGGCTGGCTCCTGCTGCTCCTCGGCGCGGGAGCCTTCGCGGGCATGCGGATCGCCGGCCCGCTCACCGACCGCTCCGGCGCCCGCATCGTCGTACCGGCGGGCGCTGCCCTGTGCAGCGCCGCCCTGGTCCTGCCCGGCCTGGCCACCGGCACCTGGACTCTGGGGGCGGCGCTGCTGGTCCTCGGCTTCGGCAACGGCGTCCTGGACGTCAGCATGAACGCCCACGCCGTTCAGGTGGAGCGCGGTTACGGACGTCCCGTCATGTCCGCCTTCCACGCCACCTTCTCCATCGGCGGAGTACTCGCCGCCCTGGTCGGCGCCCGTACGCTCAGCTGGGGCCTGAGCCCCGCGGCGACCCTCGGCGCGGTGGCACTCCTCGGCCTCGCCGTCGCCGCGTCGGCCGCCCCCGCGCTGCTGCGGCCCGGACCGGCCCCCGCACCCGGCCCCACCCATGCGGCGCAGGCCCCCGCCGACGCGGTGAAGACCGGCCGCGCCGCACCCGGGCGCATCTGGGTACTGGCCGCCCTCGCGCTGATGCTCATGCTCTGCGAAGGCGTCGCCAACGACTGGAGCGCGCTCCACCTGCGCGACGTACTCGACGCGCCCGCCGCCACCGCCGCCCTCGCGTACGGAGCCTTCGCCACCGCCATGACCGTCGGCCGGCTGCTCACCGACCGGGTGGCCGCACGCTTCGGCCCCGTGGCCGTCGTCCGGTACGGCGCCTCCGTGGCCGCGCTCGGCCTGACCGTGGCGGCGCTGGCCCCGTGGATCCCCCTGGCGCTGCTCGGCTGGACCATGTTCGGGGCCGGACTGTCCGGCTGCATCCCGCAGCTCTTCAGTGCCGCCGGTCACGCCGACCCGGACGCCGCCGGAGCCAACGTCTCCCGTGTCGCCGGCCTCGGCTACCTCGGCATGCTCGCCGGGCCCGCCGTCATCGGACCCCTCACCCACCTGGTCCCGCTCAACCTCACGTTCTTCCTGCCCGTGGCGTTCTGCGTCGTCGCCGCCTGCACGGCCGGCATCCTGCGCTCTCCGCGCACCACCGCGACCCGGCTCGAGCCGGAGGCCGCATGACCGCCACCGGCGCGGCCACCCGCGAAGGCCGCCACCGGACCGGCAACCACAGGCGTCGGCCGCGTCGTTGAGGACCTGTCCCGCACCCGACGCCAATACCCCAGTACGTGTGACTTCACGTCATGCTCCGGGCCGACACGGCCTCCTCCACCGGTCGCACCCCGGCACACCTCCGGGATGATCCCGGCGCGGGCAGGCAACGGACCGCGCGTTCCTCACCTCTTCGGCTCTGACAGCCGATCATCAGGAAGGGACGACGCATCTTGGGTACGAGCCATGCGAGACACGGGGCAGTGGCCCTCACCGTGATAGGGGCCGTACTGGCGCCCGTATCACCGGCGTTCGCCGCCGACCCGCCCCGGGCCGACCTGCGGGCGGACGTGAACCGGGACGGAAAGGTGGACGTCACCGGCGCGACGGACACCGCCGGGGAGAACAGCTGGTCCGCCCGCACAGGAGCGGTGTTCCTCCCCAACATCGACGACGACACCAAGCGTTGCCCGGTCAAGGGCCCGGACGGCAGGCGGCTGTCGGACGCCAGGCTGGCCGCCTGCAACGACGCGGCCGACGCCAAGGTCAACGGCTCCGGCGACGCGGCCGACCTGGCCCGCGTCCGGTCCGTACCGATGGCGCGCCTGCCCGCCACGGCGACCGGCACGCTGAAGGTCGTGGCCGGCGGCCAGAAGACGCGGGTCTTCGTCAAACGCGCTTCGGGCTGGGCACCGGTCACCGGCAGAACCCGCCTGTCCGCCGCCGAGCTCCGTTCCGGTGTGGAGTTCGGAGTCGAGGGCACCGACGTCATACGCGACAGCGCGGTCTGGGACGGCCGCGCCGTGATCCGCCTGACGGTGACCTCAGGCGGCCGGAGCACCTCGGACGACGTCACGCTGCGCGTCGCCCCGCTGCTCACCCACCACCACCTCCAGAACGCACAGCAGTTGATGGTCACCAAGGTGGCGGGCAGGGACGAGTACGCGCGTCGGCAGCAGGCCTTCGTCAAGGGCCTGGCGGCCGAGGTCGCGTCGGCCGGGATCGACAAGCCGCTGCTGACCTTCGACAAGTACCAGGACATCTGGGCGCAGGACTTCGTCGAGCCCGGCTACGTGAGCATGGCCGGCCCCGGCGGGCGCCGGCAGGCGATGCGCGTGATGCTGCGGTCCGCGCAGGCGGACCGGGAAGCGGGCCGGGAGCTGTTCGAGAAGCTGCGCGGCAACGGCGTGGGGGTGGTGCAGGTGTCCGGAGTCCGTGACTCGGAGGAGTGGACCCTCAACTCCATGGGAAACCTGGAGACCATCCCCCCGTACACCCACGGCGGGCGGTCCTTCCCGGCCGGACGCATCATCATGGGCGAGCGCAAGGACAGCGGCTCGAAGCCCGCGAAGGCGATGCGGACGCTGCTGAAGTCGCAGGGCTTCCAGGACCCGTTGCTGCTCGACACCTCGTGGCTGCACGTGGGCCACGTGGACGAGTTCGTGCAGTTCCTCCCCGCAGACAGCCCGCGCGGCTGGAAGATCGCGATCGCCGATCCCGAAGCGGGACTGCGGCTGCTGCGTGAGGCGCAGGAGGCGGGCCACGGCAGCACACGGATGTTCTCGGTGCCGGGCAGCCGGGGCATGCCCGCCCCCAAGGAGACCATCGATCAGGCGCTCGCCTCCAAGTGGCTGGTGTCCGACAACACCATGGCCGCCGAGCGGATCAAGGCGAACCTGGAGGTGCTCCAGCGCGAGACGGGTGCCACCGACGCCGAGGTCGTACGCGTACCCGCGCTCTACACGCGCGGGACGTCGGAAGAGGGCGAGCGGGGCGACCGCATGCCCAGGCTGACCCGGATGGGCGCCGGCGAGCTGCCGGACGTGGTGCGCGAGTACGGACAGCAGAAGGACCTCGCGCGCCACGCCGACCGCGCGGGGGCGGCCCCGGAAACTGTCATGACCAGCGCCTATGTCCCGGGTGCGGTCAACGGGATCGTGCTCGGCAGGAATCGCTATCTGGCCCCGAGGCAGTGGGGGCCGGTCATCGGCGGCAAGGACATCTTCACTTCCGCCGTGAACGCCGCGTACTCCGGGGCCGGCATGAAGGTGTCGTACCTCGACGACTGGTACACGTACCACCTCGGCGCGGGCGAGGTGCACTGCGGCACCAACACGCTGCGCGATGCGTCCGCCGCGTGGTGGATGCGATAGCCGGGAAGGGCTGACGTTCCGCCGGGTCTCACGTCGGCAGGGGGCCATCCGGCCGGCGCCGGGTTCCGCGCCGATGCCGAGGCACTGTCGCACCGCTGCGGCGTGGACGGCATGGGAGGAATCCAGGTTTGACCCGGTGGCGGCGGGGGACAGGCTCGGTAGAAGGATCGTTCTCGCAAGATCGGGAGGACATCATGATCGTCCTCGGAATCATTCTGCTCATCATCGGTTTCGTGGCCGGTATCGCGTTCCTGTGGACCATCGGGATCATTCTGGTCGCCATCGGGGCCGTCCTCTGGATCCTGGGATCGATGGGGCGCGCGGTCGGTGGACGACGGCACTACTGGTGACGGACCCACCCCGTTCGGGTGTCCCGAGCGCAGCGACGCTCGGGACACCCGTTCGGCGGCACACCGGAGCGGGCACGAGCGCCGACGGGTACTCGACGGAACATGCCCCTGAAATCCGGTGCGCCGAACGACGGCCGCCCGCAGCACAGACATCGGTTCGACCGACTGCAACGGCGGCTGCGGACGTCGGTCGTCGCACTGACCTGGGAGCGCGGGCGTGAGGTGGAGCTGATGCACCGCGCCATGGGCTTCGCGGCGCTCAGCTTCCTCACCCTGGTGCCCCTGCTGGTCGTCGTCGCCGCGGCCGACCTCGCGAGCGGGCAGGGCTTCGCCCGATGGCTGGTGGCGGGGCTCGGGGTGTCCGAGGTGTCGCAGGCGGAGGTCGAGGAGCTGTTCGGCCGGCCGGGGCAGGCATTGCAGCGCACCACGGCCTTCGGCCTCGCCGCGCTCGCCACGTTCGGCGTGACCTTCGGCTCCGCTGTACAGACCGGCTACGAACGCGTGTGGGCCCTGCCGACGGCGCGTTGGCACACGATGTGGCGCCACGTCGTCTGGCTGGCCATGCTGGTCGCCGCCCTCCTGCTCTTCGTCAAGACTCCGACCCCAGACGGGTCGCCCACGATCGTGACCATGCTGGTGGCCGTCGGCGATGTCATCGGCTTGTTCTTCTTCTTCTGGTGGTCGCAGCGCATGCTGCTCTGCGGACGGATCCGCTGGCGCGCGCTGGCGCCGGGGGCCGCCCTGACGGCTGTGGGGCTGCTCGGGCTGCGGATCTTCTCGCAGTTCGTCTTCTCGCCGCTGATCGCGTCGAACGCGGTGACGTACGGCCCGTTCGGGACCGTGCTGGTCCTGCAGTCCTGGCTGGTGGGCGTGGGATTCGTGGTGTACGGCGGATCGCTGGTCGGACGGCTCGTCCACGAAGGGCGGGTACGGCGCAGGCTGCAACGTACGCTGGTGGAACCGAACTGACCGACCGTACGCCCCGCGACCGACGCTGCCGGATGCCAGGGTTCCGTCCCGCCGATGCGCAGGGGCGGCGCGCCGCTGCCGGACGGCGCGCCGCCCCCGGCCGTTCAGCGGTAGAGCTTGTCGACCGCGGTGCGGGTGGTGGTCTTGAACCCCTTCAGCGGAGCGTCCCGCAGGTCGCCGAGCCGGCCCCACTGCACATAGGTGACCGTCCGTCCGTCGCGCCCCACGGAGAACAGGTTGATGTCCGTACTGCCGACCTCCGGGTCCTCGGTGTCCAGGCTGTAGACGTACGCACCCTCCTCGACCGCCAGCTTGCCGTGGTAGGCGCTGCTCGCCTCCGTCGAGGGGTACTGGCGCTCGACGCGTTCGGCGCAAGCGGCGAAGGCCCGGCGCAGGTTGGTGACGAGCTGCGCGGCTCGGGCGGTGGTCGAGGCGACCGTCGTGATCTGCAGACCCCCGGTGTCGAGCTCGGTACGGAAGACCCGGTGGCTGGTACCCCTGGCGGGCAGAGCGCCAGGAGCACAGAACGCGCCCCCTTCCGGCAGGCCCCTGGTGACCCGCCCCGCCGACCACGGGGTGGAGGAGGCGGGCATCTGCCCGGCACTCAGGAACGCGGGAGCAGCGGGCGAGGCCGTACTCGGGGCCGCGCCGGCCGGGGAGAGCGGGGCGCCGGCGAGAACCAGGCCGACGGCGGCGAACGAGGTGGCGAGTGTCGTGCGGAAAGCAGGCATGGACGGAATATCCCCCGTTGCAGTGGTTGGTGACGACGCTGATCAGCTTCGGCGCGGCACGGCCGCCGGCGCAAGGGCAACGCGGGTGTACGGCAGGGTGGAACCATTCCACCCCCGCTGACGTGGGGATATGAGGGTGGGGTGGAACGCCGCCCGGGACGGGCAGAGGGCGGGGCACGGATGGGCGCGTCGAGGGAAGCCGAAGTCGAGGAGTTCGCGGAGCGGGTACGCGGCCTCAAGGAACGCTCCGACCGGAGTTACGGCGCTCTGGCCCGGCGCCTGGGCGTGAGCGCCTCCACGCTGCACCGGTACTGCTCGGGCGAGGCCGTACCCGCTCACTTCGCACCGGTCGAACGACTGGCACGGCTGTGCGGGGCCGCACCGCAGGAAATGCTCCAGTTGCACCGGCTGTGGATCC
The DNA here is from genome assembly GCF_053646035.1 of Streptomyces sp. NPDC055287. Classification (NCBI taxonomy): domain Bacteria; kingdom Bacillati; phylum Actinomycetota; class Actinomycetes; order Kitasatosporales; family Streptomycetaceae; genus Streptomyces; species Streptomyces sp. NPDC055287. The sequence goes on along the minus strand of NZ_JBSHNE010000026.1, from coordinate 77,668 downwards.
TCGCGGACGCGGTCCGGCGGCCGCAGACGCCGCGGAAGGCGGCCGCGCCGGCCGGGGAAGAGACGGGCCCGGCTCCGGCCGCCGCGCCCGGCCCGACGCCCGGCAGCCCCGAGCCCGACGTCACCACGGCCGCAGTTCCCGTGCCGCGCCCGGACGTTCGCCTCCGCAGGGTGGTTCTCGCCGCGGCCGCCGTCGCCGTCGCCGCCACCGGGGTGGCGGCGCTGGCCTTCGCCGGGCCCGGAGCCGGGAGCACCGACGGCCGGCGTCCTGCCGCCGCCGACAGCACCGACAGCACCGACAAGGCCGGCCGTGCCGACGGCTCCACCGACGGCCGCACCGGATCGCCCCCGTCCGGCAGCCTGAGCGCACCCCCGGGCAAGTCCGGCCCCACAGCGTCCAGTACGACACCGTTGCCCTCGGAGCCGGGGAACGCCACGCCCGCCACCGGCGCCCCCCGCCCGACCCGGAAGCCGAGCGGCACAGCCGACGCGGCCCCCGGTGTCCCGTTCGCCTGGACCGCCGATTCCGAGGTCTGGCAGAGCGGATGCGACCATCACTACCTGATCGACCGCGGCCCGGACCGCGTCCCCCCGCCGCCGGTGGAACAGGACGCCGAGCCGTGGGCGCGTTCCCTGGACGCGGTGCACGGCGGAGACACCAACGTGCGCGTCTCCCTCCGGGGCACGTCCGAGAAGGCGGTGGTACTGGAGGCACTGCGCGTACGTGTCACCGAACGCGACTCGCCCGTCCGGCGGAACGTCTACGGGATGAGCAACGGGTGCGGCGGCGCGCTCAGCCCGCGCCACATCGACGTCAACCTCGACGCCCCACGCCCCGTCGCCCGCTCGGTCGCGGGCTTCGACGGTGTGGCGGGAAGCCCGATTCCCGCGGTCTCGTTCCCGTACACCGTGTCGGCCTCGGACCCGGAGGTACTGCTGGTGAACGCCAGGACGGCCGACTGCGACTGCCGCTGGTACCTGGAACTGGAGTGGAGCAGCGGCGCTCGCTCCGGCACGGTCCGCATCAGCGACAACGGCCGCCCCTTCCGCACCAGCGGAACCAAGGGAATGCCGCGCTACGCGTATTCGGCCACCGAGCACCTCTGGGTCACGAGCCGATGAGCGGTCAGTGCTCGGGCCGTCAGCGCTGGAGCAGGTTGCAGACGAAGTCTTCCTGTACTTTCCGCACCTTCGCCAGGAGTTCCGGCTTGTTGTCCTTGTTCACCTGAGTGGTGAGGGAAAAGGTCAGCGAACGCTCGCCGTCCGGAGTGGCGGCCGCGAGCCGGGTGCAGCCGGGGAAGTGCCCATGTGCCCGTACACGCGGTGCGCACAGGGCGGCCGGGGGAGTGGCGGGCGGGGAGAAACCCGCAGGCGGGCCTCCTCAGGCCGGGGTGCGCAGCGCCTCGGTGGCGGTGGCGGCGACGGCGTCCGCCACAGCTGCCAGGGCCGGCGAGTCCAGCTTCCACTGCTGCCAGAACAGCGGAACGTCCACGGGCCGGGCGGGGGCGAGCAGGGTGAACGCACCGGAGCGCAGCAGTGGTTCCGCCTGGGGTTCCGGCACCAGGCCCCAGCCGAGACCGGCGGCCACCGCGTCGCAGAATCCCTCCGACGTGGGCACGTAGTGGCGCACCGGGCCCGCGCCCCGCCCGCCGTGCGTGAGCGACCGTACGAACGCGTCCTGGAGGTCGTCGCGGCGGTCGAAGACGATCACCGGGGCGTCACGCAGATCGCGCTCCAGCGGCCCGGTCAGGTGGCGCGCGGCGAAAGCGGCGGTGGCCACCGGCAGGTACCGGGCCAGGCCCAGGCGGCGTACGGTGCATCCCGCGACCGCGTCGGGGGACGACGTGACCGCCGCCATCACCTGGCCTTCGCGCAGCAGGGCCGTGGTGTGGGCCTCGTCCTCGCGGTGCAGCTCGAAACAGACCGGCGGGTCCTGGGGGACACGGGTCAGCGCCGGCAGGAACCACGTGGCGAGGGAGTCCGCGTTGACCGCGATGGGCAGCCGCGCCGGGCCGAGCTCGTCGGCGATCCCCAGCTCCGCCCGAGCGTCCAGTTCCAGCCGGGCCAGCTGGCGCGCGAACCGCACCACGACCTGCCCGGACTCCGTCGGGCGCACCGGTTTCGTCCGCATCAGCAGCACCCGGCCGGTGCGCTGCTCCAGCGCCTTGATGCGCTGGCTGACCGCCGAGGGGGTCACGTGCAGGGCGGCCGCGGCGGCGTCGAAGGTGCCCTCGTCCACTGCCGCGAGCAGCGTACGGACCAGGTCCAGGGGAAGCTCATCCATCACAAATGCTAAGGGTACGTTAGAAACTTTAGCTGTACTGATGAGCGGATGATCCATACCGTCGGTCCCATGACCCACGGAATCACCACGGCGGCACTCGTCGGCTTCGGCACCGGACTTTCCCTCATCGTCGCCATCGGCGCGCAGAACGCCTTCGTTCTCCGCCAGGGGGTCCGGCGGCACGCCGTCCTCGCGGTGGTCGTCATCTGCGCCGTGTCCGATGCGGTCCTCATCGCACTCGGCGTCTCGGGGGTGGGAGCCGTGGTCACCGCATGGCCTGCCGCCCTGACCGTGGTCGGCCTGGCCGGCGGCGCCTTCCTGATCTGTTACGGAGTCCTCGCCGCCCGGCGTGTGCTGTGGCCCGCTCCCGGCGCGGCCCTCACGGCGCAGGGCGCCTCGGCCGGCTCCGCCCGGAAGGCCGTGCTGACCTGCCTCGCGATGACCTGGCTCAACCCGCACGTCTACCTCGACACGGTCCTGCTGATCGGCTCCGTCGCCGCCGACCACGGCTCGCTGCGCTGGGCATTCGGGCTCGGCGCCGTACTGGCCAGCCTGACCTGGTTCACCACTCTCGGTTACGGGGCCCGCCTGCTCAGCGGCCTGCTGGCCCGCCCTGCGGCCTGGCGGGTCCTGGACGGTCTGGTCGCCGCCACCATGGTCACGATGGGGGGCATGCTGGTGGCAGGCGCCTGACAGCCGGCGCGTCACGGTGCGGGTGCGATCTCGACTGTTCCGGGCGTAACGTCCAGAGATGACATGTCTTGTGGTGTTCTGTGGGAGAAGCCGGTAGCCCATGGTTGCGCAGGAGGATGAGACCGGACAACCGGAAGTACTGGACCGACTGCTGTCCCGGGTACTGCGCGAGTCCGGCGCGTACGGCGGTGGAATCTACGTCATGACGTCGAACGGCCAGGTGCTGTCCGCCGTGGTGCTCGCCGGAGTGCCGTCCAACCTCGCGATGCCGTGGGCCAGGGTGGGGATGTCCGCCTCCGGGCCCTTGGCGGAGGCGGTGCGGGAAGGCCGCCTGGTGTGGGTCGGGGCGGAAGGAGAGCTCGCCCGCCGCTATCCGCGGATCGGCCTCGCGCTGCCGTACTCGTTCGCCCTCGCGGCCGCGCCCGCGGTCAGCGCGCAGCGGACCTGGGGAGGGCTGCTCCTGCTGTGGCCGGGCTCCCACCCGCTGGTGATCGAGCCGGAGCGGCAAAGTGCGATCATGAAGGCATCCGGATACGTCGGCGCGGCCCTGCGACGCGCGGAGGAGAGCGGCCGTCCGATCCTGCCCCGGCCCGAACCGAGAATCGTCCCGGTGCCGCGGCGCCGCATGGTCACCCAGGCCGAGTCGCTGGCGGCGGTCGACTTCACCGAGCGGCTCCCGGAGGGCTGCTGCGCCCTCGACCTCGAGGGCCGGATCACCTTCATCACCCCGACCGGCGCGGACCTGGTCGGCAGCACCGTACCGGCGCTGCTCGGAACCCGGCCGTGGGAAGCCCTGCCCTGGCTGGACGACCCCGTGTTCGAGGACCGCTACCGGTCGGCCGTGATGAGCCGCAACCCCACGTCGTTCACGGCCCGGCGCCCGGACGACCTGCGACTGACCTTCGAGCTGTACCCCGACGCTCGGGGAATCAGCGTGCGTATCGCCAGGTCCCGCCTGGCCGGCGCGGGAGCGGGAGCCGGGGGCGCGGCGGAGCTCGGAGTCGTGGCCGCATCCCCTCCTGCGCCCGCCTCCGCCGTACCGTCGGGCGCGGGAGCCGCGCCGCCCCGGGCGGGCGTGCTCTACCAACTGGCCCATCTGGCGGCCGCGCTCACCGAGGCTCTCAGCGTGCCCGACGTGATCAGGCTGGTGATCGACCAGATCGCCCCCAGCTTCGGAGCGCACGCGGTCGCCCTGTTCGCCGTACAGGCCGACCGGCTGCGCCTGCGAGGCCACCACGGCTATGCGGCCCAGGAGATGGACCACCTGGACGGCGTACGGCTGTCGCCCGACCACCCCGGCGGCCGCGCGGTGATCACGGCAGAACCGGTCTTCTACGCCTCCCGCCGCGATCTCCAGGGCGACTTTCCCCGCGCGCTGGAGGAGGACAGCAACCATGCCTGGGCCTTCCTGCCCCTCGTCGCCGCGGGCCGCTCCATGGGCTGCTGCGTACTGGCATACGACCGGCCCCACGTCTTCGGTCACGACGAACGGGCCCTGCTGACCGCGTTCAGCGGCCTTGCCGCGCAGGCGCTGGACCGCGCGCATCTGTACGACACCAAGAGCGGACTCGCCCGCAGCCTGCAGGCCAGCCTGCTGCCGCACGAACTGCCGGCGCTGACCGGCCTCCAGACGACGGCCCGGTATCTGCCGGCCACCCGGGGCATGGACGTCGGCGGCGACTTCTACGACCTGGTGCGACTCGACGACACCACGGCCGCCGCCGTCATCGGAGACGTCCAGGGCCACAGCGTCACCGCCGCCGCCCTGATGGGACAGGTCCGTACCGCCGTCCGGGCCCACGCCATCGCCGGAGCGGCCCCCGACGATGTCCTCGCCCGCACCAACCGCCTGCTCACCGACCTGAATCCCGGACTGTTCACCAGCTGCCTGTACGTCCAGATCGACCTCGCCCGCCGGCGCGCGTGCCTGGCGACCGCGGGACACCTCCCGCCCCTCCTGCGCCACCCCGACGGGCGCACGGAGAGCGTCGCCGTGCCCCCCGGCCTGCTGCTCGGCATCGACCCGGCGGCCGAGTACCAGGCCATGGACATCGCCCTGCCGCCCGGCGCCGTACTCGCACTTTTCACCGACGGCCTGGTGGAAAGGCCCGGCGCCGACATCGAGGACTCGACCGCCGGTCTCGCCGCCGTCCTGAGCGACGAGGCCCGGGACCTCGACACCCTCGCCGACACACTCACACGACGCGCGAGCCCGACGTCCGACCGCACGGACGACACCGCGCTGTTCCTGCTGCGCATGGCGCCGTAGTAGCCGGCGGTGCGAGAGGCTATCGCACAGTCATGACCCCGGCGGCGGTGATGCCGACGGTGACGATGACAGCGCGCAGGGCGGCCGGCGTCAGTTTGCGTCCGAAGCGGGCGCCCAGGATGCCGCCGAGGGTGGAGCCGGCGGCGATCACTGCGGCGATCGTCCAGTCGACGTGGGCGAGCGCGACGAAGACGACGGCCGCGACTCCGTTCACGACGGACGCGAGGACGTTCTTCGCGGCGTTCAGCCGCTGCAGATCGTCGCGCAGGAAGCTTCCGAAGAGGCCCATGAGCAGGACCCCTTGGGCAGCGCCGAAGTAGCCTCCGTAGATCCCCGTGCCCAGGATGCCGAACCAGAGCGGGGCGCCGCCGTCGTCGCGCCGCAGGCCCTGACGACGCAGCAGCCATCGGCTGATCCAGGGCTGCAGCAGTACCAGAACACAGCCTGCCAGGATCAGTACGGGCACTATCGCTTCGAACGTCCCGGCCGGCAGCTTCAGCACGAGCAGTGCGCCGACCAGGCCGCCGATGAGCGAAGCGGCGCCGAACCGGACCAACCGGCGGGCCTGCCCCTTGAGTTCCCTGCGGTAGCCGTACGCGGCGCTGAGCACGCCCGGTACCAGGCCGATGGTGTTCGCCACATTGGCCACCACCGGAGGACAGCCGAGGGCGAGCAGCGTGGGGAACGTGATGAGGGTCCCGGACCCGACCACCGCGTTGATTCCGCCCGCGGCGATGCCGGCGGCCCCGATGGCCGCTACCTCGATTGCTTGCACAACTCACCTTCCGAAGGGCGCTCACAGAGGCGGGTCGGCACCTGTTCGGGGTGGGTGCGGCGGTCCGGACCGCCGCCCCCACCCCGGACAGGTTTCCCCCCGGGGGCCGGCCAGATGCTCGTTGAC
>NZ_JBSHNE010000026.1:0-71512 GCF_053646035.1 Streptomyces sp. NPDC055287 | reverse complement strand
TCGCCGGCTCCGGTGAGGTGGGTACGGTCAAGACCTCGGTCCGGACCGCCGCACCCACCCCGAACAGGTTGCCGCCCTGGGCCCGCCAAGATCCTCGTTCACGGCCAACTCCCCAGTCAATCCTCGGGTTTTCTTCCACATATCCAAGCGATACCTTGACCCTGTGACTCTCGACGATCTCCGTGTCTTCGTCGCGGTGTGCAGGGCGGGCAGCCTCAGCGCCGTGGCCCGCGACCTGGCGTGCACCCAGTCCGCGGTGAGCCAGCACGTGAAAAGACTGGAACGGGACCTGGCCGTCAGCCTGCTGGAGCGCCACGCGCGCGGCGTCGTGCCGACCTCGGCGGGGCGCATCCTCCAGGCGGCGGCCGCCGACGGCATCGGAGGCATCGACCTGGCGGTACGCCGCCTTCAGGACCTCGTGCGCGGAGATGGCGGTTCGGTACGCATCACCACGGGAGCGACGACCGTACGGCACTTCATGGCCGAGGCCATCGTCGACTTCCGACGGCGCTATCCCCAGGTGAGCCTGGAGTTCGAGACGGAGAGCTCCAGCCGCAGCTGCTTCGACGCCCTCGCCGCGCACGACCTGGACCTCGCCTGGGTCACCATCGGCGCTCCCGTCCGGGGCATCGAGCAGCGGCCCGTCGTGGAACTGCCCTGGGTGCTGGCCGTCAAGGCCGACGACCCCCTGGCGGCCAGGAGCCGCATAGAGCCCGCGGACCTGGCGGACCTGCAACCGATCCGGCTGCCCGAGGGTTCGACGTCCCGGGCCCATCTGGACATGTGCTTCGCCGAGTTGGGAGTCCGCTGGACCGCCGACACGGGTGTCGCCGACTGGGACACCGCCATCCTCCTCGCGGAGCTCGGCCTCGGCCACGCCGTCGTACCCGCCGTTCCCGGCATGCACAGCGGCGGACACGACGGTCTGCGCCTGATACCGGTGCCCGCGCTGCCCGCCCTCTCAACCGGCTGGGCGGTGCGCCGCTGGGACGCCCTGAGCCCCCTGGCTCGCGCCTTCGCAGAGACGGTCGCCCACAGCCTCCGTCACGGGAGGATCGAGTCCACGTATCCGCCGTCGACCCGGACAGCCCCGCCCGTCGTGGCGGACGCGAAGGACGAGCTGAGATAGACCACCATGTGGGCGATCTCCTCGGGCTCGATCAGCCGCTGGAGGAGCGACTGCGGGCGGTGCTCGCGCATGAATTGCCGCTGCGCCTCTTCCCACGGCAGATCCCGGTCCACCAGCTCGTACACGAAGTCCTCCACACCTCCGGTGTGGGTGGGCCCGGCGATGACGGAATTGACGGTGACTCCGCTGCCTGCCGCCGATTTGGCGAAGCCGCGGGAGACGGCGAGGAGGGCCGTCTTGGACATTCCGTAATGGATCATTTCCGCCGGGGTGACGACGGCGGAGTCGCTGGCGATGTTCTGGACACGCCCCCAGCCGCGCTCCTTCATGCCGGGAAGGTAGCTGCGTGTCATACGGACCGCTGTCAGCACATTGACCTCGAAGTAGCGCCGCCATTCCTCGTCGTCGATGTCCAGCGCGGGCCGGGCGCCGAAGATCCCCAGATTGTTGACGAGAATGTCCGCGTCGGGCACGGCGTCGAGTACGCGCGCGGCGCCACTGTCGGTGGAGATGTCACCCGGCGCCGGCACGAAGGTGGCCTCGGGCGATTCGTCGCGCAGCCGGTCCAGGGCCTCACCGACGGACTCCGGAGTACGTCCGTTGACCGCGACGCGAGCACCCGCCCGGGCGAGTCCCGAAGCGATGGCGGCGCCGATTCCCTGGGTCGACCCCGTGACGAGGGCGGTCTTTCCCGCGAGATCGATGAGCACAGTGAGCCCCCTTCGTGTCGTGATGCTGCCACGCCCCGTTCGGCACGTGAAGCATCGCGTGGGCGGCGGACCCGGGACAGCACGGACCGGCCGGGTACTCCTCCGGTCGTTGTAGCACGCGACTTCGGAGGGACCCGGCCGGCCCGGTGCGACACCCCGGGTACAGATCTCGGGGGCGGGCATCACATGGTGTTTCGCCGGCAGGACGTCAGTTGGCGTTCACCAGGTCATGAGGAGGCACGGTCACCGTACGAGCGCCCGCACGGCCGCCCAGGACGACCTTGCGCAGAGCGCTGTTGTTGGTGAGGCTGGTCTCCTTGAGCCGCTTCTCGGGGTTGGCCAGGACCTGGATGTAGTACGTGCCGTTCGGCAGATTGCTGATGTCGAAGGACTGGCCGGGAAGGTCCTGGGTGTACGTGTCGCCGGAGCCGACGTCCAGCACTTCCCGGACGGAGATCGAGTTCTCCTGGCCGCACGCGGTGGACAGGTCGGTGTTGTCGGGGTGCCAGTTGGCGTTCTTCACCGTGTAGTCGACGGCGTCGGTGTTGGCCAGGCAGAAGGCCTCCTTGCCGCTGCGCACCGACTCGTTCTTGTCGGCCTTGAGCAGCCGGTAGCTGGCGAAGTCGGTGAAGTGCCAGTGCTCGTGGCCCGCGCGCGGGTCCCACTCCATGGTGCCGGTCGGCGTGTAACCGACCTGCTTGCCGTCGGCGTCGTAGAAGTACTGGTAGGCGTCCATCAGCTTCTTGCCCGGCGCACGGAACCCGTCGACCACCAGCTGAGCGGGGCCCGCGTTCCACACATTGGCGCTGAAGGCGAGGTAGTCCTTGCCCCGCGTGCTGCCCTGTCCCTTGCTGATGGTGATGCCGTAGGCCGGAAGCGAACGGAGGTCGGGCTTCGGCACGTCCGGCACGTCCGGCTCGCCAACCGGTCGCTTCGCGGCGGGCTTCATCGCGGGAGCCTTCCGCGAACCGTCCGTCTGACCGGGACCGTCACCCGTCGGCGCCGACGCACTGAAGGCGGCCTTCCTGAGCGCCCAGGGGAGGGCGGGCGGTGCGGGAGTGTGGGGCCCGTGGCCCACGTTGTACGAGGGACCCGCCCCGGTTGTCGCGGCGGTGGGCGCGGGCGCGGGCATCGCTCCGTGGCCGGAGTGGCCGGCCGCGTGCGACCCGTGCTTCATGGCCGCCGCGCCCCCGGGGCCGTCTTCGTAACTGCGCTCGCGGACGGTCAGCTTGATCGTACTGGGCTTGTCCTCCATGCCGAAGAGGTCGCGGTAGCGCTTGGCCACGGACACCTTGGCGGTGTACTTTCCGGCCTTCAGACGGACCGGGTCGGAGTAGTAGCCCGCGTACGTGTTGGATGCCCAGCCCTTCTCCACGCCCCAGACCGAACCGAGCGTGAACGGGTTGATCGGACAGCTCTCGGGGTACTTCGACTTGGCCGGCGCGTCGGGCCGTATGCGGCCGGAGGCGTTGTTGGGACAGAAGGCCTCGGACTTGTCCATCACCTTCCGGCCGGTGGCGTCGGTGATGGTGACCCTGGCAAAGCCGGGCAGCCCCGCGAAGTTCTTCACCAGGCCCACAGGGAGGGTCTTGGTCCGGGTCTCCGTCCCCTCGCGGATGACCTGCGTGACCACGACCGGGGACTTGTAGGACTTGCGGGTCACCTTGAGTTCGAGGGGCCCGTTCTCAGCGGTGACGTAGGTCCCGAGGTCCAGATAGACGCCAGGGCTCTCCTTGTAGGAGTCGAGCGTCACCGACTTCGAGGCAGCGATCAGGCTGAGCTTCGGCGTGCTGTCGGCCTCTTCGGCATCCGGTGCGGCCACGGCGACGCCGGCCGTCACGGTGATCGCCGCAGCGGCAGCGATCACCGAACGCCATGGGCGGGCTTGGTGAAATCTGGTCATCGTTCCTCGTATTTCCGAGTGCCTGCTGGGACGGTGGATGAACAGCCGGCGTACGGAATCCGGTCGGGCCGGCTGAGGCGCGAGGGGCTCTGATCGCGGAACTGTCTCCGGCCTGTGAGAGTTGGTGGAGGGGAGCCTGGGTTGTCTGTGGGCCCGTGACTCGCGGATCGTTGTCCGAAAATCGCCCTTCGATGCCTGGATCGAGCCGCCGTAGTGCTGTTTCCGCCGTACGAGCGGTCGGACGTGGTACGCGGTACGAAAAACCACTTGATCGACCGGCCTATGGTTTTCGCATGACGACCGCACTACGCCTGGTGAAGATCACCGCCGACAACATCGACGCCGCGATCGGCCTGAAGGTCCGCCCCGACCAGGAACACCTGGTCGCACCGGTCGTGAAGTCCCTCGCCGAGGCGTACGTGCACCCGGAGACGGCCTGGCCCCGCCTCATCCTCGACGGCGACCGGCTCGTCGGGTTCCTCATGGGCTTCTTCGACGTCGACTTCGCCGGGGACGGCAAGGGCGCCGACATCCGCTCGGGCCTCTGGCGCCTCAACATCGCGGCCGGAGAACAGGGCCGTGGATACGGGCGCTTCGCGGTCGACTCCGTGGCCGCCGAGATCCGCCGTCGCGGCGGCACGCGTCTCACCGTCAGCTGGCATCCGGGCGAGGACGGCCCCGAAAGCTTCTATCTGGGGCTGGGTTTCCGGCCCACGGGGGAGATGAGCGGTGATCAGAAGGTGGGCGAGCTGGAGTTGGCAGCGGCGTTCAAGCCCGCTTAGGCGCTGGTCAGCCTGCCGTACGGGCGATCTGGGTGACCAGCGCGGCGCTGAGCCAGTCGTGGGCGGCGCCCGGCGTCGGTTCCGCCTGGCCGGAGAGTTCGGCCGTGAGCTGCCAGTAACGGTCGATGCGGGCGTCGGCGGCGAGCTGACGGCTGAGCCGGTGGCGGAAGGCGGGAGTGTCCCGCTTGCCGCAGGACCGGGCGTAGGCGGATACGAAGCAGTCGAGCGCCTCGCCCTCCTGCGGCGGCAGCTGTGCCCGCACCCGTGGTGACGCCAGCGCGTACGCCTCGCCGAGACCGTCGTAGAGAACGGCCGGGCGGTAGCCCTCGGCGGGCTGGTGCGCCGCGGGCTGACAGTGACCGGCGCCGGGGTGAATGGCGCACGCGAGGGCATGCAGCCGCGCGAAAGTGAGCACGTGAAGCGGGGTCGGGTCGGCCGGGGGCTGCGGAACCGCCTGTTCGATGATCGTGGAGACCAGTCGGGCCGGCAGCCGCGCGGGCAGCCAGCGCCGCCAGAAGCGGGCGATCGCGGCCGTGCTCGGTGGAGCGGTCACGGCGCCGATCAGGCGCAGCCGTTCGGCGCGTTCCTCGGCGGTGCAGTCCCGGAGCAGCTGAAGGGCGGCCTCTCGCCAGCGCAGGACGGTCAACTGGGAGCCGAGCTCGCGCAGTTGTCCCGCGATGATGTCCTCCAGGGCATCCTCCTGGTCGAGGGCCCTGGCCACGTCAGGGACCGGCAGATCGAGAGTCCTCAGTGAGCGGATGAGGTGCATCCGCTCGAGCGCCTCCGGGGCGTAGCGCCGGTGGCCACCGGCGCTACGGGCAGCCTCGGGCAGCAGGCCGCGATCGGAGTAGTAGCGGACCGTCTTGACGGTGACGCCCGCATGCTCGGCGAGCTCTCCGATGCTCAGCATGCCGTCGTGGAACAAGGCTTGGACCTCCCTCAGGGGACCTCCTACCGTACCGGTGGCTCCGAGGCGCCACTGAGGGACGGCTCAACGACGGGCGGCTGAACGAACGACGGACGCTCCCCGTCCGAGTGTCAGCGGGCGGGCCTCTCCGCGCGTCTTCCCCCTCGGCCGAAGGCCGGTGATTGACTGCGGATCATGCCGCTCGACAATTACGGCGTGCTGTCAGGAACACTGCACCGCCACTTCCGTGATCAGCCCGACACCCAGGGCCGTTGGTTCCACGTCAACCTGGAGGTCGATGCGCCCGCCGGGCGGTACCGGTGTGCCGTCGACGTGGACAGCAAGCAGTCCAGCACCGGCGTCCAGTGGAAGGCCTTCACCCTGGACGCAGCGGCGCTCGGCGCGGTGGCCGGTACGGCGCCGGGATACCGCGACCTGGCCCACGCCCCCGGGTCGGGCGCGCTCGACTGCGTGCGGCACCCGGCTCTGCTGCACCGCTCCGGCTGCGTGTTCGTGCGCCGGCCACCGGCCTGGCTGCAGGCAATCCTCAACAGGCTGAACCCGCCGCAGCCGTGGACTTCGGGTTCCAACCTGGACGCGGCCCGGGCGCTCGAGCCGATCCTTGTCGCCGGCCGGACGATCCTGGTCTTCGGCGAGCCGTTCAGCCATGGTCTCGGCATGCACAACATCCATCAGAACCAGGGCGATCCCTATGGCAGTCAGTGGTGGGAGGAGAACGGCATCTGGCAGGACGGCGCGACACTGACCCGCAGAGGCGACGGCCGGTTCGACGTGTTCCTGTCCAAGTTCTCCAGCCAGGCCGACCGGACCGATGACGAGGGCCACCCGTCCTAGGCGCCGGGTTCACTTTCCTGGGCAGGCCCTGCTCCCGCACCCACCAACGAGCCGTCAGCCGATGGCGTGGACGCGTTGAGAATGGAGCTCGTAACGCGCTCCGACGATGGCCAGCTTCCCCGCGGCGACCCTGTCCGCCAGGTCGGGCTCGGCTGCGAGGCGGGAGCGGATCATGTTGGCATTGCGAGTGACGGTCGAGTCGATGCGGGCGTCGCCGTGCTGGCTGTGGTCTATGGCCGGTCTTATCTGATCGGCCAAGTACTGTATGTGCGCGGGGAGTTGCTCCCCCGTCTCTTCCGCGCGCACGGCGGCGGAGACGGCACCGCACGACTGGTGCCCGAGCACCAGGATCAGCGGTATGTCCAGTTCCAGGGCGCCGTACGCGATGCTGCCGAGGACGGCCTCGTCCAGGACCCCGCCGGCCGACCGGACCGTCATGAGGTCACCGAGGCCCTGGTCGAAGACCAGTTCCGGTGGCACGCGGGAATCTATGCATCCCAGGACCACGGCGAACGGGTTCTGCCCCGACACGAGCGACTGACGTACGGAGGGTGTCTCGTGCGGATGCCGCTGCTGGAATGTGCGCCAGCGGCGGTTGCCGGCGGCCAGCTCGCGCAGCGCTGCTTCGGGGGTGCGCGGTGTGCTCGCCGCCGCGGCCGCGGGCGCGGCCTCGGCAGGCGAGGCGGTCAGTGCGATTGCCGCTCCTGCGGCGGCAGTTCCGGCGACAGCGGCCCGCAGTAGAGCGCGGCGCCCTGTGGTGAGCGGCACAGATGATGCACATCGATTCAAGGTCACGAGGGGAACGTAGCTGTCACGTTCTGGCCTGAGATTCATGATTGTGATCTGTTGGCATACCCTTGAACAAACCATGGCCGCCGGTGTCTTGAGTGACCGCAGCCCGCACTCGGGCGGACATGTGGACGCTACCCCTCCCTTTGGGGATCCGACGGCGCTGCCTCGAAGGAAGAGGTCCGTCCAGCGCGACTTCCAGGTCCGTACGCGCGGTCTCGGCCGGCGTTTCGCGAATCCGCGCCACCTCGTCCCCGAAGGTCCGTTCGCCGGATCCCGTCGGCGTGGGGGTGAAAGGGGCCGCGTTCCAGCACGGCCGCAACGCGGCGCGTACGAGCAGTGCGGTGACCGGGTCGTCGGCTTGTTGTGGTCCTCCAGGCCCCGCCGCCATGTCTACCTGGCTCTCTGGCTGCCCAATGGGCTGATCGTCGGATGCGAGTGGGGACGGCCGTCATGGCAGCGGCTTCCCTGGCGGCCACCCTGGCTCTGGCGCGCGGGCCGGTCAGCCGCGCGTACTCCGGTCGTGGCGGTGGTGCCTGATGACGGCGACATCGACGAGTGCGAGCAGGGCCAGTACGGCGAAGAGCAGGGCGACAGCTCCCAGGGCCCACGGGTTGGGCGCGGAGCCCGCCTGCGAGCGCCACGCCCATACGCCGAACAGCACGGCAAGGGCCAGGAACAGCGGCATGTGGACCTTCGCCAGCAGGTGCCTCAGTCTGTAAGCACGGCGTCGTCCGTGGGGTGAGGGAGGGGCGGCCTCAGGGCGCCGTCGTTTGTCCTGGGCGGGACTGTTGTCGCGCATCGGCTGCTCCAACGGCGAAGGGCCCCTCTGCCCAGGGTAGTCCTGGTAGGTGCTCCGCCATGATCAGCCGACGAGTCGCATGCTTCCGTCGGCGGCCATGCTCTGAAGGGGGAGCCAGCTGACGGGGACGTCCCGCATCACGAGGGCGCAGTCGAGGGTCGCGCTTCCCTGCGGGAAACGGTCGAGGTCGGAGAAGAAGGAAGATGTGGCGGAGCGTACCCGGCCGGCTTCCACGCGCCAGGCGTCGGTCCGCAGTTCCATTCCGTCGAGGTGCCGGCCGGAGCTGGTCGCGGAGAAACCTTTGGCGCCGCGGCGGAAGAAGGCCGAAGCCTCTTTCAGGTCGGCGAAGAGATGACTGCCCCGCAGCTCGTCTGCCACCTCGACAGTGACGTCCACCCGGGTGTCACCGTCCCGCGTCGCGAAGGCGACGCGCACTTCTTCCGGCGTCTCCTGTACGTCGAAATCGGCGCGGCCGTGCTCGCCGGGGAAGACGCGGCCCCCGGCCCAGCTGTTGATGCGTGACGCGGTGTCGCGGCGCGGGATGTAGACGCCGGTCTCGACGCCGTCAGGGCCGTCCCACTCGACGGAGATCCGGTGCGCCGCGTTCTCGCTGCGCAGCCCGGCCGACTTGGGCGCCCAGGCGGGCCGTACGCCCCCCAGTCGCAGGAGGCAGATGCCGGCGACCGCGTAGCCGTGCACCAGCTGAGGGCGCAGCCCGGCCGGGAGCAGGCGGGTGGCGACGTCGGGGTCGACGCGGTAGTTCACCAGGAGCCGTCGTTCGATGACGCTGGCCAGACGTGGTTGCTTCATGAGTCCTTGTTCTCGCTGGTGGGCTGCCACTTGGTGTGCCGCAGCACGATCTGCTCGGGACAGACCGCGCTGAGGAACCGGCCGACGCAGATGGCCAGCCGTTCCTCGGCGAGTGTGTAGAGGATCCGGTTGCCGTCGCGGCGCTCCGTGACCAGCCCCGCACCCTTGAGTACTCCGAGGTGCCGTGAGATGGACGGCGCACTGATCGCGAACCTGCCCGCGATCTCCCCGGCCGCGAGTTCGCCACCTCTGAGGTCCTCCAGAATCTGGCGCCTCGTCGGGTCGGCGAGTGCGCGGAAGACTCCTGCCTCGTCGTCGACTTCTGTCATGCCCAACATTTAGCACATTAGCTAAATGGCTAACAAGGTCCGGGGGGGGTGACGCCCTGGCCCTCACCCGGCCGTCGCGCTGCTCCACCCTTGCTGCCGGAGTCGTTCGAATCCGTCCAGGAGGAGATCCAGCGCGAACTCGAACTCGAACTGATCGTCACACCCGGGGCCCACGACGGAGTTCGCGTCATGAGTCACCGCACCGGCCAGCTCCATCACGTAGGGATACGTACCCCCGCCCCCTTCCGGCGCGGGGGGCGGGGCCGTCTGCTGCGCCCCCGGCCCGGGGCGGGGCGCGGGGTCGAACAGCTCCTGGGTGAACCCCAGCATCCGGCTGCCCAGGGCGTGCATCGCGTGATGCGTCAGGTCGACGGAGAATCCGCCGGTCCGGAACATGCCGATCACTGAGTCCATGTAGGCCAGCACGGCCGGCGTCGGGCTGGTGCGCGACCGGATCACCTGAGCCGCCCAGGGGTGACCGAGCAGGGCTCGTCTCGCCGAGAGGATTCTCTGCCGGACCGCGCTCTTCCCGTCGGGACCGGCGGCCGGAGGGTCGATCTCACCGACGACGGCATCCACCATGCCGTCCAGGAGCTGCTCCTTGTTGGCGACGTGCTTGTAGAGCGCCATCGGCACAACGCCCAGCTCCTGCGCGAGCTTGCGCATGCTGAGCGCTTCGATCCCGATGTCATCGGCGAGCGCGACGGCGGCGCGCAGCACCCGGTCCCTGCTCAGAGGGGCCCGCCGCGCCGCCTCCGTCTGCTGAGCCATCTCGACCAGCTCCCTCGTGATCAGTCGTGGACCGGCAATCGCTTGACGAGTGTACGACGTACACCTAACGTGAGCACTCGGTGTACGCCGTACACCAGTCATGGGGAGGGTCCACATGGGCTCAAGCAGAAAAACCGCGGTCGTCACCGGGGCGTTCTTCCTTGTCACCGAGGTCGCCGCGATCGGCGGGCTCGCGTTGTACGGCCCTGTTCTGCAAGGTGCCGATTACGTCGTCGGTTCCGGCGCCGACACCCGGGTGTTCCTGGGGGCCCTGTTCGAGATAGCCCTGGTCACAGCCGTGATCGGCTCCGGGGTCACGCTGTTTCCGGTCATCAAGAGGCAGAACGAAGGGGCCGCGCTGGCCTACGTCTGTGGTCGCCTGCTCGAAGCCGCCGTCATCGTCGTCGGCATCATCAGCGTTCTGTCGGTCGTCACGCTGAGGAGGGACTACGCGGCGGACACGGGCGGCGCCGAAGCCGCGTCTCTCGTCACGGCCGGCAAGACCCTGGTGGCGATCCATGACTGGACGTTCCTTTTCGGGCCCAACTTCGTCCTGGGAGCGAACACGCTGGTCCTGGCGTGCTTGATGTACCGCTCGGGACTCGTGCCACGATTCATCGCCGTGCTGGGGCTGGTCGGGGGGCCCTTGATCTGCGCTTCGGCGACCGCGGTGATGTTCGGGCTCTACGAGCAGGTCTCCGTGCCGGGGTCGGTCGCGGCCGTCCCCGTGTTCGCCTGGGAAGTGACACTTGCCGTCCGGCTCATCACCAAGGGGTTCAACCCCGTTCCCGTCACGCCCGGTGACACGTGGGGTCGGCGAGGATCTCGCCGATGACGTGGCGTGCGATGGCGGCCATCACCGGATTCGTCTCCCGGTAGGACCGCAGTTCCATCAGCGCGATCGACAGAGCCCAGCCCCGGCCGCGCGCCCACTGCGCGTCGTCGGCGGCCAGAGCGGCGCGGAAGGCCCCGCGCGCGTCGGCCGGCAGCACGTACCACGCCGCGATCAGGTCGACCGCCGGATCGCCGAGGCCCAGGCAGCCGAAGTCGATGACGGCGCTGAGCCGCCCACGGGTCATCAGCAGATTCCCCGGTTGCAGGTCCGCGTGGATCCAGACCGCCGGACCGGGCCGCGCGGGGGCCTTCAGGGCGACCTCCCATGCGGCGGTCGCCGCGTCGGTGTCGACGATTCCGCGCAGCTCCCCGATCGCGTCGCGCGTCTCGGCGTCTCGTGCCGCCAACGGCTCGCTGCGGTACGAGGGAGGCCCATCGGCAGGAGTGATCCGGTGCAGCGCGGCGACGAACTCCGCCAGATCCCCGGCGAGCGAGCCGGAATCGGCGACGCGCCCGACGGCCGGGTTCTCGCCCTCCAGCCAGCGGTAGACGGACCAGTGCCAGGGATAGCCCTCGGCGGGGGTCCCCTTGCCGAGCGGTACGGGAATGGCGACCGGGAGCGGCGGGGCGAGCCGCGGCAGCCACCGGTGCTCCTTCGCCACATCGTCGGCGGGCCCGGCGCCGAGAGGAAGTCGCACGACCATCTCCTCGCCCAGCCGGTACATGACGTTGGACGTGCCGGCGGAGCCCGCCTGCTCGACGGGAAGGTGCGCCCACTGCGGAAACTGCGCGGTGATCAGCCGATGTACGAGAGACGCGTCGATGTCAGGACACCTTCCGAAACGAGTGGGAGAGGACGGCACTTGACCGCCAACTGCCTGTCGGCGGTACGCCCATACGAGCGTTCCGGGACCTCGGCCGTCAACTCATTTCGGTGACCGCACCACCGAAGGCGCCGCGGTTCGCCGCTCCTACTGGACGCTCTCGCGGTCCAGTCCCAGGGACGACGTGGTGTTCTCGAACGTGGCCTCCTCGACGATCGGACCTGGGCCGACCACGCTCGTTGTCTGCCGGTCCATCCAGAACGCGAGGTCGAGCGAGGTCTTGGTGAGGGTGTCCGAGGCGTCCAGGACCAGCTTCTCGGGTCCCGCGGCCTGCGCCGGCGCCGCCGCGCTGCCGAGCACAAGGAGATGGAGAGCCGTGGTCGCGGCGGCTGATCGAAGTTTCATGGGCCCACCTCTGTTGCAGGGACATTCCGGACGATCAACGAAGGCGCCCGGTGAGCGTTACGCATTCCTGTCGCACGGCCCGCGTCGGCCGGCTGGTGGTGGTGACACCAGGCTCGACACACCCTGCCCCAGCGCGGCGCCGTACAGCAGGATGGCCGGTATGAACCGACGCACAACCTTGATCACCGGCGCGACACAGGGCCTGGGCCGCGGCATCGCGTTCGACCTCGCCGCACGGGGTGACACCCTCCTGCTGCACGGCCGCGACCGGGGCCGTCTCGACTCCGTCGCCGCCGAAGTGCGAGCCGCCATTCCCGGTGCCACCGTCCGCACCTACCTCGCCGATCTGGCCGATCTCGACCAGGTGCGCGCCATGGCCGAACGGATCCGTGCGGCCGAACCGCGGCTCGACGCGCTCGTCAACAACGCCGTCGCGGGCGGAGGCGCCGAACCCCTGCGGCGGGAGCTGAGCCGACAGGGGTACGAGCTGCGGTTCGCCGTGAACCACCTGGCCCCGTACGCGCTCACCCGGGACCTGCTCCCGCTGCTCACCGCCTCGGCACCCGCGCGGGTGGTCAATGTCGCCTCGATCGGCCAGGAGGCCCTCGACTTCGACAACATCATGCTGGAACGGGAATACGAGGGGCTGCGCGCCTACTGCCGCAGCAAGCTCGCGATGATCACGGCGACCTTCGAGCTGGCCGCCGAACTCGACGGCACGGGTGTCACGGTGAACACCCTCCACCCGGCCCATCTGATGGACACCAACGGGGTGCGCGAATACGGCCTTACTCCGGTCACGAGCATCGACGAGGGCGTACGGCCGACCGTACGCCTGCTCACCGACCCGGAGCTCAGCTCGGTCACCGGCCGCTACTTCGACCGGTTCACCGACACCCGGGCGCACGAGCAGGCTTACGACGTCGACGCCCGGGAACGCCTGATGCGGCTGACGCACGCCCTCATCGCCCCGGGCGGGCCCGGCCGCGGTTCAGTCCTTGGCGAGGATCGCCTCGATACGTGAGAGTTCGGCGTCGTCGAACTCCAGCCGGGCGGCGGTCTCGACACTGTTGCGCAGCTGTCGGGCGCTGCTCGCTCCGACGACCGCGGAGCACACCGTGTCGTCGCGCAGCGCCCAGGCGAGCGCGAGCTGGGCGAGCGACTGGCCCCGCTCACCCGCCAGCTCGTTCAGCGCCCGCAGCCGCGACACCAGCGGGCCCGTGACTTCGTCCGCGGTCAGGAACGGGCTCGTGCCGGCCGCGCGGGAGTCCTCCGGAACGCCGTCGAGGTAGCGGTCCGTCAGGAGCCCCTGGGCGAGCGGCGAGTAGGCGATGGCTCCGGCTCCCACCTCCCGCAGGGTGTCCAGCAGTCCGTCCTCCGGAGCGCGGTCCAGCATCGAGTAGCGGGGCTGGTGGATCAGCAGCGGGGTGCCGAGGTCACGCAGGATCGCGGCGGCCCTCCGCGTCTCCTCGGCCGGGTAGTTGGAGATGCCGGCGTAAAGAGCCTTGCCCTGCTGGACAGCGGTGTGCAGCGCCCCCATGGTCTCTTCGAGCGGCGTGCCGGGGTCGTACCGGTGCGAGTAGAAGATGTCGACATGGCCGAGCCGCATCCGGCGCAGGCTCTGGTCGAGGGACGCGAGGAGGTACTTGCGCGAGCCCCATTCCCCGTACGGGCCCGGCCACATCAGGTAGCCGGCCTTGGTGGAGATGACGACCTCGTCCCGGTACGGCGCGAAGTCTTCGGCGAAGATGCGCCCGAAGACGGTCTCGGCCTCGCCGGGAGGGGGGCCGTAGTTGTTGGCGAGGTCGAAGTGCGTGACCCCCAGGTCGAAGGCGCACCTCAGGATCTCGCGCTGCGCGTCCGGACCGCGGTCGCTGCCGAAGTTGTGCCACAGGCCGAGCGACAGCGCCGGCAGCTTCAGACCGCTGCGGCCGATACGGCGGTAGGGCATGGAGTCGTACCGGCCGGGGTGGGCGGAGTACACGTGGGTCTCCTCGGTGGAGTGCGGGTCGGCGGGAGCGCACGCGCAGCGTGCGCCGCGTACGCCAGACTGCCCGGGCGCCGTCATCCCGTCCAACAGAAGAATCCGAAGGATTTGAGAAGCTATGCTTCTGAATCATGGAGCTGAGACACCTGGAGTACTTCGTCGCGGTGGCCGAGGAATGCCACTTCACCCGGGCCGCGCAGAGGCTGATGGTGTCGCAGTCCGGGCTGTCGGCGTCCGTCCGGGAGCTGGAGCGGGAACTCGGCACGGCACTGTTCGCCCGCACCACCCGTTCGGTCGGCCTGACCGAGGCGGGGCGCGCGCTGCTGGCCGAGGCGCGGCGTACGCTCACGGCCGCCCGCGCCGCCAAGGACGCCGTGGCCGCTGTCCAGGGTTTGCTGCGCGGCACTCTCACCGTGGGCACCGAGCAGTGCATCGCGGGAGTGCGTGTCCCCGGGCTGCTGGCGCGCTTCCACCAGCGGCACCCGCAGGTCGAGATCCGGCTGCGTCAGGCGGGCTCGGCCCAGCTGATCGAGGAGGTCGGCAGCGGACGGCTCGACCTGGCCTTCGCCATCGACTGCGGAGACACGCCGCGGACCGTACGGATGCTGCCGCTCACCGTCGAGCCGATGCTGCTGCTCTGCCACCCGGAACACGCGCTGGGCGCGGCGGAGGAGGTCTCCTGGCACGAGCTGCGCGACGAGCGCTTCATCGACTTCCACTCCGACTGGGGGCCGCGCAGGGTCGGCGACGCGGCGTTCGCCGCCGCCGGGATCGGCCGGCAGGTCTCGCTGGAGGTCAACGACGTCCACAGCCTGCTGGAGCTGGTCCGCGAGTCGCTCGGCGTCGCGCTCGTTCCCCAGCACTTCACGCGCAAACCGGAAGCGGAGGGGCTGCGTGCCGTCCCGCTGGCCGGCGCGCGGCGGCTGACGTACAGCAGCGTGACCGCGCTGCCCCACGAGGAGGTCACGAGCCCGGCGGCGCGTGGCCTCCTGGGGATGCTGGAAACAGCCACTTCCTGACCTGCTTCGTCCGATACGGCGGGACTGGCGGGTCACCGCCATGGCAGCTAACCGCCAAGTGCTGGTGTCCCCAAGCAACTTGTCAGCCCCGAGACTCCTCGTACGCCCGGAGACACCCCTCCACCGGGCGTACGAGGAGAGAATGATGACGAGAGCTCCCGCCGGACGCGGAGCCCGGCTGCTGGCAGCCGGGCTCTCGCTCGTACTGCTCCCCGCCGCACACGCCACCGCCGCCTTCGCGGCCGTCGGTCCGGCCGGCGCGGACCGTGACCCGGCCGCCGCCGCACCCCGGTCCGCCGCCGCGCGCGCCGCGCACACCGTCACCCTGATCACCGGCGACAAAGTGACGGTCACCGATCTCGGCGGCGCCAGGAAGACCGTCACCGTGGAGCGCGCCAAGGGTGCGACCGGGGCCGTCCGCAGCCAGATATCCGGCGGCCGGATCACCGTCGTACCCGACGAGGCGCGCCCGTACCTGCGCACCGGCGTCCTCGACAAGCGCCTCTTCGAGGTCAGCGCGCTCATCGAGCAGGGACTCGACGACCGGTCCGTCGAAGGCTTGCCGCTGATCGTGACGTACGAGAACGAGAGCCGGTCCACGCCTCGCGGCGCCGAGCAGGTCCGGGCGCTGCCGAGCGTCGGCGGCGCGGCCGTCGACGCGGCGAAGTCGGGGGAGTTCTGGCGCACGGTCGCGAGCGGCGCGGGCGCCCGCAGCTTCTCGGCGGGGGTACGGAAGATCTGGCTCGACGGCCGGGTCACGGCGGCCATGGCCGACAGCAACGCCCAGATCGGCACGCCCGAGGCCTGGGAGGCCGGGCTCACCGGCAAAGGGGTCAAGGTCGCGGTCCTCGACACCGGGGTGGACGCCGGACACCCCGACCTCCAGGGGCGGATCAGCGAGACCAAGAGCTTCATCGAGGGCGAGGAGGTCGCCGACCGCAACGGCCACGGCACCCACGTCTCCTCCACGGTCGGCGGCAGCGGCGCGGCCTCCGGCGGCAAGGAGAAGGGCGTCGCCCCGGACGTGGACCTGGCCGTGGGAAAGGTGCTCAGCGACGGGGGCTCCGGCTCCGAGTCGCAGATCATCGCCGGTATGGAGTGGGCGGCGAAGGACGTCCGCGCGAAGATCGTCTCCATGAGCCTCGGTTCCCAGGAGGGCACCGACGGTACCGACCCGATGGCACAGGCCGTCAACAGCCTCTCCAAGGACACCGGCGCCCTCTTCGTCGTCGCCGCGGGCAACTCGGGCGCCCCCGGCACCATCGGCTCGCCCGGCTCCGCCGACGCAGCGCTGACGATCGGGGCGGTCGACTCCGCAGACGAGGCGGCCGACTTCACCAGCCGAGGGCCGCGCACCGGCGACAACGCCCTCAAGCCGGACCTGTCCGCGCCCGGCGTCGACATCCTCGCCGCGCGCTCGCAGCTCACCGGAGGCGACGGCCCGTACGTGACGATGAGCGGTACGTCGATGGCGACCCCGCACGTCGCAGGTGTGGCCGCACTGCTGGCGCAGAAGCACCCCGACCGGACGGGGCAGCAGCTCAAGGACACGCTGATGAGCACGTCCAGACGGCTCACCGCGTCCGCCTACACACTCGGCGCCGGCCGGGTCGACGTTCCGGCGGCGACGCGGGCGACGCTCAGCGCGACCGGCAGCGCCGACCTCGGCTTCTACGGCTGGCCGTACGAGGAGAACAAGCCCGTCACCCGCACGGTGACCTACACCAACTCCGCCGACCGCCCCGTCACGTTGGACCTGGCCGTTGAGGGCACCTCCGACGGCGTTGTAAGCCTCGCCGACTCCACGCTCACCGTGCCCGCGAACGGCGCAGCGCGGACCACCGTCACAGGCGACGGCGCCGATGCTCCCGTCGGCAACACCTCCGGCCGGATCGTCGCCACCAGCGACGGCAGGACCGTCGCCCACACCGCCGTCGGCATGGTGAAGGAGGAGGAGCGCTACAACCTCACCGTCCACGTCAAGGACCGCGACGGCTCTCCCACCCCGGCCTGGCTCGGCGTGCAGCGCCTCGCGGCCGGACACGATCCCTTCCCGGCCACCGTCGGCGCATCGGGCACGGTCGAACTGCGGCTGCCGCCCGGCACGTACACCGTCGACTCCTTCCTCGACGTACGCGGCAGCAACGGCAAGGACTCCCTGGGACTCGGCTTCCTCACCGATCCCGGGATCGTCCTGGATCGGGACCGCGAAATCACCCTGGACGGAAGCAAGTTGCGAGAAATCCGTGCCGCGGTGGACCGCCGCACCGAGACCCGCCAGGTGCTCATGGAGTTCAGCCGCAAGGCAGGCGGCGCGTCCTACGGCGGAGTGGTGCAGGTGCCGCCGTCGTACGACAGCGTCTTCGCCGCGCCCACCCGCGCGCCCGCCACCGGCACCTTCGAGTACCGGACCGCCTGGAGGCTCGGCAAGCCGATGCTGGATGTCACGGCGGACGGCCGCAGGCTCGGTGGCACCCGTGTGCAGGCCGGCACGGCCGTGCTCGACGGACACACGCGCCTGGACGTCGTGGACGCGGGCGCCGGTGGTCCGGCCGACTACGCGGGCCGGCCGGTCCGGGGCAAGGCCGTCGTCGTACGTCACACCGGCGCGATCGAACCGGCGCGGCTGGCGCAGAACGCCCAGGACGCAGGTGCGAAGGCCCTGTTCGTCACCGATGACGAACCCGGCAGGCTGATGGAGTGGTTCGGCACGGAGGCGTACGAGGACCGGCCGCTGCACGTCGCAACGGTCGACGCCGCCGACGGCGCGCGCCTGATCGACGCCGCCCGCCGCGACCGGCGCCTCGAGCTGACCGGCACGCAGTACACGCCGTTCGTGTACGACCTGTCCGAGGGCCACCCGGGATCGGTGCCGGACGAGGACCTGACGTACCGGCCCGGGAAGCGTGAACTGGCCGTACTGGACAGCAAGTTCCATGCCGCCGAGGCGGCCGACGGCAGCGACTTCCGCTACTCGATCACCGACACCTTCCCGGTCGGCTTCGGCTTCCAGGAGAAGATCGCGTTCCCGGCCGAGCGCACCGACTACGTCAGCACCGGACCCGGCCAGCGCTGGCACGAGTCGGTGACGAACGGCCCCGGAGCGATCGAACAGCGCAGTGGCACCCCGGTCTACCGCGGAGGCGTCCGCTCCGGGCTCAACTGGTTCAAGCCCGTCCTGCATCCGTGGCTCGGCACCGGCCTCGGCTGGGGCCAGCAGCGCAGCGGAAACAACCTGATGTTCAACACCCCGGGCTGGGGCGACTCGGGCCCCGACCACACCGGCTTCGGCGATGTCTGGAGCGACACCTCGATGACCCAGTTCACCGAGGTGTACGCCGACGGGGAACTGGTCGACCGCAAGATGAGTTCTGGGGCGTACGCCTGGGACGCGGACCCGGCCGAGCGTACGTACCGGGTCGTCACCGACACCACCCTGGACGCGGACCGCTGGCGGCTGTCCACGAGCGGCCACTCCGAGTGGACCTTCCGCTCCAAGGAGACCCCGGCCGACCGGCTCACCGTCCTGCCGCTGCTCAACCTCGGCTTCGACGTGGACACCGACCTCACCGGTGACGTGCGGGCGGGCAAGCGGCTGGAGGTCGGGATCTTCTCCGAGTACGTCAAGAAGGCGGAGGGCACCGGGAAGATCGGCGGCGGCACGCTGGAGGTCTCCTACGACGACGGCAGGACGTGGACCGAGGTCGCGCTCGACGCCGTACGCGGGAAGTCCGCGGCGTGGGAGGGCTCGGTGCGGGTACCGAAGGACGCGCGCTACCTCTCGCTGCGGGCCTCGGCGGGCGATGACCGGGGCGGCTCGGTGCAGCAGGAGATCATCCGAGCGGTGGGGGTGAAGAACTAGTGCGCGTGACGGAGCGGGAGGCGTAAAAGCTCACTCGGCATCCGAGGGCCCGGTGCGACTGAACGCCGTACCGGGCCGCCGACGGCCGCCCCCGGCGCAACCGGAGGCCCGAGCGTCCGTCCGGCTCGGATCACAGGCGTCGCAGGAGCCTCCGCAGGCGCTTCAGGGGACGTGGCGGCGGCTTGGCGGGCGGCGTCGTGTCACCCGGAGTCCACAAGGCGACTTGCGGCATGAGGAAGCGCGAGCCCGAAACCTCCATCGCGCAGAAGAGCTCGCCGCCCATGTCTTCGAGAAAGATGCGAAACGGCCGGGGCGGCTCCTCGGGCAGTTCCGCCGTGAGGATCGTGACGCCTTTGACCCGGCCCTGCTGGTAGGCGACGACCTTCCCGTCCACCAGGAGCTCTGTGCCGTCGGCGGGCCGCCCGACCTGGACCGTGATCGAGTGCCCGTCCTGATCGAGGTGAAAACGGTGACCGCGGGCCATGGCGAACCTCCGCGAGCGGTGCAGGGACCTCCTGGTTCCAGGGTACGCAGCCCTCCGCGAGCGGCCCGGCCCTCCGGCGGACGGCCGCAAGGGCAGGCCCCCGTCAGACAGCGGCCGCCGCGACGCAGAACTCGTTGCCCTCGGGGTCGGCCATCACGATGTGATGGCCGGCGACCTCCGCCAGGACGCTTCCGCCGGCCTTCACCAGCCGCCGCGATTCCGCCCCGATCCGAGCCCACCGCTCCTCGGCGCTGCCGTGTCCCGGCACCCGGACGTCGAGGTGAAGCCGGTTCTTCGCCGTCTTCGGTTCGGGGACCCTGAGGATCGCGAGCCGGGGGCCGACGCCGTCGGGGTCGCAGAGCCAGGCCGCGTCGTCCATCGATTCGTCCTCGGGCAGGCCGAAACTCGCGAACCACTCCTCGCGGGTCCTGAAGGGGGCGGGCGGCGGCTCGTCGACGTAACCCAGCGCCGTCTTCCAGAACTCGCCCACGAGCCGCGCGTTCGTGCAGTCGAGGGTCAGACTGATCACGGGTGCCATGGCAGGACCGTACTGCCCGCCTCCGACAGTCCACGTCCCGGTGCCCTGAGGGCATGGCCACGTACCCCCGGCGGACCGCCGGATGTGGCGGAGACATCACGGTTTGGCTGAGACCTCGCCCTGGGGTAACCGACTGCTTAGCATGGTGGCTTCCCGAGGATGCCACCGCCTGCCACGCTCCGGCGGCAGACCCGGAGGAGGAACCGCACCGCGCACCGCGCAGCTCATGACACGGCAACGCGCCGTGGTGCTCTCGCACGTCCCATCCGTTTGGAGGGTCCATGCACACCACCAGTGCCGTCCCCGGCAGCGTTCGCAGCGGTCCGCCGTCCCACGACCCCGTGGGCTCGTCCCCTCTCCAGCTTTTCGACCGCGCGTGCCGGCGCCTTCTGGGACACGGCACGGACTTCACCGACACCGTGGCGGAGAAGATCCGGGCCGAGGTGGCGTACTACGCCGACCCGGTGCTCGCGCCACCCGACCTGCGGCAGTCCGTGGGCACCGGCGTCCGTCACGGGCTGGAAGCCGGCCTGGACCCGGGCAGCATCGTGGACATCGAGCGGTACACCAGGGAGCTGGGCATCCGGCGCGCGGAGGAGGGCCGCCCGCTCGACGAGGTGATGCACGCCTACCGTGTCGCCGGCTCGGAGGTCTGGAGCGGGATCATCCGGGTGGTGGAGCGGGACGGGCTCGGCGACACACGCCAGCTCGTGCACGTGGCCGAGCTGGTGTGGAAGCACAACGACCGCGACGCCGTCCTGGTCGCCGACGCCTACCGGCAGGTCGCCCAAGGCGTCGCGAGCCGGCACGGCGAACGCGTCCGCCTGATCCTCGCCGCCGTGCTGGAGAGCCGCAGCGAGCCCGAGTTCGTCCGGGACGCGGCGGCGATCCTCGGTCTGCCGGTCGACGGACGGTTCGCGGTGGCGGTGATAGGCGCCACCCCGCCGTACGGCCGTCTGCCGGAGACCGTTCCCGAGGTACGCGGCATGCAAATCCTGCGCCACACCCGCGGGCAGCGCGCTGTGCTCGTCGCCCACCTGGGCGACCGTCCCCTCGACGCGCTCGTCTCCGGCCTGGCCGCCGGCACCGGCCTGCGCATCGGCGTCAGCCCGGTCGTCCAGGGCCTGCACAGCATGCCCCGAGCGCGTGACATGGCGGGGCTCGCTCTGCGCACGTGCCGGGCCGACGGCGAGATCGCGCGGCTCGACACCCGCCTGCCCGACGGTCTCCTCATCTCGCGGCCCGACCTGTCCGCCGAGCTGACCCTCCAGGTGCTCCAGCCCATGTACGGCCTGGAACCCGCGGACCGCGAAATCCTGTTCGACACCCTCCGTGTCTGGATCGAGAAGGGCGGCTCCGCCGTACAGACCGCCCGGCACATGCTCTGCCATCGCAACACCGTGCTCAACCGGCTGCGCCGCTTCGAACAGACCACGGGCCTCGCCCTGTCCCGGCCCCGCGATCTGGTGCAGCTCACGCTCGCCCTCGACGCCCTGCGCCTGCTCGGACCGGCCGCCGCGCCCGGCGCCCCGGAGGAACCGAGTCCGCTGCCGGCCCGCTGACGGCATGCGGCGGTGACCGGGGGCCGGTAGCCGTGAGCGGTGCGGGTGAGTGGGCATCAGCACAGTGACGGAGCAGACGCATTGGGAGCGGACAACAACGCGAGTACAGCGCGTGGACGGGCCGGGTCGCACATGCTCTGGTGAGCCGGCGTCGCGGGAAATCCACCGCGTCCCCGCCCCGTAGGAGAGCGCCATGGCCCAACAGCACGCCCCCCGGCTTCCTCACTCGTCACCGTCGTATCGCCCAGGCAGGTCCTTCGCGGTGGTCAACGGACTGACCTTCGGCGTACATCTGCTGCTCGCTCTCTGCGCCGCCGAGTTCATGGCCACGCGCATCTGGGGAGAGACGAGCATCGGCATGGTGGCACTCCTCCTCCAGGGTTCCCTCCTGCTGTGGTCGGCGGCGCGCTACGACCGCCTCGCGGACGTGGAGTACTGATGACGACGGCTGAGATTCTGCTCGCCGCGTCACCCGGCGACCCCGTGCTGGACGCGGACACGCGCGGCATGGTCCTCGTGGGCTTTCTTACGTTCATCGTGCCCATCCTCTTCATCTGCGTGCTCAGCGGCCCCGCGCGGGACCGGGTCAACGACTTCTACACGGCGGGCCGCAAGCTCGGCCCCCTGCGCGGCGCCCTCGTACTGTCCGGCGTCTACCTGTCCGCGGCCACGGTGCTCGGCACGACCGGCAGTGTGGCTGTCTTCGGGTACGACGGTCTCTTCATCGCCATGTGCACGGTGCTGTCACTCGGCGTGCTGCTCCTGCTGGCCGGCCCCCTGCGCGAGCGCGCCTGTTACACCTTCGGCGACGTATTCGCGCTGCGGGCCCCTGGTCCGGCGGTACGCATCGCGGTCGCCGTCGTGACCTTGAGCGCCTGCGTCCCGTACTTGGTGGTCCAGCTCTCCGGTGCGGGAGTGACCACCGCGACGCTGCTGGGGCTGTCCGGTCCGGGCCCCGAGAAGACGGCCATCGTCATGATCGGCCTCCTGGTCGTCTGCGCCACGGCGTTCGGCGGCATGCGCGGCATGATCACGGTTCAGATAGTCAAGACGGTGGTGCTGTCCGGCATGGCCCTGGCCGTGGCAGCGGTCGTGCTCCACCGTTTCGACTGGAGCGCCGGCTCCCTGATCCATGCCGCCGGGCAGGGCAGCGGCCGGCCCGCCACCTATATGCAGCCCGGACTCCGCTTCGCCGGCAGCGGCGGAGCCGAAAGCACGCTCGACCACATCGGCCTGATGGTCAGCATCGTGCTGGGTGTGGCGTGCCTGCCCCACGTCGCCATGCAGCTCAACACCGCACCCGACGCGGCCTCCGCACGCCGTACGGTGCGCCACACCATCGCCATCGTGGGTACCTTCTGCCTCACCACAGCCGTACTGGGCTTCGGGGCCGCGGCGCTGGTCGGAGCCCCGAAGATCCTGGCCGCGGATCCCGGCGCCACCGGCACGCTGCTGATGCTCACCGGCGAACTGGCGAACGGCGCGTCCGCGGGTGACGCATGGCTCGCCGTCCTGGTCTCCTGCGCGGTATTCCTCACCACGCTCGCGGTCGTGGCGAGCGTCACCCTGGCGGCCGCGGGAGCGGTCGCCCACGACCTGGTCACGCATGTCCTGCGCCGCGGGCGCACGACCGAGGGCCGCGAAGTGGCCGCCGCCCGGATGGCGTCGGCCGGGATCGGAGTACTGAGCATCGCGCTGGCGGTCCGGGTCCAGGGATGGAACGTAGGTTTTCTGTCGGCCCTCGCCCTCGCCGTCGCGGCCTCCTGCCTGTTGCCGGCCCTGGTGTACTCGCTCTTCTGGAGCGGCTACACCCGCGCCGGACTCCTGTGGACGCTGTACGGAGGCCTGTTCTGCGCCATCGGACTGCAGATCTCCGGCCCGGTCTTCTCGGGCACGCCCATGGCGCTCCTCCCGGAACGGCATCTCGACTGGTTCCCGCTCCAGACGGTTGTCCTCGTGTCGATGCCGGCCGCCTTCCTGCTCGGCGGGCTGGGCAGCATGGCGGGACGGCGGCGGCGGGTGCCCGGGGTCGCCGAGGCACCACGGCATGCTGTCACCGAGGACAGGCGTCGGTAGGATCGCCTGCTCATGGACACTGCAGACATTCGGATGATCACCGTCCCGCCGGGGCAGGTGACGCTGTCGGACCGGAGAACGCAGCGCAGTTGGCCGGTTCAGATCGCTCCCTACCGGATCGCGGCGTTCCCGGTCACCCAGGCGCGGTACGCACGGATCACCGGCCGGCGCCCGAGCACCGCGCAGGGCGACCGGCTGCCCGTCGAGGGCGTCTCGTGGCTGGACGCCGTCCGGTTCTGCAACGCCCTGTCCGAGAGTGAGGGGCTGGCGCCCGCGTACCGCCTCGACGCCGACGCGGAGCGTACCGGGTGGGACCCGTCCGCAGACGGGTACCGGCTGCCGACCGAGGCCGAGTGGGAGCACGCGTGCCGCGCGGGTACGGCCGGCGCGCGGTACGGGCAGCTCGACGACATCGCCTGGCATCGCGGCAACTCGCAGGAGGGGATTCACGAGCCGGGCGGAAAGCAGCCCAACGCGTGGGGCCTGCACGACATGCTGGGCAACGTGTGGGAGTGGTGCTGGGACGTCTACGACGCCGAGGTCTACGGCACGTACCGGGTGCTGCGCGGCGGCGGGTGGTTCGACGAGCCCTGGAGCTGCCGGGCCTCGGTGCGCCGCCGCAGCCACCCGACCTTCCGGATCGACGACGTGGGTTTCCGCGTCGCGCGTTCCCTCGTTCCCCCGCACGCCGGTCCCGTGCCGGCCGGTTGAACCAGCTCCGCACGGTGGCGGGGGCAGACTCATGGCCTGCCCCCGCCACCCTGCTGCCCGGCTACTTCCTGAAGCCGTAGTTCATCAGTTTCTTCGCGTCCGTCGTGCGCTGGACGGCCGAGGTGGAGGCGAGGACCGTGCCGATGACGGTCTTGTTGCCCCGGGTGGCGGCGTAGACCAAGCAGTATTTGGCCTCGGGGCCCGAGCCGGTCTTGACGCCGATGTTCCCCGAGTAACTGCCGAGCAGGTTGTTGGTGTTGGTCCAGGACATGAACCGGTAGCCGTTGTTCCTCGTCGTGACCTTCTGCCTGGTCGACTTCGTCTTCACGATCGTGCGGAACGTGGGGTATGTCATCGCGTTGCCGGCGAGCTTCGTCAGATCGTGCGGTGTCGAGTAGTTCGCGGTGCGTCCGATGCCGTCGAACGAATCGAAGTGCGTGTTCCGCAAACCGAGGGTCCTGGCGGTCGCGTTCATCTTGCCGATGAACGATTGCACCCGCTTGGCCCGCGTCGACCCGCTGCCGAACTTGTCGGCCAGCGCGTACGCCGCGTCGCAGCCGGACGGGAGCATGAGCCCGTACAACAGCTGGCGGACGGTGACCTTGTCACCGACGATCAGGCGGGCCGACGACGCGGTCTTCGCCACGATGTAGTCGCTGTACGCCTTCTGGATCGTGACTTTGGAATTCAGGTTGAGGTTCCTCTGCGCGAGCACCACCCGGGCCGTCATGATCTTCGCGGTGGAGCCGGTCGGCAGACGCCTGTCCGCGGACTTGGCGAACAGGGTCTTCCCCGTGCCGCTGTTCATCACGAAGCCGCCCTTGGCGGCGATCGTCGGCGCCCTGAGCGTGTCGGCCTGCGCCGGGGCGGAGAACGGGCCGCCCGTCAGGACGGCTCCGGCCGTGACAGCGACTCCTGTCGTACGAAGAACTGCCGGGATGTCGGTTTTCAAGATGGGTACTCCAAACGCCCCTGCCAGGGCGGCCACGTGAGACTGCCGGTTGCTCGTACAACGCCCGGGACGGGGCAATGGATGTGTCCCGTACGACTGCTCCTCGGCGCGCTTGCCGCGATCAGCTTTCCGTGCCCCCGCCCGGCAGGCCGGCGGCAGGCGACAGATAGGCGCGGAAACCGGTTCGGCGGCCCAGGTCGGGAAGCGGGTGCAGGCGCCACGCGCGGGCGTACGCAGGGGGGCGGCCGCCGGCGGCGACGAGGACCGCGACGGGCCGCCGGACCCCAGTGGCGGCGAGCGCACGCGGGGTGGTGCTGCCGTCGTGGCCGCTGGGCTGGCGGGACGCGCACCCGGTCCGGAACGCGACGCGGACCGCCTGGTCGCCGCTGATCACGCAGGGCGGCCGCACGCCCTGGGCCCGCAGGTCCGCCGCGATCGCGCTGAGGTCGGTGGTGTCGCGCCGTACCCGGTCCGCCATGCCGTCGACCACGGCGTACTGAATCGTCAGGTGGGCCACGGCACCCACGGCGACGATCCAGGCCGTGGCACGCCCCCACCGCGCGCCGGGCCCGCAGACCCGGACCAGGCACTGCGCCACGGGCAGGGCCAGCAGCGCGTACGCCGGGAGCAGGAAACGCGGGGCGGCGTACCCGACGGTGAACAGGTACGGCGCGGCCAGCGTGATCCCCACCAACGTGGCCAGGACGATCGGCGCGCGGTACCGGGTGCGGCCGGCGGCGCCCGCGCCGCCCGCCACGAAGAGCGGCAGCGCGAAGAACCAGGCGGCTGTAACAGGGTTGCGCCACGGCACGTCGCAGGGCCGGCACAGCGCACGGCCGCCCAGCGCCCGCACGTGGTCGTCGACGGCGAAGTACCACCTCAGGTGACCCTGGATCTCGCTGGCCCGTCGCAGCCGCGCGGTGAGACCTCCGTAGTGGACGTACGCCTCGGCCACCCACTCGGCGCAACCGAGAACCACGCCGGAGGCCGCCACGACGACCAGCAGGCCCCTGCGGCGCGTACGCGGCATCACCAGGGCCGCCACGACGAGCGGCAGTGCCAGCCACACCGCGTCGGACGGGCGCATCAGCGCGGCGAACGCCACCGCCGCTCCCATACCGATCAGTGCGCCGCGGTCCTCGGGGTCCCGGGCGGCCCGCAGGAAGCACCCCACGGCGGCGAGCGCCCCGTACGCGACCCAGAGGTTGGGCATCGCCTGCGAGGCGTAGAACATCGTGACCCACAGGCTGGCGAACAGCCCCCCGGCGACCGCCGGCACGGGAGAGGGCAGCAGCCGCCGCCACACCCACAGCGCGAGGAACAGGCCGACGCCGGCCAGTACGGCCAGGTACAGGCGGAGCGCCGGGACCGAGGTGGTCAGTGCCGTGAGCGGCGCGACGAGGTAGGTGATGCCGCGGGCCCGGGGCGCGCTGAAGAACGCCGCGGGGGACTGCGGGCTCACCTGACTGACGTACACGCTCTCGTCCCAGCCGAGTCCGAGACCGGGTGCGACGAGAGCCAGGTGAACGAGGGCGAAGCCGGCGGCGACGGCCGCCAGCAGGGGGAACGGCCGCGCGGCCTTGCCGTTGGGGGAGCGGCGCCGGCGCGCCTCGATCTGCACGCGGTACGGCTTCTCGACGACGAAGCGTGTCTCCTGCATGGGCCGGCTGCCTCACTCGGGGGTACGGCGGGCGACGGTTCCCCGGCCCTGTCCCGTCCACGCTGCGGCCGACCGCGCCGGGCCCACCACGCGGGGGAGGCACTCGGCTGAACCGTTCTCCCGAACGAGTGAGGCGGCGCGTCACGAGACCCGTGGTTAGCATCCGACCAGGGGAAAGCCATCGATGGCACGGAGGCCGTCATGCAGCAGAAACCCGCTTCGCGCCTGTCGGTGAACCGTTCACGACTGGGTCACAAGCTGCGCTACGCGCTGCGGCATCCGGGACGCGTACTGCCCTACCTGCGCCGTGCGGGGCGGGACTGCCGGCTGCGGCTGCGGCACCGGGGCAACCACGTCGCGTACTACCGGGCGGTGATGGCGTCCGACACCGCGCGCAGCCCGGAGGCGGCGGTCGGCGGCGGGCCCTCGCACGACCGCTGGCTGGCGATCGGGCAGATGCAGTACGACTACCTGGTGGGGCACGGGCTGACGCCGCAGGACCGGATGCTGGAGATCGGGTGCGGCAATCTGCGCGCCGGGTGGCGGTTCATCGAGCACCTGGAGCCCGGCCACTACTACGGCATCGACATCTCACCCGACATCCTCATCGAGGCCAAGAAGACCGTGGTCCGCTACGGACTGCAGGCCAGACTCCCGTATCTGACCCCCGTCGGGGACCTGAAGCTCGACTTCCTTCCCGACGCCTGGTTCACCGTGGTGCACGCCCACAGTGTCTTCTCGCACTCTCCGCCGGAGGTCATCGACGAATGCCTCGCCCACGTCGGGCGGGTGCTCGCGCCCGACGGGTTCTTCGACTTCACCTTCGACCGTACGGAGGGAGCCGAACACCAGGTGCTGGGTGAGGACTTCTACTACCGTACGCAGACGCTGGCCGGGCTGGCCGCGAAGCACGGCCTCGCCGCCCGCTTCATGGACGACTGGGAGCGGCTGCCGCACGGCCAGTCCAAGCTCCGGATCACGCACGCCGCGGCCGGGCAGGCAGCGGCCGGACACCACGCCGGGCGGCCGCCCGGCCGGGCCGTGGAAGCCGACGTGCCTGCGGTGGAGCCCTGAGCGAGCGGAGCGTTCCGGGGGTCAGCCCGGGGAGCCCGTACTCCGTCCCGGGGCCGACGGTGACCCGGCCGGCCCGCGGAGCTCCGAGGCGAGGGCTCCCCGCAGCAGTTCGCGGGCGCGGTCCAGGGAGATCGAGCCGCTGAGCCAGCGTTCGCTGAGACCCTCCACGAGAGTCGTCAGGCGCTCCGCCGAGTCGGCGGCGAACACGTCGTCGGCGACGGTGCCCGCTTCCTGCGCCTGGCGGATGAGCGCGGTGGCGTACTCCCCCCATTCGTCGGTCGAACTCCGGATCTGCTCGCGCAGTTCGGGTTCGAAGACGGCGGTGGCCCGCAACTCGCCCCAGGCGATGCTGTTCTCCTTCACGGCGGGCACGTCCTGGAGCTCGAGCAGCAGCATCTGCTCCAGATGTGCGCGCGGATCGGTCTGTGGCGAGGCGGAGGGCTCGGTGTAGCGCTCGGCGCGCTCGTTGACGAACTCCAGGGTGCGGCGCATCAGGCCGGCGCGGTCGCCGAAGTGGTAGTAGATGAGCGCGGTCGACACCTCGGCCTCGGCGGCCAGCTCTT
This sequence comes from Streptomyces sp. NPDC055287, assembly GCF_053646035.1. Lineage (NCBI taxonomy): Bacteria > Bacillati > Actinomycetota > Actinomycetes > Kitasatosporales > Streptomycetaceae > Streptomyces > Streptomyces sp. NPDC055287. The sequence goes on along the minus strand of NZ_JBSHNE010000026.1, from coordinate 43,174 downwards.
CCACGCGCAGGCCACGTACTCCGCGCCGGGCGATGACGCGGGTGGCGGCCTGAAGGATCAAGGTTCGGCGGTCTGACACAGTGCCTCACCGTACCGGCTGAGCAGTGCTAGCCTGACATTCCTGACTGAAATTTCAGTCAGGAATCGAATCTGACGGTTGGAGACGGTTGTGAAGGAGCGAACCCGGCGGGCCCTGCTCAGGTCCGGTGCCGCCGCCGCACTCGGCGGAACCGGCTTCCTGGCCTCGGCCTGCACACCGGCCACCGGCAGTGAACCGGCCACGCGCCGCGCGTCGCCCAGTGGTGCCGGGCCGGAACACCGGATGCCGGCTGAGTCCCGGCGGCACGCACGCACGCTGATGGCGTGGCCGCCGTCGGACTCGTTGTGGGAAGACGCCGCCCCGGCCGTCCAGCGCGACGTGGCCCGCATCGCACGGGCCGTCGCCGAGCACGAACCGGTCACGCTGCTGGCGGCACCCGGGGAGACGCGCGCGGCGCGGCGGGCATGCGGAGCCTCGGTCGAGGTCGTACCCGTACCGGTGGACGACTTGTGGATGCGCGACAGCGGTCCCACCTTCGTGACCGGGCCGGGCCGCGCGCTCGGCGGCATCGACTTCAACTTCAACGGCTGGGGCGGCAAGCAAGGGCACCGGCGCGACGGTCACGTCGCGGAGCGGCTGCTTGCCCGGGACCACCTGACCCGGATCAACGCTCCGATCACAGCGGAAGGCGGCTCCCTGGAAACCGACGGCGCGGGCACACTGCTCGTCACCGAGAGCTCGCTGGTCAACCGCAACCGCAATCCGGGCCGCTCCCGCGCGGACATCGAGGCCGAGTTGAAGAAGCTGCTCGGGGTCAGCAAGGTGATCTGGCTCAAGGGCGTACGGGGCCAGGACATCACCGACTGCCATGTCGACGCGCTGGCCCGGTTCGCCGAACCGGGCGTCGTCGTACTCGGACGGCCTGCGGCCAAAGCCGCGCCGGACGTGTGGACGCGGGTGTACGACCAGGCACGCGGAGTCCTGGAATCGGCGACAGACGCGCGCGGCAGGCGGCTGGAGATCGTCGAGTTGCCCGAACCGGATCCGGCCGAACTCGGCACGCGAGGAACGGACTTCCTGGGCTCGTACGTCAATTACTACGTGATCAACGGCGCGGTACTGCTCCCGCGCTTCGGCGACCGCACCGCGGACGACCGCGCCGCATCGATCATCGGGGACCTGCACCCCGGGCGGACCGTCGTACCCCTGGACATCGACACGCTCGCCGAAGGCGGGGGTGGCATCCACTGCGCCACCCAGCAGCAGCCGGCGGCTTGACGGCCGCGGCGCCCTGTGGCGGGCAGGTGGTCACGCGTGGTCACGCCGTGGCAGGTCCACCGGAGCGTCGTACGAGGCTGCGGCCCGGCCTACTGCCCGCGCGCCGGCTGGTTGGCGATCAGCAGGGTGGTGCCGGCCGGACGGAAGCCCAGGCGGGCGTAGATACGGGCGACGGCCTCCTCCGCGTAGGCGAGGAAGACGGTGCGCACTCCGTGTTCGCGGGCGTGCGAGGCCAGGGCCACCATGACGGCGGCGCCGAGGCCTTGGCGCCGGGCGGCGGGGAGGGTGCCGATACCGCCGATCTCGGTGGCTCCGCTCGCGGGGTGGTAGTGGCCCGCCGCGAGGGGAGTGCCGTCCGGGGCGAAGGCGGCGACGAGCGTCTTGTGGCCGGCGTACAGGGAGGGACGGATCGTATCGACCGTGCCGTCCGCCGAGAGCCTTTCGGCCACCGCCGTCAGCTCCGCGCGGCCCGCTGTGCCCACGGCCGTGCCCTCGGCGGCGAAAGCCAGCTGGGGCAGGGCGAGTACGGCGGGCAGAGCGGGGTCGTCGGCGTCCAGCGCCCGGACGGTGACGCCTTCGGGCAACGACTGCGGGGGCAATGGACGGTGCGGGTCGAGGACCATGAGCGGGCGTTCGGCCACCGGGAGCCCGGCGGCCTCGATGCGGGCGCGCAGCGACGGCGTCACCTCGGCGAGCCACTCGAAGGCCTCCGGGACGCCGAGCTCGCGCTGCCGGGCCCGCACACGGGCGATGTCCGTGGCGGTCACGGGGTCCGCCGAGGCGGGCCGGGCATGGTGGGGGCCGCCGTAGTACGGGGTGCCCGCCTCCTTCCGTACGAAGAGGCGCAAGGTGCCGAACTCCTCGGCCTCCGCGAACACCAGCGGCACGGTGGCGTAGTACTGCTCTATGCGGTCACGCAGCGACGTCTCGATCATGCGGCACATCCCATCACGGCTCGGCGCCGCGCCGAGCCCATGCCGGTGGTGGTTCGGGGAAGGGCCGGGTGCGGGCACCGGACAGCCGGCTCCCGCACCCAGCCGTCAGGTTCAGGCCGCTGAGGGCGTGTAGTGCGAGGCGTCGTCGCCCTCGATGACGTGGCTGAGCGAGCCGCCGACGCCGGCCGGTACGTCACCGGCGACGGTCACCCGGTGCAGCAGGCGCGGCAGGTCGCCGTAGTCGTCCGGTGCGTAGTGCTGAGTCACGCGGTTGTCGAACAGGACGAGGTCACCGGGGGTCCAGGCGACCCGCACGATGTTCTCGGGGCGCGTGACGTACGACTGGAACAGGCGCAGCAGATCCCGGGAGTCCGACGGGCCGAGGCCGACGATGCTCTGCGCGAAGCCGCCGATGAACAGCCCCCGCTCTCCGGTCTCCGGGTGCACGCGCACGACCGGATGGGCCGTGCGATACGTACGCGACACGAACTGCCTGCGGTGTTCGGCGGCCTTCTCCGTCTTCGGGGCGGCGTAGTCGTAGGCGTTGGTGTGGACGGCCCACAGCTTGTCGGCCAGCTCGCGCAGCGGCTCCGGCAGATCCCGGTAGGCGGCGGCCGAGTTGGCGATGAGGGTGTTGCCGCCGTAGGGCGGCACCACGATGCTGCGCAGCGTGGATGCCTTGGGCGGCGTACGGACGAACGTGACGTCGGTGTGCCAGTGGTTGGCGCGAATGCCCTCGTCGCCGTCGACGGGCAGGATGCTGGGCTGCCCGTCGACGGAGCGGACGGTGGGGTGCGCGGCGGTGAGCTCGCCGAAGAGGGAGGCGAAGCGGAGCTGGGCCGCGTCGTCCAGCCGCTGGTCGCGGAAGACGAGCGCCTTGTGCTCCAGGAGCGCGGAGTTGATCTCGCCGACGATGGCGGGGTCGAGGTCGCCGGAGGCGTCCACGCCGAGCACCTCGGCGCCTATACGTCCGCCGATCCTCCGGATGTCGAAGCCGGTACCGGTGGTGGTCATGGGTGGTGTCCTTTCAGGAGGTGATGGGCGGTCGGGGGGTGGCTGGGGGGCCGGACGAGCCGGGCGGCGGCAGGGTGCCGCCCGGCCCGCCGCCGACGGCCAAGGCGTCGGTGGTGAGGCCGAGGCCGGTCACGTCTGCTGTTCTTGTACGGCGCCCCCCGGGGCGGCCAGCCGGTTGGCGGGCCGGGGCAGGCCGTAGTGCTCACGCAGGGTGCGGCCGGTGTACTCCGTACGGAACAGGCCGCGACGCTGGAGAATCGGCACGACGTGGTCGACGAAGTCCTCCAGGCCGCCGGGGAGATGGGGCGCCATGATGTTGAAACCGTCGGCGGCCCCCTGCGTGAACCACTCCTCGAGCTGGTCGGCCACCTGCTCGGGGGTGCCCGCGAAGACGCGGTGGCCGCGTCCGCCGCCGAGACGCGCGATGAGTTCGCGCAGCGTCAGACCGTCGCGGCGGGCGAGTTCTGCGACGAGGGTGAACCGGCTCTTGTTGCCGTTGATGTCGCGTTCCTCCGGCAGCTCCGGCAGCGGCCCGTCCAGCGGCAGGCCACTCAGGTCGGTGCCGAGCATCCCGGACAGCTGGGCCAGCCCGTACTCCGGCACCTGGAGGTCGGTGAGCTCCTGCTCCAGGGCGCGTGCACCGGTCTCCGTCGACCCGATGACGGGGCAGATGCCGGGCAGGATCCTGAGGTCGTCCTCGGCCCGGCCGTAGCGCGCCAGCCGGGACTTGAGGTCCTTGTAGAAGGACTGCCCGTCGGCCAGCGTCTGCTGGGCGGTGAACACGGCTTCGGCGTACTGGGCGGCGAACTCCTTGCCGTCCTCCGACGAACCGGCCTGCACCAGCAGCGGGTAGCCCTGCGGACTGCGCGGCACGTTCAGGGGGCCCTGCACGCCGAAGTGCTCGCCGCGGTGGCCGATCTCGCGGACCTTGTCGGTGTCGGCGTACACACCGCGCTCACGGTCCAGCAGGATCGCGTCGTCCTCCCAGCTGTCCCACAGTTTGGTGGCGACCTCGACGAACTCCCGGGCCCGCTCGTAGCGCAGGCTGTGTTCCAGGTGTTCGTCCTGCCCGAAGTTGCGCGCCTCGTTGACGGTGCCCGAGGTGACGATGTTCCAGCCGGCCCGGCCGCCGCTGATGTGGTCCAGGGAGGCGAACTTACGGGCGGTGTGGAACGGCTCGTTGAACGTGGTCGACACCGTGGCGATGAGTCCGATGTGCTGGGTGACCGCCGCCAGGGCGGACAGGAGCGTGAGCGGCTCGAAACCACCGAGGGCGTTGTGGCGGACCTTCCCCCACAGGGCGAGGCCGTCTGCGAAGAATATCGAGTCGAGCAGGCCGCGCTCGGCGGTCTGCGCGAGCTGCTGGAAGTAGCGGAGGTCGGTGACGCGTTCGGGCTGGGTGCGGGGGTGACGCCAGGCGGCGTCGTGGTGGCCGGCGTTCATCAGGAACGCGTTGAGATGCAGCCGGCGGGGACTGGTCGCGGACATGAGGGTTCCTCACAGCAGGGCGAGCGGGGGAGTGGGAGAGCGGTGGAACGCCGGCCCGGTCAGCCGGCCGCCGGGACGCGCCAGGAGCTGAGCCGGCGTTCCACGGCCACCAGGAACTGGTTGAAGACGACGCCGATGGCGGAGATCGTGATGATGCCCGCGTACATCTGCGGGATCGCGAAGTTGTACTGCGAGGCGTTGATGAGATAGCCGAGACCCGCCTTGGCGCCGATCATCTCGGCGGCGACCAGCACCAGAATGGAGACCGCTCCGGCCAGCCGGATTCCGGTGAACATGACCGGTACCGAGGCCGGCAGGATCACCTTCTGGAACATCCGGGGCGCGGACAGGTCCATCGACCTGGCCAGACGGAGCAGAGTCGGATCGACAGTGCGTACGGCGCTGATGGTGTTGAGCAGGATCGGCCAGGTGCACGCGTACACCACGATGGAGATCTTCGAGGTCTCACCGATGCCCAGCAGCAGCACGAACACCGGCAGCAGGGCCAGCGCGGCGGTGTTGCGGAAGACCTCCAGCAGCGGGCCGAGCAGGTCCGCGACCGGCCGGTACCAGCCGATCAGCAGACCGAGCGGGACGGCGACGGCCACCGCCAGACCGAATCCGCTGAACGACCGCGTCAGGCTGGCGCGCGTGTTGTCGGCGAGCTGCCCGTCGGCCGCCAGCCCCCACCAGGCGGCGGCGACCTCGCTGAACGGGGGCAGGAACGTCCGGTCGACCAGCCCGAGCCGCGGCGCGGTCTCCCACAGGAGCAACAGGGCAGCGACGGCCACCGACTTGGTGGCTCCCTTCAGCAGCAGGTACGGCAGCCGGCGGAGCCTCCCGCGCAACCGGGCCGCGGGCGCGGGCAGAGGGCCGGCGCCTCGCGACGGTCCGGGCGATGTTGCCCCGGCCGGAGAAGGGGGCGCGACTTGCGGCGCTTCGGTGACGCGCGGCGCAAGGTCCTCCTTGGTGGTCTCGACGCTGGTGCTGGTCACGGCGCTCATACGGCGACCTCCTCCTTCTCCAACTGCTGGGCCCGGGCGACCTCGTCGTGCAGCAGCGACCAGATCTCGTGCCGGTACCGTGCGAACTCCGGGCTGGACCTCAGGTCGTCCGTCGTGGTGCGGGAGTCGAAGGAGATCGGCACGATCTGCTTGATCCGGCCCGGCCGGGAGGTCATGACGGCGACCCGCTGCCCCAGATGGACGGCCTCCTCGATCCCGTGCGTGATGAAGACGACGGTCTTCTTCGTGCGCTCCCAGATCCGCAGCAACTCGTCCTGCAACGACTCCCTCGTCTGGGCGTCCAGAGCGGCGAACGGCTCGTCCATCAGCAGCACCTCGGGGTCGTAGGCGAGGCTGCGGGCGATCGCCACCCGCTGCCGCATCCCGCCCGACAGCTCGTGCGGATGGCGGTCCTCGAACCCCGTGAGACCGACGAGATCGAGGAACTCGCCCGCGCGCTCGGCCCGTTCCCGACGGGGAACGCCGGTCGCCTCGAGCCCGAACTCGACATTGCCCCGCGCTGTGCGCCACGGCAGCAGGGCGTACTGCTGGAACACGATGCCGCGGTCCAGCCCCGGCCCGGTGACAGGCACGCCGTCCAGCAGGATGCTCCCGCCGGTGGGCCGGGTGAGACCGCCCAGCAGATCGAGCAGGGTCGACTTTCCGCAGCCGCTGGGGCCGACCACGACGACGAACTCGCCCGCCGCTATCTCCAGGTCGATGCCGTCGAGAGCGGTGAGCTCGGCCGCCTGCCGTGCTGCCCCCGACTTCCGGGGCCTCCTCGCCCGGTCCTTGACGGTGAAGTCCTTCCGGACCTGTTCGAACACGATCTTCGGTGTGGTGGTTCCAGGCATGGGATCAGCTCCCGCTGGTCGATGCGGAGGGTACGGAGGGGGCGGAGGAGGACGGAGAGGCGGAGCCCGCGCCGCCGCCCTTGCGGTAGGCGTTGAACTCGTTGGTGTAGAGGTCGGACAGCGTCGCCTGCCCCTTCTTGATGTCACCGCGCTCCGTCAGCCAGTCGATCCAGAGCTGGAGTTCCTTGCCGCTGATCCGCCCTGCCGTCTCCGCGACGCCGTACGACTTCCAGTACCGCAAGGCGGCGGTGTCCTCACTGCGGCCGCGCTTCCTGACGACGTCCCTCATACGGTCGACGACCTCGTCGCGCGGTGTGCTCCTCGACCACTCGATGGCCCGCCCGACGCCCGTGACGAACGTCCGCGCCGTGCCGGGGTTCTGCTGCAGGAAGCGGTCCGTCATGACGTACGTGCCGGCGCTGAACGCGCCGAGGAGCTGGTGGTCGGTGAAGAGGGGGCGGATTCCTCCGGTCGCGAGGGCCTTGTCACGCAGGATGCTGCTGAGCACGGCCACTTCGATCTGCTTCTGACGCAGCGATTGTTCGGTGTTGACCGGCGGCACGACCAGCGGTTCGACCTTGTCGGCCTCGGCCCGGGACAGCCCGGCGCGCTGGAGGTAGATGCCGAGCATCGCCTCGGAGTGGGCCCCGAGGGTGTTCATGCCGACCTTCTTGCCGATCAGGTCGCGCGCCGAGCGGATGGGGCTGTCCTCGAGTACGTAGTAACCGCTGTACGAGTCCTTGTCGGAGCCGTAATAGCTGATGACGGCCTTGATGGGAGCCTTGTTGGCGGCCAGTTTGACCACCGCCCCGTTGAACGCGCCGCCGAAGTCGGTCTGACCCGTGGCCGCGGTCTGGATGTCCTGCGGGCCGCTGGTGGTATTGCCGACCCACTTCAGCTTCACGTCGTCCAGATAGCCGAGATCCGCGGCCAGTTCGGGCAGCGTGACCTGGCCGGCCCAGCCCTGGTACCGGAGTGTCCTGGTCCGGCTCTTGCCGGCAGAGCCGGCGTTCGCGGTCGTGCCGCAGCTGACCGCTACCGCCGAAAGACCGAGCAGAGAGAGGAACTGTCGTCGGGACGATGCGGTCGAGGTGCTCATGGGAGGTTCCTGTTCAAGTGGGTCGGACCGGTGGTGTGGTGGGCGCCGTGTGGAGCCCGGCGGACGAAGAGTTACGAGGCGGCCGCGGCGAGGGGCGCACCCGTGGCGAGGGCATCGGTGAAGCCGTCCACCGCTTGGAGCAGGCGTATCTCCGTCTCGGGCTCAAGCCCGACCGCCCCTTGGCCCAGGCGCTCGACCGCGCTGTCGAGCAGGAAGCAGCCCGTGACGACATGCCGGGCACCGAGTGCGGAGAGCACCGGGCGCAGGGCGTAGTCGATGGTGAGCACGTGAGCGAGGCTGCCTCCCGTCGCCAACGGCAGCACCGTCTTTCCGGCCAGCCCGGCCTGCGGCAGCAGATCGAGGAACGCCTTCAACAGGCCCGTGTACGAGGCCTTGTAGACCGGGGTGGCCACGATGAGCCCGTCAGCGGCGGCCACCTCGTCCAGCGCCCCGCGCAACTGAGCACTGGTGACGCGGCCGGCCAGGAGATCGGCAGCGGGCAGATCACGTACGGCGAGATGGCTGGTGCCGTAACCGGCGTGCGACAGCTGTCGCACGACCCGGTCCACCACAAGGGCGGTCCTGGAGTCGGCGGACGGGCTTCCGGATATGGCGAGAAGTGACGTCATGGGGGGCCTCCTGGGCAGGGTGAACACCGCTCCGGCAATGGCGGGTTGAGGGGTGTGTAAAAAGGTCCGCGAATACCGGAGGCGCGAAAAAAGCTCTTCGTCGGGAATCACCGGTGACGAGCGCGTCATTACAGGGAAGCGGGCGCAAGAACACGCCGCTGTTTTTCTGCCGAGTCGTCGAGGCAGAGGGGGCGCCGCTCACATCAGCGGCGTGAAAGGGGTTACGAACCGTGGGAACGAGTCAGGAGAGAGCGCTGCCGACGGGTCTAGCGACCGGCGGCACAGATGGCGCTGGCATGACGTCGCAGATCGACGTGCAGGCGCGCGGCGAGGTTCTCGGACTGGTTCACACGCAAGAGGCTGGCAGCGAAAACCGGCCACGTCAACGACTCTTCCGCCTGCGTCTCACATTCCGAATTTCATGTCACACGTGCGCAATGCGGCGTTCATCATTGTGGCGGTGACCCGGCTTGCCGCCCTCTGCTCGTTATTTACTCAGGGCGTTCGCGACGATGATGAACAGGCCGAAAAGCATGTCCACGCAGCCTGCCCGGCACGCTGCCGCCCAGCCGCGTCCGGCCACGCGGGTGGCCCACAACCCCCAGCCGAACAGCGTCACTGTGTTGACCACCAGGGCGGCCATGAGAGCGGAGCTCTCGCTCCACCATCCCGCCTGGGCGCTGAGCAGTGCCCCGACCGTGGGGAGTACGGCGACCATCAGCGGCCACTCCGCCAGAACGGACCGGAGTGTGCTGGTGACCGCCGCGTCGTGGGCCACTCGGTGGGCGAGGGCATGGGCGTAACCGTGCGACGCGGCAGCGGCCAGGCCGGCCACCAGTACCCAAAGGGCGTCGTAGCCGGGATTGGGGTCCCCGCTGTCATTCTCCAAAGCGGCGGCCAGAGCACTCGCCAGCACCGTTCCGTACACGCCGCCGAACAGCAGCCGCTGCAAGGGCTCCGCCCGCCGGGCCGGACGTCGAGTAGTGCTGGGGCTGCCTGACAAGACGTCATCTCCCAAGAACAGGCGGTTTCATTTCAAGAGATTTACCAGCATGAATGCGACTTCTGTGAAACATGAGGACAACATGCCCAATGAGCCGGTTGGCAGGAGAGCGGGGCAGGCCCCGGCCCCTCGTCGCGGCGGGGGCTCCTTGCTCGGTCCTGCCGGACGGGGGCCGCGCGTGGTGAGTTCACGGCCCGCACACGCATGTACCGCATGTCGTACGGCTGGCGGCCACCCTGCGGTTGGATGCTCACGCCCGGTGATTGCCATGTCCCCGACAGTACGGAGATCTCCATGACCACGAACGGCCCTGTCCGCGCGGCGGCCCTGATCGCGGGTACGGCGCTGGCGGCAATCGCCGCGCTCGCGCCCGCCCAGGCGCGTACGCACGCCTCCGAGGCGCTGCCCGCCGTCACCCCGAAGGCGGAGACGCCCACCCTGTACGACGACGAGGCGGGCGGCAGCGCCAACGCCGACGACCCCGCGATCTGGCGCAACTCCGCCGACCCCGGCAGCAGCCTGGTGATCGCCACGGCCAAGGAAGGCGGCCTGCGGGTCTACGACCTCGACGCCCGTCAGGTGCAGTCGGTACCGGCGCCCGCCGCACCCGGCCCCGACGACGCTCCCGGCCGGTTCAACAACGTCGACCTCGTCCACGGCCTGCGGCTGCCGGCCGGGCGCGCCGACGTGGCGGTGACCACCGACCGGGGCCACGACCGGCTGCGGATCTACCGCATAGACCGGCGCCACCCCGGCGGCCCGCTCACCGACATCACCGACCCGTCCGCCCCCCGCGTCTTCTCGGCCGGCCAGGACGAGGTCAACGACCAGCAGACGGCCTACGGCCTGGCGACCTGGACGGACCGGGCCAGCGGTCGCTCCTACGCGCTGGTCAGCCGCCGCAACCGCACCGCCGTCGCCCTGCTGGAATTCACCTCCACCCCCGGCGGCACGGTCACCTATCGCAAGATCCGGGATCTCACCCTCCCGTCGGCTTTCCGGCTCCCGAACGGAACCTCGTGGACCCCGTGCGCCGAGCCCGGGGAGCTGCCCCAGGTGGAGGGCATGGTGGTGGACCCGGCCAACGGCATGCTCTATGCCGGCCAGGAGGACGTCGGCATCTGGCGCATGCGCGCCGACCTCACAGGGACGCCGGAGCTCATCGACAAGGTCCGCGAATTCGGCGTCCCGGGTGTGTACGACGAGGAGACCGAGGAATGCGCCCCCGGCGCGGACCCCGGCTTCGGCGGTACGCGCCTCGCGGCGGACGTCGAGGGGCTGACGCTGCTCACCGAGGCCGACGGTGACGGATACATCCTCGCCTCGAGCCAGGGAGACGACACCTTCGCGCTGTACGACCGCGAGCTGGAGGACGACAACGAGTACGAGGCCGGCTTCCGCGTGACCGCCGCCGGGCGCACCCTCGACGGCTCCGAGGAGTGCGACGGCGCCGCCGTCCTCAATGCCCCGCTCGGCACGAAGTACCCCAACGGCCTGCTCGTCGTCCAGGACGGCCACGACACCCCGTCGGTCCCCGAGGGACGGGAAGCGACCGGCTTCAAGTTCGTGGACCTCGGCCGCGTCATGGACGGTATCGACGACTGACGACCGATGACTGACGGCCGCGTCCGGCCGCCCGGGCTCGTACACCGCGAAAGCTGTCCGATGGCCGGGGACGACCGCTGTGCGGACGACCCCGGCAACTCGCCACGGATCACATCTGCTTTTCTGTTATCCCCCTCCGCGCGACCGGTCTCCCTGGTGTCGGACGGAACAGCGAGGAACGGGCCCAGCCCGAGGAAGAGAGCCGAGTGTGGGCAGCGAGCGTGAAGCCGCAGTGGTCAAGGCGGCGCAGGGCGGCGACCAGCGGGCGCAGGACGAACTCGTCACCGCGTACCTGCCACTCGTCTACAACATCGTGGGCCGGGCGCTGAGCGGGCATGCCGATGTCGACGATGTGGTGCAGGAGACGCTGATCCGCGCGCTCGGCGGCCTGGGCTCGCTGCGCGATCCGGGCAGCTTCCGGTCCTGGCTGGTGGCCATCGCGATGAACGAGATACGCGACCGCTGGCAGGCCCGCCGGGTGGACCGGACCGGCGGTGAGCTGGACGAGATCCACGATGTGGCCGACCCCGGCGCGGATTTCGTGGACCTGACCATCGTGCGCATGGGGCTGTCGGGGCAGCGCAGGGAGGTCGCGGAAGCGACCCGCTGGCTGGACGCCGACGACCGGGCGCTGCTGTCGCTGTGGTGGCTCGAGGCCGCGGGTGAGCTCACGCGGGCCGAGGTGGCTGCCGCGATGGAACTGTCACCCCAGCACACCGCGGTGCGGGTGCAGCGCATGAAGGCCCAGCTGGAGACCGCCCGCGTGGTCGTCCGCGCCCTGTCGGCGGTGCCGCGCTGCGTCCTCCTGGACAATGCCCTGGCCGTGTGGAACGGCGTGCCGTCCGCGCTGTGGCGCAAGCGGCTGGCGCGCCACGCCCGCGACTGCACGGTCTGCTCCGGGTACGGCGCTGAACTGGTGCCGGCCGAAAGACTCCTGGTGGGCCTGGGGCTTCTTCCGGTGAGCGCCGCGCTGGCCGGTGCGGCGCTGTCCGGCGGGCGCGACACCGTCGGCCTTGCCGCTCACGGCGACGCCCCCGTCCGGCTCGCGCCCGCCGGGCGCCGTCAGGAACGGCACAGCCGCCGGTCGCGGCGCCGGCGGGCGGTCGCGGCCTCGGCCGCGGTGCTGCTGGTGGGAGGCGGGGGATACGCCGGCCTGACGCTGCTGAAGCCGGGCGAGGCCCCGGAGACGACTCGTTCGCAGGCGGCCACCGAGGCGGCGCCGCCACCCGTCGTGGCTGCGACACCGTCCGCCTCACCCACGCCGTCGAAGTCCGCGTCGAAGTCCGCTTCCCCGCGCCCCTCGGCTTCGCCGGCCAAGAAGGTCTCCAAAGTGAAGCCCCGGCCGACCCCGAGCAAGACGCCCCCCAAGACCTCTCCGCGCCCGGCGGCCCCCGAGCCCAGCCCCACGGTCCAGCAGGGCACGAGCTCCTCGCCCTTCGCGCAGCAGGTCACGGATCTGGTCAACGCGGAGCGGGCCGACAACGGTTGCGGCCCGGTCCGCCAGAACAGCCGGCTGGACACGGCGGCCCAGCGCCATTCCGCGGACATGGCCGCCCGTGACTTCTTCGACCACACCAACCCGGACGGCGCGGGCCCCGGTGAACGCGTCACAGCCGCCGGCTACGCCTGGAGCACCTACGGCGAGAACATAGCGCTGGGCCAGCGGACCCCCGCCCAGGTGATGGAGTCCTGGATGAACAGTTCCGGCCACCGCGCCAACATACTCAACTGCTCCTTCAAGGAAATAGGAGTCGGAATCCACGACGCCTCAGGTGGCCCTTGGTGGACGCAGGTCTTCGGCGCGTCCCGCTGACGGCATGGGCCCTGGGCGCCGCGGGCAGGCGCTTCGCCGTGTCCACCGCCCGGCTACTCGAAGCGCGCGGTGTCGCCTGCCCCGCGGCGTACGATCTCGGCTTCGCCGCTGGAGAAGTCGATGACCGTGGTCGGCTCGGTACCGCAGTCGCCGGAGTCGAGGACGGCGTCCACCACGTGGTCGAGCCGTTCCTTGATCTCCCAGCCCTGCGTCAGCGGCTCGTCCTCGTCGGGCAGGAGGAGGGTGCTGGAGAGCAGCGGCTCGCCGAGGTCGGCGAGCAGGGCCTGGGTGACGGCATGGTCGGGAATCCGTACGCCGACGGTCTTCTTCTTCGGGTGGAGCAGCTGGCGGGGCACCTCCTTCGTCGCCGGGAGGATGAAGGTGTAGCTGCCGGGCGTCGCTGCCTTGATCGCGCGGAACACGTCGTTGTCGACGTGCACGAACTGGCCCAGCTGCGCGAAGTCCTGGCACACCAGGGTGAAGTGGTGACGATCGTCGAGGTTCCGGATCGAGCGGATCCGGCTGAGGCCGTCACGATTGCCCAGCTGGCATCCCAGTGCGTAACAGGAGTCCGTCGGGTACGCGACCAGCGCGCCGGAGCGGATGCTGTCAGCCACCGTGCTGATGGTGCGCCGCTGAGGATTTTCGGGGTGTACGTCGAAATACTTCGCCATCCGCCGAGCCTACGCGATCAGGACACCCGTACCCCGGCGGCCCGGGGGCCCGCGCCGAACTCGTCCTCGTGAAATGTGCGTCGCTCCGCACCGAGCGGTTTCGCATTGGTCTATACCTTGACTTGATCATGACATCGCGCTTGAGTGTGGGCAGCCCCCCACCACGGCCGCGCCGGAGGCCAACAGCGCTCTCCGGCAAGGCCGTTGCGCTCTCAAGGAGTGATCGAGTGCTGAGAACACGCCTCATGGCCCTGCTGACCGCGTTCCTCGTCGCTACAGGCCTCGTCGTGACACTGACGCCGTCGGCGACCGCGGCAGCCGCGGCGACCGTCTGCGACACCGCGCCGAACTGGCAGCAGGGTGCCTGGTACACGACTGGCAACGTTGTCAGATACAACGGCGCGTACTACATAGCCGAGCACGACAACCCGGGTTACGACCCGACCGTCAGTACCTGGTACTGGAACCCGCACACCTGCAGCGGCGGCGGCAACCCGTCCCCGTCCGGCTTCGTGGTCAGCGAGTCGCAGTTCAACCAGATGTTCCCGAACCGCAATTCCTTCTACAGCTACAGCGGCCTGACCGCGGCCCTGAGCGCCTACCCGGGCTTCGCGAACACCGGCAGCGACACGGTGAAGAAGCAGGAGGCCGCGGCCTTCCTCGCGAACGTCAGCCACGAGACGGGCGGACTGGTTCACGTCGTCGAGCAGAACCAGGCCAACTACCCCCACTACTGCGACTGGAGCCAGTCGTACGGCTGTCCGGCCGGCCAGGCGGCGTACTACGGGCGCGGACCGATCCAGCTCAGCTGGAACTTCAACTACAAGGCGGCCGGCGACGCCCTCGGCATCGACCTGCTCAACAACCCGTGGCGTGTCCAGAACGAGGCGGCCGTGGCCTGGAAGACGGGCCTCTGGTACTGGAACACCCAGAACGGCCCCGGCTCGATGACCGGCCACAACGCCATGGTCAACCAGGCCGGCTTCGGCCACACCATCCGCTCGATCAACGGCTCGCTCGAGTGCGACGGCAAGAACCCGGCGCAGGTCCAGAGCCGTGTCAGCAAGTACCAGCAGTTCACCCAGATCCTGGGTGTCCCCACCGGTTCGAACCTCTACTGCTGAGGCCGGGCCGCCCCTGAACAGGCCGCGGGCCGGGGAGACATCGTCCCCCGGTCCGTGGCCGCACCATGTGCGTGGCGCCCCCTGCGACGGCCTACTCCGCCTTGTCCTCCGCGAGCGTGTGCGCGACCAGGGCATTGGCGTGCCCGTGGCCGAGTCCGTGTTCGGCCTTGAGCCAGGACACGAGTTCCATGTGCTTGGCCAGGGGCGAGGAGCGGATGAGGTCCTTCCACTCCGCGATCGGGCGGCCGTACTTCTTCTCGATCGAAGGGAAGTAACTGGCGGGGCCCTTGACGTTCGCGTTCGCGGTCATGTCGGCGGTGTCCTGTCCGTCGGTCTTGAGTGCGTGGTTGATCAGATCTCTTCGATGTTGCTGCCTGTATGACCGCGGAGGAGGGTCGAACTGATCGACCGGACTCTGTGACCCTGGTCACCTCAGCGGCCACCGGGTCCATGAAGGACGCGTCGTCGGGGGTGACGCGCGTGTGGGCGAGCGCCGTACGACGCTGTCCGGAGGCCGGCGTGCCCGGGTCTCGCTCGCCAGGGCGCTGCTGGCCGATCCCCGTGTACTGGTCCTCGACGAGACGACGGCTCACCTCGACACGCCGGCGACGCCGAACTCGCCGCGGCCCTCACGGCCGTGTCCGCCACGCGCACCACTCTCTGGATCGCTCACCGGCCGGCCACGATCCGCCGGGCCGACCGCATCGCGGTGCTGGAGTCGGGACGCATCGCCGAGGAGGGAACGTGGAGTCAGCTCACCGCCCGTAAAGGCGCTTTCACCAGCGTGGTGGGGCCCCGGAGCCGGGAGCTTCCGCAGCGCGGACGTGAGCGCCCGTCCGTGCCCTACAGTGCCACGACGGTCGTTTCGGTCGCCTTGATGCTGGTCCATACGGAGGTGCCGTCGCCGAGCCCGAGTTCGGCGGCGGCCTGCGGGGTGATCTCGGCCACGAGGTCCGGCGCCCGGTCCGACGTGATCAAAACGCGCAGCCGGCTGCCCGAGGCGGTGATCTCGCGGACGGTGCCGGGCCAGACGTTGCGGGGGCTGCCGGTCGGCTTCTCGCGGTGTACGGAGACGGCTTCCGGGGCGATGATCGCCAGCGCCTCGGTGCCGGCCGGGAGCGGGTCCGCGACAACGAGTGTCCCGCCGCCCGCCAGGTGGAGGCCCCTCGCGGTGGCGGTGCCGGGCCAGGCGTTGCGACCGAGCATCCGGGCGACCCAGGGGGAGCGGGGGTGGCGGGTGACCTCGGCGGGCGGGGCGTCCTGGAGGGCGCGGCCTTCGTCGAGTACGAGCACACGGTCCGCCAGGGAAACGGCTTCGACCGGATCGTGGGTGACGATCAGGCAGACGCCGCCGAAGTTGTCGAGGTGGTTGCGCAGCGTGTGGCGGACGTGCGCGCGGGTGGTCTGGTCGAGGGCCGCGAGGGGTTCGTCGAGGAGCAGCAGCCGCGGCCGGGCGGCCAGTGCGCGGGCGAGGGCGACGCGCTGGGCCTGACCGCCGGAGACCTCCGCCGGTTTGCGATGCGCGAGGTGGCCGACACCGAGCCGGTCGAGCCACTCCTGCGCGCTGCGGCGGGCCTCGGCGCGCGGCACGCCGTGGGCGCGCAGGCCGTACGCCGTGTTGGCGAGCGCCGTGAGGTGGGGGAACAGCGCGCCGTCCTGCGGCACCCACGCCACTCCCCGGCGGTGCGGGGGCAGTCGGGTGACGTCGGTGTCGCCCAGGTGCAGCGTGGCGTGGGCGCGGGGGGTCAAACCGAGGAGTGCGCGCAGCAGGGTGGTCTTGCCGGCGCCGTTGGGGCCGACGACGGCGACGGTCGTACCCGGTCCGGCGTCGAGCGTGAGCTGGTTGAAGCCGGTGACGTCGGCGTGCAGGGCCCACTGCTCCTGCGGGCCGAGCGGTTCGGGGACGGCGGGCAGGGCCGTCGCGGCCGGCTCCGCTTCGTCGGCCGCGGGCCTGGACTCCTGCGCGCGGCCGGCCGGCGGGCCGGTCCAGCGGCCGCGCAGCGCGACGAGCACCACCATGGCGATGGCGAGCAGCAGCAGGGAGACGGAGGTGGCCGCCGCCGGCTCGTCCTGCAGGAGCAGATAGACCTGGAGGGGCAGGGTCTGGGTGGTACCGGGCAGGTTGCCGGCGAAGGTGATCGTCGCGCCGAACTCGCCCAGCGCGCGCGCCCACGTGAGCGCGGCTCCGGCGATGAGTCCCGGGGCGACCATGGGCAGGGTCACGGTGAAGAAGACGCGTACCGGTGACGCTCCCAGGGAGGCAGCGGTCTCCTCGTAGCGGGGCCGCAGCCCGCCGAGGGCTCCTTCGAGGCTGATGACGAGGAACGGCATGGCGACGAACGTCGCCGCGAGAACCGCGCCGGACGTGTGGAACGGCAGGGTGACGCCGAAGGTGTCTTCCAGCCAGGGGCCCAGGAGTCCGCGCCGGCCGAAGGCGAGGAGGAGAGCCACGCCGCCGACGGTGGGCGGCAGCACCATGGGCAGCAGGACGAGGGAACGTACGAACGCCTTGCCGGGGAAGGAGACGCGGGCCAGCAGCCAGGCGAGCGGGACGCCGAGCAGCAGGGACAGACCGAGCGCCCAGAACGAGACGACCAGCGAGAGCTTCAGCGCCTCGGTGGTTCCCGGCCTGCTCAGATGGTCCCCCAGGTCGGTCCACTCGGTGCGCACCAGGATCCCGATGAGCGGGAGCAGCAGAAACGCGACCGCGAACAGGGCTGGAATCCCCAGGAGAGCGGGGGTGCTTGGACCGGTCGTACGGCCGCGGAGGTGATTCATCGTGAGGTCCCAGGGGGCGCGTGGTGCGGACGCGGGCCGCCCTGCCCGTCCCACAGGCAGGGCGGCCTGGCGCAAGAGAGGGGTTACGGCTGCTGGAATTCCGCGTCCTTGAAGATCTTCTGCGCCTCGGCGGAGGACAGCCACTTCACAAACGCTTCGGCCGCCGCGGAGTTCTTGGACGTCTTGAGTGTCGCGGCCGGGTATGCGGCGATGGCGTTCTGCGCGTCCGGGATCTCGATCGCGTCGACCTTGTCGGTCGCGGTGGCGGCGTCGGTCTTGTAGACGAGACCCGCGTCGGCCTCGCCCAGCTCGACCTTGCTGAGCACGGCGCGGACGTTCGGCTCCTGCGACACGGGCTTCACGGTGATCTTCTGGGCGTCCAGGATCTTCTGGCTGTAGCGGCCGACGGGGACCTCGGGTGCGGCCAGCACCACTTTGAGCTTGGTGTCCGCGAGGTCCTTCAGGCTGTCGACCTTCTGCGGGTTTCCCTCGCCGGTGGCGATGACCAGCCGGTTCTTGGCGATGACCGTGGGGGCGCCGGTGTCGGTCCTGAGCGCGTCCATGGTCTTGGTGTCGGCGGTGACCAGGGCGTCGGCGGGGGCGCCCTGCTTGACCTGGGCGGCGAGCTCCTGGGAGCCGGCGAAGGAGAAGGTGAGCTTCGTACCCGGGTGGGCCTTCTCGTAGGCGGCGCCCGCCGTCTTGAAGACGTCGGTCAGCGAGGCGGCGGCCAGCACGGTCAGTTCGGCCTTCGCGGTACCGGTCGCCGACTTGCCGGTCTCGGCTCCGGCGTCCTGCTCGCTGCCGTTGTCGCTGCCGCAGGCGGCGAGCGGGACGAGGAGGGCGGTGGTCGCGAGCGCGGCGGCGACGCGGCGCCCGGTGGACGAGGGTGCGAGGGACATGGGGGTGGGACTCCTTGAGAACACGGCCGGCGGACGCCGTACGGGCGGATGGTCGTGAGCCGCGCCGGGGACGGGCGACGCCGCTTTGTCGAGCAAGGGGCCGGGGCGGGAGGTGTGTGTCAGGTGCGGTCGATGTGCACGCTGGTCGACTTCACGCGGGCGGTGGCCTGCATGCCGACCTCCAGCCCCAGTTCCTCGACGGCCTCCCGGGTGAGGAGCGACACGAGGCGGTGCGGGCCTGCCTGGATCTCCACCTGAGCCGCTACGTCGCCGAGCTTCACGGCGGTGACGATGCCGGGGAAGGCGTTGCGGGCGGAGGTGTACGGAGCGTCGCCCTCACCCGGGCCGGCCTGGCCGACCTCGGCGGAGAACGCCGCCAGATCACGGCCGTCGATGAGACGGCGCCCGCTCTCGTCGCGATGGGTCGCGACTCGGCCGGCATCGGCCCAGCGGCGTGCGGTGTCAGGGCTGACGCCGAGCAGACGGGCCGCCTGTCCGATGGTGTAGGACTGCATGCGCGTCAAGATAGGGCTATCTACCTCGCATCTGCAAGGTATGGTCCGATCATCTATGGCAGATGCAAGCCTCCTTGGAGGAAGTGCTGAACGGCGGGCTGGGAGCGGTCCTCCGGCTGGGAGCGTCGCGAGGAGTGGGCGGTGCGTAGCCGAGAGACAGTGCAGAGTGTGGTTAGAGTGCTGGAATCAGAGCAGCTCGAACCGGCAGTCCCCTTCGCGATCGAGGCGCACGTTCATGAGTCTGAGCATCCGCAACCAGATCTTCGGAACCGTCACCGCCATCACCTCCGGCGAGGCCATGGCGACAGTCAGAGTGCGCCTCGACGGTGGCATGGACATCACTGCGGCCATCACCCGCGACGCGGTCCGGGAACTGGGCCTCAGCGAAGGCGCCGTGGTCCGCACGCTCGTGAAGTCCACCGAGGTGGCGCTCGCCACCGGCCCGGTCGCGGGCCTGAGCATCCGCAACCAGGTCCCCGGCACGGTCACCGGCATCTCCGTCGGCGGCGCCATGGCCGCTGTGAAGGTGAGCGTCGCAGGCGGTGAGCTGACCGCCGCGATCACCAAGGACGCCGTCGCCGATCTCGGCCTGGCCGAAGGCTCCTCGGTCGTCGCGCTGATCAAGTCCACCGAGATCTCGCTCGCGACGGCCTGAAGTCGCCCTCAGTACGCGCCGCCCCGCACGGACGGCGTGCCTGCGTCCGCGCTTCGGGCAGGCAGCCGGCAGGTGCCGATCCAGACGCTGGCGATCTCGCTGATGTAGCGCGCCCCGCAGCGGTCCGCAGGTACGACGAGCTGGCTCCCCGCGGTGTCGAGATTCCGGCCGTCCATGCGCGCCGCCCTGGACTGCCGTTGACCGGGCCCGGCCTCAACTCCGGTGCGAGGGCAGATCGATATGTACGTTCGTCGACTTCACCCGCGCCGTCGCCGTCACCCCGACCTCGATCCCCAGCTCCTCCACAGCCTCCCTGGTGAGCATCGACACGAGCCGGTGCGGACCGGACTGGATCTCCACCAGGGCGACGATGTCGTCCCCTGTGACCGCGGTGACGATCCCGGCGAAGGAGTTCCGGACCGAGGTCCGCACCTCCCCGGACACGGGATGCAGCCCCTGCGCCCGCTCCTTCGCGAACGCCGCCAGGCCGACACCGTCGATCACACGGTTCCCCGAGCTCTCCCGGGCCATCGGGATGTGACCTCCGTCGGCCCAACGGCGGACGGTCTCCGGACTCACTCCCAGCAGCTCCGCTGCCTGGCCAATGCTGTACGACGGCACTCTGGGAACTCTAGGCGAATCCGGGACGGCGTCAGCGGGCGGACCGGGAGATGAGCGGGACACCGATGAGCGCGAGGAAGAGGGTGCAGCTGTGACGACACGGGGAAGGCTCCAGGTCGTGGAAGGCCGTTTCCGTCATCGCGGGGCGGAGCTGGTCTACGACGACGCGGGTGACGGCCCGCTCGTCGTGTACGCGCACGGGGGCCTGGTCAGCCAGGCCGTCGAGGACCGAATGGGCCTGTTCGACTGGGGGCCGGTGCTGGACGGAGGCCGGCGCCTGGTCCGGTACGACGCCCGGGCACACGGCCGGTCCACCGGTGAGGCCGTGGACAGCGACTACACCTATGCCTCGCTCGCGGACGATCTGCTGGCCCTGCTCGGGCACCTGGGCGCCACGGAGCCCACCGACGCCATGGGCGCGTCGATGGGGTGCGGCACCGTGCTGCGTGCCGCGGTACAGGCGCCCGACCGGTTCGCTCGGCTGGTGCTCCTCATCCCGCCCACGGCCTGGACAACGCGCGAGGGATACGCGCTGGCCAACCTGGCATCCGCCGACACCATCGAGCGAGACGGCGCGGAGGCCTGGCTCGGCGCCAGGCGGAGGGAGCCGGGCCCCGCGGTCGTGGCCGACGTTCCCGCGCTCCCACCCACGCCCGCCGGGCGAGTACTCCCGTCCGTCCTGCGCGGCCTGGCACGCTCCGACCTGCCCGCCCCGTCCGCGATCGCCGCGCTGCGCCGGCCGGCCCTGATCCTGGCCTGGGCGGACGACCCGGGCCACCCGCTCTCGACCGCGGAAGCACTGGCCGATGCGCTGCCGTACGCCGCACTGCATGTGTCCCGCACGCGCGCCGACGTCCGCACGTGGGGCGAACGGATCGCGGAGTTCCTGAGCCGGCCGCGTGCGAAAGGGAAAGAGCCCGTCTCTGGGTAGGCGTAACGATGGTTCAAAGATCCGTCCGCGGGGCGACGCGAGATGCGGGGCCGGTCGGCCCCCGTGAGCGACGCCGTACACGTCCAGACCGAGGAGTCTGAATGACCACCTACGTCATCTCCATTCCGGGCACGTTCCTGCGCGAAGTGACCGAGACGGCGCGAGCCGCTCTCGTACAGAACCTGCGGCCGGCCGACCCCCAGCACACCTCGCTGGGCCAGGCGGAGGACCTGGACATCGTGACCGTCAATGACAACGGCACCTTCAGCATCCACCTGGAGGTCGAGGCCGACGACAGCCGCAGCGCGGAGACGCACGCGAAGGAGGTGGCCGCCACCGCCCTGCGGAAGGCCGGCTTCACCGAGGACGAGGCCCCGCTCGGCCCGACCGCCGTCACCGGCATCGACACCTAGCCCGTACGCCGGGTCTGCCGCGGGGGCCCCGGCGGTGCTGGTCGCACTTCTCGACGAGGGGCTGTGACCGGCACGGCCGCCGAGGCGCGGGGAAGGGGGCACGGGTGGTGCCCCCACCGTCGACGGAGCGCCCCTTCCGGCCGGTTGCACATACGGCGGCGATCAATTCCGGCGGCCGACGTGTCGCGGAAAGGACGTTGCTCTCTGGTGAGAGGCGGTTTCGCGGTGTAACGTCGCTCGCAGATGTCGTGGTTCGCAGTTCCTGCCCGCGCTATGGCGTGGGCGCTTTGCTGTGCAGTGCCAAAGGACCAGGGCGATCACCTCCGGGTTCGCGCGGTGCGAATCCGATATCGACTGAAAGGCACCAGCATGGCCAGCGGAACCGTCAAGTGGTTCAACTCCGAAAAGGGCTTCGGCTTCATCTCCCAGGACGGCGGCGGCCCGGACGTCTTCGCGCACTACTCCAACATCAACTCCACCGGCTTCCGCGAGCTCCAGGAAGGCCAGACCGTCACGTTCGACGTCACGCAGGGCCAGAAGGGCCCGCAGGCGGAGAACATCACGCTCGCCTGACCTGACGCAGGGCACACCAGGCCCCCCGGAGCACACGCTCCGGGGGGTTTCGCGTGTCCCCGCTCCGGCAGCGCCCGTGCCGGGCACTGCCGTGTGCGAAGAATTCTTCGGCGCTCCCCGGGGTCCGTTGGACCGTGACCCGGGACTTCGGCTCCGGCGGCTCGTTCGCACTGCCCGTCGAAACACGCGACGGCATCCGTGTCTACCTCGACGGCGAACGCAAGCTCAGCCTCTGGACGAACGTCAGCACCATCCAGAAGAAGAGCGTCAACCATCCCAAGGCAAGCACACCCTGCGGATCGACACAGACGTTCCTCGTCGAGGCCGTCGTCCGCCGGGGCGAGGAGACGCGCCGCGCGGTCGCCGGCGGGCAGGACATCTACGCGGTCACCGCGCCGCTCGTGGCGGAGGCCCTCGCACGCGTCCTCGACGGGCGCTGCGAGGCGACGGGCGTGGTGGCGGCAGGGGAGGCGTTCGACGCCGAGAGCTTCCTGCGCGCCCTCACCCCCGAACACCTCACCCGGCTCGAGCTCCACTGACGGCGTTCTGGACCCCCAGCGCGCGACTCGAATCGGAAGAGGCAGAGGGCCTCTGATTCACATCAGGGGGCCTGGGTCACCTTCGCCATGAAGGCGTCCAGGTTGCCCAGCATGCGGGCGATCCGCTCCTCCTCGGTCAGGCTCTCCTCGTACCGGCCGCTGCGCAGCTTGGGCTGCCGCTTGCCCCGTACGTACAGGGAGCAGGCAAGGTCGGCGCAGACGTAGATGCCGACGGTGTTGCCCGCGCGGCCCCGGGCGCCTGCCAGCGGCGCCGCGAGGAGGGTGACGCCGGAGGAGGCGTGGCCAGTGAGGCAGAGCTGGCAGAGGCTGGATTTCACCGCGCTCGTGCGGGTCGCGCCGGGTACCCGCAACGTGATCCCGAGCGGCCCGTCGGGTCTCGGCAGGACGAGGTGCGCCCGCAGCGGTGCGCCCGGGTCGACCCAGCCGAGGAAGTCCAGGTCTCCCCAGGGGAGTTCGGCGAAATCGAGGGGGAGTTTCAGGCGCGCTGCCTCGCCCTTGGTGCAGTTCACGAAGGACGAACGGATCTGTCGGTCACTGAGCGGTTCCACGAGCGTCGACCGTACGGGCCGCCCCCCGGGCCCGCATCCGATTATTCGCCCGGGTCGTCGAGCCGCCGGCGGACTACCGCGTGCCCTGGCCCCGGTGGCCCCCGGTGGCCCCGGTGGCCCCGGCTCGGTACAGCCGAGGCCGCCGGCGCGGTGGGGCTGGCTGTGGTCTGCCGCGTCACGCACGGCACGCCTTCGGCCGGTATCGCCCCCGAAGGACGTCCTGGCCCCGGAGCGGGAGTCCCGTACAACCAGCGGGACGTCCGTACAACCATCGTGGTCCTCCAGTGGTCATCCCTGCACCGTTCGACATGTGTTCCCGAGCACGGTCGACCGGACCCATCAGACTTCGGATGCCGCACCGGCATCCGGCATGCCGCAGGAGAAGAAGACCCGCATGCGCAAGCACCTCCGCATCCCCCTCGCCACCGCGGCGGCGGCCGCCCTCACCGGCGGCCTGCTCGTCGTCGGAGCCGGCAGCGCCACCGCCGCGCCCTCCGGGCTGCAGGGCGACTTCAACGGCGACGGCTACCGCGACCTGGCGATAGCCGCGCCCATCGCCAAGGTCGACGGCAAGACCAATGCCGGATACGTCGCCGTCGTCTACGGCACCAGCAGTGGCCTCGACAAGTCGAAGCGCACCATCATCAGCCAGGCCACCCCGGGCATCCCCGGTGTTCCGGAAGCGGGCGACAGCTTCGGCGACCGCATCACCGCCGGTGACCTCGACGGCGACGGCTACACCGACCTGGTGGTCGGCGTGCACGCCGAGCGGATCGGCAGCACCGACGACTTCGGCGTCCTCACCGTGATCTGGGGCGGCGCGACCGGGCTCACCTCGGGCACCGACATCTCGTCGCCGCTGCCCGAGAACCGCTACGAGCTGGGCTGGGACGTCGCCGCGGGTGACTTCGACGGCGACGGCAATACCGACCTCGCCGCCGCCAACATCGCCGGACCCGGGCTGAACGTCTTCAAGGGGCCCATCGCCCGCACCGGCAAGGCAGCCGGTCTGACCGGCATCGACACGTCCGACCAGACCGGCATCAACACGGACCGGCTGGTCGCCGGCAACGTCACCGGTGACGGCGCCACCGACCTGCTCGTGATGGGCCAGCAGGAGAGCGGCGGCGGGTACATCACCCGCAGTGTCCTGTACAAGGGCGGGGCCACCGGTCTCAAGGCGTCCGGCAAGCTCGCGGGCGGATACGCGGCGGCCATCGGCGACGTCAACAAGGACGGCTTCGGCGACATCGTCACCGGCAACTTCATGGAGAAGTCCACCGACGAGCCGAACGGTGGTCTCGGCGGCGCGGTCACCGTGACGTTCGGCAGCGCCACCGGCCTGTCCACCCGTACTCCGGTCCGTATCACCCAGGACACCGCCGGTGTGCCCGGCGGGGCCGAGAAGGGCGACCGCTTCGGCTGGAGCCTGTCCGCCGGTGACACTAACGCCGACGGCTACGCCGACGTCGCCGTCGGCGCGTCGTCCGAGGCGCTCGGAGGCAAGACGTCGGCCGGCACGGTCACCGTGCTGCGCGGCTCCGCCACCGGCCTCACGGGTACCGGCTCCAAGAGCTTCTCGCAGGACACGTCCGGTGTTCCCGGGACCGCCGAGTCGCACGACCAGTTCGGCGCGTCCGTACACCTGACGGACAGCAATGGCGACCGCCGCGCCGAACTGATCGCCGGCGCCTTCGCCGAGAACGACGGCGCGGGTTCGGTCTGGCTCTTCAAGGCAACCACGGGCGGCATCACCGCCACCGGCTCGACGAGCTTCGGCTCGACGTCCCTGGGCGGGCCCTCGGGCCTGACGTACTTCGGTGACCGCTTCGCCAACTGAACCGGCACGCCGGTGCGCAGTGCAGCACGCCCCCGCATTCGGGGGCGTGCTGTTCGTTGTGCCGCGATGCGCGCAACCCGGCACGAACGAGGTCGGGGCGCGTGCCCATGGCGATCCGAGGCGCCGCCCCGGCCCGCCGGGGGGTCGCGGGAACACGGCCGGAGGCGCGGCGGTGGCGGCCGACCGGAATGGAACCTAGATTGTGGATGACCAGCTGCTGGTGAGCTGGAACGCGCGCTCCGGGTCAGGAGCGCGGCTGGTGGAAGGGGACGTCTCGTGCCATCGGACCGGCCGGGGGACGAGAAGGCTCACGGCCCGTTCCTGTCCGAGCCGGGGACGCTGCTCGAACACGTATCCGTGGCTGTTTTCGGCATGAACGGCGACGGTCTGGTCTGTTACTGGGGGCCCGGCGCGCAGGACCTCTTCGGTTACGACGCCACCGCGGTCCTGTCCAGGCCCGGGGCCGTGCTCTTCGCGGACGCGTCCCACGGCGTATCGGCTTCGTGCGACCGGATGCTGGAGCGGGGCCGGGCCCTGGGCTACTGGCGGGGGCGGCTGACCGCACGGCATCGTGACGGTACGGCCTTCAGCTGTGGCTTCCGGGTCTTTCCCGTGTCCGGGGCCGAAGGGGATTCGGTGGTCATGGGGCTGGCGAGCCGCAGTGAGGAGCTCGACCGGGTCAAGACCAACCTCGCCTTCCTCGACGCCCTCTTCGAGACCTGCCCCATCGGTCTGGTCATGTTCGACGCGGATCTGCGGTACGTCCACCTCAACCAGGCGCTCGCCGACATGGACGGGGTTCCCATCGAGGCACACCTCGGGCTGCGCAGCGACGAGGTCATGATCATGTCCGACGGCGGTCACTACGAGCGCATGCTCCGCGAGGTCGCCGCCGGCGGCCGGCCCGTCGTGGGGGCCGTGGTGGGTCTGCGGACCCCGGGCCACCCGGACCGCGATCAGGTGCGGTCGGTGAGCTTCTTTCCCCTGAGCCAGGCGGTGGGCACCCGGCCCGGAGTGGGCGGCCTGATGGTCGACGTGACAGACCGGGAACAGGCCATTCTGGAAGCCACCGCGGGGCGTCAGCGGCTGGCTCTGCTGGACCGCGCCGCCGCCCGGATCGGCACCACCCTGGATGTGAACCTCACAGCCCAGGAGCTCGTCGACACGGCGATTCCGGACTTCTGCGACGGCTCTGTCGTGGAAGTCGTGGAGTGGCGGAACGACGCCGAGCTGTTCGACCCGGATCTGCCGCTCGTCACCCGCCGCATCGCGTCCGGCACCGTCCTGCCGCCGCCCGCCCCGGAGCTCGTCGGCGGACGGGAGAGCGTGACCTATCCCCCCGGTTCCGTCATCCACGACATGCTGCGCACGGGCCGCCCGATCTCAGCCGTCGTCGACGCGGATTTCATGGCCAGGACCGTACTCATCGAGACGCGTGCCCGGCTCCTCGCCGAGAGCGGACTGGCCTGCATCATCGTCGCCCCGCTCATCGCCAGGGGCACCGTCCAGGGCATCGCCATGTTCGGCCGGTCCGCGGCCCGGCCGGCGTTCACCCAGGACGATCTCAGCCTTGCCGGTGAGCTCGCCTCACGCGCCGCGATCTGTCTGGACAACGCGCGCCTGTACAGCCGCGTACAGGACATCGCGCTCACCCTCCAGCGTGCTCTGCTGCCGACCGCCCTGGCGGCCAGTCCGTACGTAAGCATGGCCCACCGGTACGTGCCGGGCAGCAAGATCACGGAGGTCGGCGGCGACTGGTACGACGTGATCAGCCTGCCCGGCGACCGGGTCGCCCTGGTGGTCGGCGATGTCATGGGACACGGTGTGCCGGCCGCCGCCGCCATGGGCAGGCTCCGCATCACAGCCAAGGCGCTGGCCCGGCACGATCCCGAACCCGACCAGCTGCTCGCCCAGCTCGACGTGTGCGCCCAGGAATCCGGCATCGAGCTGGCGACATGCCTCTACATCGTCTACGACCCGACGACGGGCCGTGCCCGCGTCGCCGGCGCCGGTCACCCGCCGCCGCTGGTACTCCGCCCGGACGGCGGAGTCGCGACCGTCGACGACGTCCTGGGGGTCCCGCTCGGTGTCGGCGGCTTCGCCTTCCGGACGATCGAGATCGAACTTCCCGAGGACGCGACCCTCGCCCTCTACACCGACGGCCTCATCGAGGCACGCGGCCGGGACATCGAGACCGGCCTGGACATGCTGCGCGCCGAACTGTCCAGCGCGGCAGGGCCGTTGGAGGCGACAGCGGACCGTATCCTCGCGAGCCTTCTGCCCGACCCGCCGACCGACGACACGGTCCTGCTCCTCGCCCGCGTCCGCCGCGTCCCGCAGGGCCGAGGGACCGCCCAGTAGGTACGGCGACGCCTGACGGCGGGCGTGCCCGGGGCTCACCCCTCGCGGGGGCGCGTCCGTGAGGCGGGCACGGGGTGAGGGGGCTTGAAACAAGCGGTGACCGTCTTGCCGTGCTGCTGTGCGTGGGTGTGCCAGCTGTCGGCGAGTGCCTGCACGATGCTGACGCCCCTGCCCGAAACGGCCCCGGCGTCCGCGACCCTGGGCGCGGGCATGGCGGCCGCCTCGTCGTGCACGCTCACGTGGAGGCAGGTGTTGTCCCAGGTCAGCACCAACTGTGCGTCGCTGTGGGCGTGCACGTGGGCGTTGGTGAGGAGTTCGGAGACCGCCAGGACGATCTCGTCCACGGTGTCGGGCGACGCGGCGGCCCAAGGGAGGGACTCCAGCTGACCGCGCGTCCACTCCCGCCCTCCGCGTACGCCCTTGCTCGCCGGAAACGTACGGGCCCACCCGGTCGCCTTGACAGCCATGGCACTCTCTCCGAATTTCTCGTCCAGCAGGGGCTGCAGAGCGTCTACCCGCTAAGGCTCGGATCACGTCGGCGCGGAATTCATGGACTTGTCATCGAGCTCGCCACCCCGCCCATTTAAAGGTATAGACCACTGTGATACATGTACGGAGATCGCTCGATTGAGCACTCTCCGTCACTCGCACAGTGAGGACCGCACCCGTGAACGAGCAGGCCGACACCGTTCCCGTACCGCTCTACCGATCGCTCGCCCACCGGCTTCGAGCCGATCTGGAGCGCGAGCAGATACCTCCCGGCGGCCGTCTGCCCTCCGAGCGGACTCTGGCCGCCCTCCACCGCGTCAACCGCCAGACCGTTCGCCAGGCACTGCAGTATCTCCGCGAGCAGGGCATCGTCAGCACGGACAAGAGCGGTACGTACGTTCCCGCTGCGCCGGCCGAAGCCGTCACCGTGCCGGTGGCCGGCGACCTCGTCTTTCCCGGCGGCGTGATCCCCGTGGGACTGGCCACCCCCTCCGCGCCGGACCTGACCTACGAGCCCGCCCCCACCGACGTCGCCGAGTCGCTGCAACTGCGGCACGGCGCCCGCACGATGGTCCACCGTCAACGCCTGACGGACCCCATCGAGGGCGTCGTCCAGACGGCCACCTCGTACTTCTCCTCCGTCGCGATCACCGAAGTGCCGCAACTCGCCAAGCGCCGACGCCAGTTGCGGCGCGGTACGCGGTGCGACCTGCGCCGGCTCTACCAGTGGATGCTGGAGGCGGGTCTGCGCCCCGTCCGCTCCGAGACACTCACCCTCGTGCCTCCGCGCACGGTGGCCGAGTCCGCCGACACGCCGGCCCAGCTCCGCATCCGCCGACTGGTGTGCGACCAGTACGAGCGGCCGCTGGAGGTCACCGATCTCACAGTTCCGGCCGGGTCGTGGCAACTCAGCTACCGCTTCGCGCTGAGCGTGCCGTCGGTCGCCGGCTGACCGGCGCTCGTCGCAAAACCCCGGCGAGGCTTCGGCGCCTCGCCGGGACTCGTCCGGCCCGCCCAGCGCGGCCGGGCGATGGAGCGGCCCTCGGGAAGCCCTGTGCCCACGCGGCCACCGGAAGGCAGCGTCGTGATCGTGAAACCGTGCATGGAGGCCCGCGGCGCCGAGCCGGGAGGGAGTGACCGTTCAGTTCACGCACCTCGCGGACGGGCTGCACGAGATCGCGCGGGTCATCGACCAGTGCTCCACCGCGGCTGGCTGCGGATCGACGCCGACCGACGTGTGCACCTCCCCGATGAGGGCGCGGCCGCGAGCGCGCGGCTGCGCGGGCTGGTGACGGAGCTGCGCACCGTGGTGCACAAGGGCATCAGTGACGAGGACTACGTGGCCGCGCTCAAGGTGCTGCGGACGGTGGTCGTCGACGTCGAGGGCCACGGTAACTCCTGGGCGCGGTCGCCGTTCGTACGACCCGCTGCGCCACCTCGCCAAGTACCGCACCATCGACGACGCGGTCTGGTGGTGGCCCCTGCTCGTCTACGGGCCCTGGATGGTCGCGTCCCTGTCCATCCTGCGCGCCGCCCTGCATCAGCGCCGTGCGGCACACTCCTGGACCGTCGTGCTGCTCTTCTCCGCGGTCTCCATACTCCTGTGTGTCTCCCAGGCCTCTCGCACCCTGGTCGACGTAGCAGCCGCCGCCCTCCCCTCGCTCGCCGCTCTCGCCTGCTTCCAGCAGCTCGTCCGGCAGATCACCCTGACCCGGCCACCCCGCCAGGCGGCCCCCCGTCACCGGAGCCCCGCCTCCTCGCTTCAGGGCGCCACCGGGCCGAAGAAGCCCCCGGCGTAGGCCCGCCGCAGCCGGGGCCCCACCCGGCCCGGCGCAGGCCACCCTAGGTGTGTCCATCCCTGAGCCTGTGCGCGACGAGTGGTGCGGCCCGGCAGGACCGGTCAGTGCCCGTGGCTCTGGACCGCTGAGCTGAAAGCGGTCATGCAGGAGGAGCAGTAGCGCTCCGCGGCTGCCTCGGCCTGGGCGAGCAGAGCGGCCGGGGAGGCGGGCGTGAGGGAGCGCCCGCACAGCGCACTGGCCGTCACGTCCTTGTGGATGACATGCCAGATCAGTTCGCCCCTGTCGACTGTGGACTCGGCGCACATCTCGTACATCGGCGTGCCTTTCTGCGCTGACGGCAAGCGGGACCGGCCCGCCCGCAGTCTCCATGAGAAGCCGTCGCGCCTGAAGGGGCGAATCGGCGTAGGCCGACGGAGGGAAAACGGCACACCGCAGGTTTGCCGACGTACGGCCCCGGCCCGCGCCGAGTGCGGGCAGTGGCGGACCTCGCGGCGGCTGACCGGCCGCCGAAGACCTACGCGCCCCGCGGAGGCACGGGTCCGGGTGGGGCGACGAGGGTGTCGGACTGATTCGCGCGCCGAAGGGCGTCGGTAATGAACCCGTCGGCCTTGAGCTCCTCCACCAGATTCCGGAGGAATCGAACGGTCTCGGGCCGCCGGGTCGTGGTCGTGCCCACCGCCTGCTGGATCTGCATGAAGCGGCCGTCGATCAGTCGGACGTCGCCATGCGTCGCGACGAACTCGGTCATCGGCTGCCGGATGCCCGCCGCGACCTCCAGACCCTGCGCGCGGAACGCGTCGACTCCCTCCTCCCCGCGCACGATGCTCGCGTGCTCAAGCGTGCGGGAGAGGAAGAGGTCGTAGGCGGAGCCGCGCTTCACACCGATCCGCACGCCCGCGCGGTCGATGTCGGCGACCGTGGTGAACGGTGAGTCGTGGGGCACGGCGAAGACACCCTCGATCACGACGTACGGTGCGGTGAACGCGACCTCGGCCTCACGTACGGGATCGATGGCCAGGAAGCAGATGTCGGCCAGGCCCGTAGCCATCGCCTCGTACGACTTCCGCGCCGCGTCGAAGCAGACCAGCTCCACGGGCACGTCGAGCCGCGCACCGATCTCCCGTGCGATGTCCACCGTGATGCCGGCCGGCGCCGTCGGCGTGCCCTGCGCCAGGACCGGATTGCCCAGGTTGACCGAGGCCCGCAGCGCGCCGTTCGGTGCCAGGTCCTGGGCAATGGCAGCAGTCGTGAGGCTCATGAACGGAGTCTAGGACGTCTCGTGAGCGTGCGACGACGGAGGGCGGCGCGCACCTCCGGACGCCCCTTTCTGACGTGCCGTCGGGCAATCCGCCGATCTTTCAGCGATCGAGACCGAACAAGACGGGTGCGGCGCACGTACTGGACGTACAAGCAGGCCCGGACGGACGAGACGACGGATGAAGGACGGACGATATGACCGCAATCACCAGAAGTGCGTGGACCTGGCGGGGTCGCCGGAGTATCGCTCTGCTCGCCTGTGGTGCGCTGGCCGGTGGAGGAATCGCAGCTGCCGGACTGGCTGTGCTGGAGCCGCGGACGGCATCCGCGTCCAGCCACCGGGAGGCGCCGCTGATCTCGGGGCAGCCGCAGTTCGACAACACGGACGTGTACGCGTTCGTCAGCCCCGACCACCCCGACACGACGACTCTGGTGGCGAACTGGCTGCCGTTCCAGGAACCGGCGGGCGGCCCGAACTTCTACACCTTCGCCAACGACGCGCGCTACGACATCCACATCGACAGCGACGGTGACGCCCAGGACGACCTGCTGTACCGGTTCACGTTCAAGGACCACCGCAAGAACGAGAACACCTTCCTCTACAACACGGGCGCGGTGGAGAGCCTGGACGACCCGGACCTCAACTTCACCCAGACCTATGACATCGAGCTGCTGCGGCTCGAGCACGCGAAGGTCGTCTCACGCCACAAGGTCGCTAAGGGCCTCCCGGTCGCGCCGTCGAACGTCGGCAAGGCGTCGATGCCCGACTACCAGAAGCTCCGCGACCAGGCGGTGAAGAAGGTCCCCGGCGGCCTCAAGGCCTTCGCCGGCCAGGCCGACGACCCGTTCTTCCTCGATCTGCGCGTCTTCGACCTGCTGTACGGCGGTGATCTGTCGGAGGTCGGGAACGACACGCTGAAGGGCTACAACGTCAACACGATCGCCCTGCAGGTGCCGAACTCGTACATCCGTGAATCGGAGGAGCAGCCCGTCGTCGGCATCTACTCGACGACGGAGCGAAGGAACGCCTCCGGCGACTGGACGCGCGTGTCGCGGCTCGGCATGCCGCTGGTCAACGAGGTCGTCAACCCCGTGAAGGACAAGGACAAGTTCAATGCCTCATCGCCCGAGAACGACGGCGACTTCCTGAAGAACGTCACCGAGCCGGAACTGCCGAAGCTCATCGAGGGGATCTACAAGATCAAGGCCCCGGCGGAGCCGCGCGACGACCTCGTCTCGGTGTTCCTGACCGGTGTCAAGGATCTCAACCAGCCGCCGAATGGCACCCCGTCGGAGATGCTGCGCCTCAACACCTCCATCAAGCCGGTCGCGGAGCCCAAGCGGCTGGGCGTACTGGACGGCGACAACGCGGGCTTCCCGAACGGGCGACGGCTGACCGACGACGTCCTGGACATCGCGCTGCAAACCGTCGAGGGCGAACTCGTCGGATCGAAGAACGACCTGGGTGACGCGGTCGACGCCAACGACAAGAAGTTCGGCACCCGCTTCCCGTACGTCGCCCTGCCCACCTCCGGCTCCGACGGCAAGAAGGCGGCAGCGGCGGGCACCAAGGCGGACGCGACGGGCCTGACGGGCGGGATGTCCTCGATCACCGCGTCGTGGGACGACAACACGGTGATGCTCGTCTCGGCCGCGTCAGGAGCGGCCGGGGTCCTGCTCGTGGGTCTCGGCACGGCCTATGTGCGCTCGCGGCGGCAGCCCGCACGCCGGTCCTGGCTCGGCTGATCCCTTAGCCACGGAGCGCGTGCGCCCGGGGCCTCTCCCGGTCCGCAGGGCAGCGTGATCCTCCGGCCCACCGCGCGGCCTGGCCCGGGCCACCCCGCAGAGAAGACCCGACAGATCCGAGAAAGGCGAGACCGATGCTCGTAAGGAAGCCGCAGTTCGTGCCATCGCAGCGATGGCACGAACGATGGCTGGGGCGGTGGCGCGGGCCGCGGCGGTGGCGCGTCGCGGTGGTCGTGGCGATGGCGGCGGGACTCACCGCCGGTTCGGTGGCGATCGGGGCCGACGGCGAATCGGCACGGCCCGGACGCGACGCGCCCGCTCTCGTGGCGGACGCGGCCGTCGAGCGGCTGACGGCCGGAGACCTCGCGCAGGGCATCGACGCCCTGCACAAGCATCTGAGGACACAGCCCAAGGACGCCGCGGGCTGGGCGACGCTGGGGGCGGCGTACGTCGAGCAGGCCCGGACCAGTGGTGATCCGACCCGATATCCGCAGGCGGAGAAGGCGTTCGGACGCTCGTTGCAGCTGCGCCCGGCCGGCGAGAACGACGCGGCGCTCGCCGGCCGGGCGGCGCTCGCCGCCGCCCGGCACGACTTCGGCGCCGCGCTGAGACAGGCGGACCGGGCGCTGCGCGTGAACCCGTACAGCGAACGGGCGCTGTCCAGCCGGGTCGACGCCCTGACGGAACTCGGCCGCTACGACGAGGCGCTGCGAGCCGTCGAGCTCGCCGACCGGCGCCGGCCCGGCATTCCGGTCTTCACCCGGTACGCGTACGTACTGGAGCTGCGCGGCGACGCGAAGGGGGCACGCCAGGTGCTGCTGCGCGCGATGGAGTCCGCGTTCACCTCCGCCGATGTGGCGTACGTCGCCACATCGCTCGGCCAACTGGCCTGGTCCCAGGGCCAGTACGTCCGAGCCCGGGAGCACTACGCCACCGCGTTGCGTGCCGATCCCCAGTACGTGCCGGCGCTGGAGGGGCGAGGGCGTGCGTACGCCGCGCAGGGCGAGACGAAACGCGCCCTGCGCGATCTCGAAGACGTCGTACGGCGATACCCCCTGCCGGGGCAGCTGGCCGCACTCGGCGAACTGCAAGAGGCGGCCGGGCAGCGCAAGCAGGCCGAAGAGCAGTACCGGCTTGTCGGTGCGTGGACCCGGCTGGCCCGCGCCAACGGTGTCGCCACCGACCTGGAATCCGCTCTGGTCGAGGCGGACCACGGCGACGCCGCTCAGGCGTTGAAGTCGGCCCGCGCGGAATGGTCGCGCCGCGAGAGCGTCCACACGGCGGACGCGCTCGCCTGGGCGCTCCACGCGAACGGCAAGGACCGGGAGGCGCTGACATACGCGAAGAAGGCGACGGCCAGGAAGCCCGGATATCGGAACGCCTCGTTCCTTTTCCATCGGGGCATGATCGAACACGCCCTCGGCGACGACAAGGCCGCGCGCCGCTTTCTGCGCGCCGCGCTGGACCTGAATCCGGGCTTCTCGCCGACCGGGGCGCGCGAGGCTGAGTCCGCGCTGTCCGGGCCGGCTGGGCCGTCCGCGCCTCGGGGGGAATCATGAAGCGCCGCACGACCGCTTCCGCTCTCGCCGCACTGGTGGCCGGAGCGGCCCTGGCGCTGCTCCCCGCCCAGGCGGCGCACGCCCACCCGTTGGGGAACTTCACCGTCAATCAGTACGACGGTCTCGTCGTCGCTCCGGGGAAGCTGAACGTCGACCATGTCGAGGACCTGGCTGAGATTCCGGCGGCACAGGAGCAGAACCGTATCGACGCCGACGGAGACGACCGGCTGACGAGGGACGAGCTGTCGGCATGGTCCCGGACGCGGTGCGACGCCGCGGCCCGGGACGCGCGGCTCACCGTCGGGGGCGCGGGGGCACGGGGCGGTGCGTCGCCAGGCGGGGCCTCGCGGGGCGGGGCGGCGCCGGGTGAGAAGACCGCCTCGGTGTCGGTGGGCAGCGCGAAGGCGCAAGTACGCGCGGGCCAGGCGGGCTTGAAGACCCTGCGCGTCACCTGCGCGCTCACAGCGCGGCTGCCCCAGGGCGAGCGAACGCGGCTGGCGTACCGGCCGGCGACTGTCACTACTGGAGCGGGGTGGCGGGAGATCACCGCGCGAGGCGACCGGATGACGCTCTCGGGGGCGGACGTACCGGGGGACTCCGTCTCGCGGCGGCTGACTGTCTACCCGGAAGATCAGCTCTTCACGCCGCCCGAAGTCCGCTCCGCCGCCTTCACCGTCCGTCCCGGCGGGCCGGCTCTCGCGGGGAGCCAGGACGAGGAGAGCGGTAGCGGTTCCGCGGTGGCGGGCGTACTTCCGCGCGGGGCGGACCGCTGGGCGCAGGCGCTGACCGGGCTCGTGGCACGCCACGAACTGACCGTGGGCTTCGCCGCACTCGCGCTCGGCCTGTCCCTGCTGCTGGGCGCCATGCACGCGCTTGCCCCCGGGCACGGCAAGACCATGATGGCGGCCGCCGCCACGGCGGGCGGCAAATCCTCCCTGCGTGACGTGCTGGCCCTCGGTATCTCGGTGACCATGACCCATACCCTGGGCGTATTCGCACTCGGCGCCCTGATCACCGCGGGATCAGCGGCGGCGCCCACCGTCGTTTCCTGGCTGGGCATCGCGAGCGGCACGCTGGTCGCGGTCGCGGGCGCGCTGCTGCTCCGGCGGGCGTGGCGACAGCGCAATCACACGCACGGCCACAGCCGGCACAGCCATGGCAGCCATCACAGCCATGCCCCGTCGCACGGCCACGGCCACGGCCACGGCCACGACCATGACCATGACCATGACCATGACCATGACCATGACCATGACCATGACCATGACCATGACCATGACCACGGCCACTCCCACGGCCACTCCCACACCCTCCCCGCCCCGGGCCTGCGCGGCGTCATCCTCCTCGGCTTCGCCGGCGGGCTGGTCCCCAGCCCGTCCGCCGTCGTTGTCCTGGTCGGGGCGGCTGCGCTCGGACAGGCGTGGTTCGGGTTTCTGCTGGTCCTGGCGTACGGAGCAGGGCTGGCGCTCACGCTCGCGGGGGCAGGGTTCGTGGCAGTGCGGCTGAGGGAGAGTACGACGCGCAGGCTGACGCTGCGCATGCGAGGCTGCGCCTTTTCGCGCGCCCAGCGCGCGCTCCCGCTCGGCACGGCCGCCGTCGTCTTCGTGCTGGGGTGTGGACTGCTGCTCAGGGGCGCTGCGACAGCGCTCGCTTGAGGCCACCGCGGAGGACGGGCGTGGGTATGAGGTCAACACCCGCCCGTCCTCACCCCGGAACACAAGCCCCATACAACCCAACCCAAGCCAGGACAGTAGAAGACACGAGGCACGGCATCGCGGCCATCCGCCCGCAATGCCGTGCCGCTCCAGCTCCGTTGGTGCCCCGCCCAGGACATCACCCCCAGACTTGGGAGTACTGCCTGCGGTAACTCCTGCGGTCATGCGCCGACCGAATCCATCGGGTCGCTGTCAGGCCGACGAGACTGACTCCGGCAACCACCAGCCCGGGTGCGAGCGTCCGCAGAGTAACCGTTTCAGCAGGCAGCGCCCCGCCCCCTGTCGCTCCCGGTACGGCGTTTCCGGCGACAGCCGGGGGAGAGGCCGCGACACCACCGCGGTCTTCGGCAGCCGTGGCGGCGCCCGGCACCCTCACTCCGAGGGCTGCCATCGCCGTGGTCGCCGGCTGGAAGTAGGTCAGACCACCCGTGGTGCAGTCGCCGTTGCCGCCGGAGGTCACCCCGAGCGCCAACCCCTCTGCGAACAGCGGGCCGCCGCTGTCGCCCGGCTCGGCGCAGACCGTCGTCTCGATCAGACCCGTCACCGTGCCTTCGGGAAAGTTCACCGTCGCGTTCAACGCGGTCACCCGGCCCGAACGCACACCCGTAGTACTGCCACTGCGGAAGACCTGCTGGCCGACGAACGGATCGGCGGCCGCAGTAATCCGTACCTCCCGGCCGTTGCCGACTCCCACCACGCTCCTGCCACTGGAGGCGTCGCCGTTCTCGTACTCCACGAGGGAGAAGTCGCTGCCGGGAAAGCTGCTCGCTGTGGTGGTACCGACCCGTTCGGCAGCCCGCGTGTCCTGGAACCAGACGGTGCCCACGGAGCCGCAGTGCCCCGCCGTCAGGACGAAGTTGCTCCGGCCGTCGGTGACGTTGAATCCGGCTGAGCAGCGCCCGCTGCCGGCGAAGACCGCGTCGCCGCCACTGACCCTGGTGGTGAAGGACCCCTTGGTCCGCTGCATCTGTACGAAGCCGCCGATGCTGTCGGCGAGACCGGACAGGCGTGACCAGTCCCCGGCCGAGACGGTGCTGTCGGCATGCACTACGACCTCGTTGGTCCCGTAGTCCACCACCCATGCGGTACCGGGCACCCGAGGAGCGTCCCGCAGCGCGTCCGTGGCCGAGCGGAGCTGACGCATGCTGTGGCGGACCACTTTGGCGCGCGCGCCCGCCCGCCCGACCTCGGCCGCCGCGTCCGCATCCGTCACCGCGACGACCGGGCGACCGTCGGAGCCGATCCAGGTACCGGCGGTACGGGACGTGCCGAGCCGTGAGACGAGACTCGCGCCCAGCTCTCCGGGCTGAACGGCGCCGTTCTCGTCGCCTCCTGGAACGGATGGCTCGCTCGCCATCGCGGTCGTCATCATCAGACCGCCGCAGAGTACTCCGCCGACGGCTGCCAGCTGCGCCAGCCTCTGCACACTGCGTCGTGCGTGCCTCATCCGTCACCCTCAAAGCCGTTCCGGTACGACGTCCACCAACGTCGGGAGCCGCAGGTCGCGGTCTTCTCTGAATACGAGTCGCCATGCGGCCGTGTTCACTCGTACCGGGCCGCTCGGTCAGGCCGGTCAGGACGGGAGGCCGGTCAGGACGGTAAGGCCGGTCAGGACGGCCAGGCCGCCCGGAGCGCACCGGCGGTGGCAAGCCCCGGGCGCTTCACTGAACGCCACCTCCCCGCCGCCCGTATACCGGGGCGGCCCCATCGTCCAGGTACGGGCCTTCGCAGGCAGGGAGGCAGTTCATGGCCGGAAGCAATGTCACCGCGCTCTTCCGCGCGTCCAGCGCGCACAGCCCCTCGTACTTCACCCTGGACCGGGCAGGGGCCGGCGGCGCGGCCGGTGAGATCACCGACTTCTGCATCCCCTGCAACCCGTACTTCCCCACGCCCGAGATGTTCGACGAACTCGGCAGGCGACTACGCGAGATCCTGACGTACTACCCGAGCAGTGCGGACACCATCACCGCCGAGTTGTGCCAGGTGCTCGGACTCAACCCGCAGACCGTCGCGATGGGGAACGGCTCCACCGAACTCATCACCTGGATCGACCACTTGCTCGTTCACGAGTCGCTGGCCGTGCCCGTACCCACCTTCGGGCGGTGGACCGACCAGCCGATGGAGACCGGCAAGCGCGTCGACATGCTGTTGCTGCCGGAGGCCCATGGCTTCGGCCTGGATCCGGATGCGTTCGTACGGTTCATCCGCTCGCGTGGCTCCCGCGCTGCGGTCATCTGCAACCCGAACAACCCCGACGGCGGGTTCCTGCCCAAGCAGCAGGTCCTCGCGCTCATCGACGCTCTCCAGGACCTGGACCTGGTGGTCGTCGACGAATCCTTCCTGGAGTTCGCCGACGCCGAACCCGACCCGAGCGTCGCCGCCGAGGCCGTGCTGCGTACGAATGTGATCGTGCTCCGCAGCCTCGGCAAGAACTTCGGCCTGCACGGCGTGCGCTTCGGCTACCTGGTGGCGAACCCCGGGCTGGCCGGAAAGGTGCGCGCCGCACTGCCGAAGTGGAATCTCAACTCCTTCGCGGAGACCGTGGTGTTCATGCTCAAGGGGCACCGTCAGGAGTACACCCAGAGCATCGAGCGATCCCGCCGCGACCGGGAGGAGATGAGCTGGCGCCTGTCCCAACTGCCCGGCCTGACCGTCTACCCCTCACAGGGCAACTTCATCTACGTACGACTGCCGCAGGGCGCGGACGGAACGGTCCTGCGCGACCGGCTGCTCACTGAGCACGGTGTGCTGGTGCGCGACTGCGCCAACAAGGTCGGCAGTTCCAGCCGCTTCCTACGGCTTGTCGTGCGCCCCCAGCAGGATGTGACCCGGCTGATCTCGGCGCTGGAGGAGGCGCTGTACGAGCACCTCCAGCAGGCACCCGAGGCGGCGTGGATGCCGGAGCAATGGCGGTCCGCCCCGGTACCCCCCTCAGCGGGGCGCCCGCTTCCCCCGCAACCACACCCGCACACCCCCGCGGCGATGCTCACCCGGGAGCGGCAGCAGGTGGTTCCCGCCCACGGCCTCGGCCCGGCGCAGGCACCGAGCCGGCTGCCGAACGCGGCGCTGCCCGGGGCGATGGCGCAGGGGTACACCTCGGGAACAGCGGCGGTGGACCGCCTGGTCGGCCGGGCGTGACGCGGTCGTGGGCCGGGGCCGCCGCAGGGGCCGGGCGTGGAACCTGAGCAGAGCACCTCCACATCCACGCCCGCCGCCCTCCTGAACCCGGTGAGCCGCGCCTACCGCGTTCCGGCCGCCTCCTCGTAGGGGAACCGGGCGAGCGGGGCCTCACGCTGGAAGAACGTCTTGGCGCGTATCACCGCACGCTCGTCGTTCCGCACCTGACCGGGCCGGGACCCGTTGCCGAACAACACACCGCCGAATCGCATCCGCAGGTACGCCGCCGAGTGGTTGAGGCTGGTCACCAGCCCGTCGGCGACGACCTCCTCGTGGTCCGACATGACCGTCACCCCCCACAGGGTCCGGCCCGCCATCTGCTGCTTGAAGTCCGAACCGGGCACGGTCAGCCAGCCCGACCAGTAGTCGAGGTAGCGCTTGGCCTGCGCGGAGAGCGTGTACCAGTACAGGGGCGAAACGATGACGATGTCGGTGGCTTCCACAGTGGCCTGCCGCAGCATCTCCTCGGTCTCCCCGGCCGACCATCCGTCGGACTCGTGCCGGCCGTCCCGGAAGTCCGCCAGTGGCAGCCGCGCCAGATCCACCCACCGCTGCGGGACATCGGCGGGCAACTGTTCGGCGGCGGCCCGGGCGAGGATCTCGGAGTTCCCGTCATGGCGGGAGCTGCCGAGGACGAAGAGGAACGAACGGTCCGGGTCACGGGTCGTGTCGGTGGTCATGTCTGCTCCGCTCTCGGGGCCCCCGGGCGCGGGCGCCGAACGGTCGCGACGCAGACCGCCGTCCCGGGGGAATCGGTAGGTTCCTCGCTTCCAACCCCCTTACCCGCCCGGGATATTCCACCAGGTGAGCAACGCTGAAGCAGTCGTGAGGGTCAGCCCAGGAAGGCCGCCGTGGCCGCCACGAACGCTCCGGGATCGTCCAGCCATGGGAAGTGTCCGGCTCCGGTCTGGATGACGAGTTCCGCGTTCGGGAACAGCCCCGCGAACTCGGCCATCGGAGGAGGAGGGGCCTGCAGATCGACCTCGCCGGCGAGGAGGAGAACCGGCGCCCCGAATCGTCCGAGCGCTGTGCGGGTGGCGTCCGGGGCGAAAGCGCCTTCCGAGCCGAAGGCAGTCGCGGCCTCCTTGTTCCGCTGGCCCTCCTCAGCAGCGTGATGGGCTCGTGCGGTCTCGTCCCAGCGGCCGTAGAAGAACGGCGCGACGGCCTGCCAGCAATTGTCCGTCGCATGGCCGGCAACGATCGCTTCCAACGCCGCGAACGCCGCGGCGAACCACGGCTGGTCCTTGCGCAACTGCGCGGTCTCGCGCCGCACACCTCCGGTGATCGCGAGCCCGACGGCCATGGTGCTCGGTGTGATCAGCGCGAGCCTGCTGACGCGTTCCGGGTGGCGACCGACGTACAGCGCCGCCAGATTCGCGCCGGCGGAATGCGCAAGCAGGTCCATCCGTTCCAGGCCAAGGTGCTCGCGCAAGGCCTCCACGTCATCGACGAGCCGGTCGCAGCGGTACGAGGCGGCGTCCTCCGGCGCCGGGGACCGGCCGGTGCCCCGCAGATCCGGCATCACCAACTGCCGGCGCGCGGAAAGGCCACCGAGGTCGCCGAGGTACGCGGAGGCCTGCATCGGCCCCCCGGGCAGGCAGACCACAGGAGGCCCGTCCCCGAACACGTGATACGCGAGCTCGGTTCCGTCATGCGCGCAGAAGGTAGGCATGGCCGAGACCTTGTCAGCGTCGTTCAGCCAGGGCAACTGCGATCCCCGGCATGTGCGACAAGCCGGGGAGGGGCGCGAAAAGGTGAGCCGACGGGCGACGGTCGGCGGGCCACGAGCAGGGTTGCGGCAGTCGCAGCGGCGTGCGTCAGGGAGCCGGGAGGCGCAGCGCCGCCCACACGGTCTTGCCGCGTGGCGCTGTCAGTTCCCATGACCAGCTGTCGCTCAGGGAGTTGATCAGGTGGAGTCCTCTGCCGCCGACCGCGCAGGCGTCCGCGAGGCGCTGGCGGGGCGCGTCCGGACTGGGGTCGGAGACCGCGCACATCAGCTGTGCGGAGTACCGGAACAGGCCCAGCCACAGGGGGTACTCCCCGACGTGCGGCCGCATGGGTTCCACGGCGTGCCGGACGGCATTGGTGACCAGCTCGCTGACGACGACCTTCGTGTCCGCCGCCACGGTCGACAGGGCCCACTGGTCGAGGGTCCGGCCCACGAACCGGCGCGCCTGGCCGGCGTTCTCGGGGCGGCCGTCGAGGCCGCAGGCGGCGAACCCGCCCGGAAGCACCATGGGTTCGGGGTCGCTTCCACCGGACGGTGGCAGTGAG
The DNA here is from genome assembly GCF_053646035.1 of Streptomyces sp. NPDC055287. Taxonomy (NCBI): domain Bacteria; kingdom Bacillati; phylum Actinomycetota; class Actinomycetes; order Kitasatosporales; family Streptomycetaceae; genus Streptomyces; species Streptomyces sp. NPDC055287. Next base: position 1,904 of record NZ_JBSHNE010000026.1, on the reverse strand, counting down.
GAGTGGTGGGCGGTCACCAATCGGCCCGGGCTTGTCGGCCCGGCCTGCGGGCTCGCCAAGTGCGTCATGTGAATCACCACGGATCACGTCCCTCTGCAGGCTTCGGGGCTCGATGCTGCGTCAGCCGGTGCCGGACGAGTATCGTCGACCTCGACCACGGAGTGCAATTGCATCCGAGATTGCACTGTCCGAATCTATGGGCTTGAATGTCTGATTCAGAAGGGGGCGGTGGGCGTGGAGTTGTTCAACGGTGTCGGTTCGAGCGTGCTGGGGTCCGCAAGGTGGATCAAGAGCGGCCACAGCAACGCCACGGGCAACTGTGTTGAGCTGGCAGCACTGCCGGACGGTCAGGTGGCCGTCCGCAACAGCCGCGATCCACAGGGGCCCGCTCTGATCTATACGCGCGAGGAGATCGCGGCGTTCGTGGCCGGAGCCCGGGACGGCGACTTCGACTCCCTCATCGGCTGAAAGCCGTCGCCTCACCACAGGACCCCTGGCTCATGCGCGCGGCGGGTCGATATGGTCGTTCCTCTTCATCGTCCGCAGGAGCGCGTGATGGCCGCAGCAGAACCAAGCCCGTCCCTCTTCGTCCGCCCGCTGGGGGCGGTTGAGCACAACCCGACCGCACTGAAGGTCATTCTGGGCGGGAAGCTGCGCGAGTTGCGGGTGGCGGCAGGGCTCGACCCCGCGCACGTCGACTCCAAGCTCGGTTTCTCCCGCTCGAAAACCAGCCGCATCGAGCTGGGGCGCCACGGCTGCAAGCCCGCCGACGCCCGGGCGCTGCTCGGCCTGTACGGCGTGGGCGACGACGTACAGGTCTCGGAGTTCTGCCGCCTGCTCGAGCAGTCCCGGCGACCGGACTGGTGGCGGTCCTACAGCGACGTCCTGTCCGACTTCTTCGCCCCGCTCGTTGCGCTGGAGGGCGCCGCCTCGACCATCAGGACGTACGAACCCTTCTACGTGCCGGGCCTGTTGCAGACGCCCGCGTACACCCGCGCGGTGGTGCGGTCCGGCCCGGGGCCCCTGCTCGCGCACGACGTTCAGCGCCGGGTAGACCTGCGCCAGGAAAGGCAGCGGCAGCTCGACCAGGGCGACGGGCCGCGCCTGTGGGCGTTGATCGACGAGTCCGTACTGATGCGCACGGTGGGCGGATCGCATGTGATGCGCGCGCAGCTGGAGCACCTCGTGGGCATGATGCAGCGCGCCCGCGTGACCCTGCAGGTCGCCCCGCTCGACGTGACCGCTGCGGTCGGAGTCGGAACGGGCCTCACCTATCTGCGGTTCGCACCGGACGATCTGAAGGACGCCGTGTACATCGAGCACCTGACGGACAGTACGTTCACGCAGAAGCCGCGGGTCGTCGAGCAGTACCGCGACATGCTGGACCGCCTCGGCGCGTGCGCGCTGACCCCGAAGGACTCGCTGGAAATGGTCCGGGAGCGGCTCGCCGGCCTCTGAACGCGCCGATGACGCACTCAGGACGGACGTGACCGGGGCCCGCCACAGACACAACGGATCCCGGCCTGTCCGACTCCGGCCCTAGGGTCCGTCTTCAAAGATCGTCGGGTGGTGGATCATGGTGGGGTGATACGCCGCCATGAACTCAACGATCAGGAGTGGGAGTTACTCGCTCCGCTGATACCGCGGGCTGCGACAGGTCGGCCTCGTGTGGAGGACCGGCAGGTCATCAACGGGATGGTCTACAAGATCCGGACCGGGATCTCCTGGCGTGACCTGCCGGAACGCTACGGACCGTGGAAGACGGTCTACACCCGCTTCCGGCGCTACGCGCTGGGCGGCGTGTTCAACCGGGCCCTGCAGCGGGTCCAGGCCCAGGCCGACGCAGCCGGCGACATCGACTGGCTGGTTCAGATCGACTCCACCATCGTCCGTGCCCACCAGCA
>NZ_JBSHNE010000025.1:0-94676 GCF_053646035.1 Streptomyces sp. NPDC055287 | reverse complement strand
CACCCTCAACCCGCGACAACAACCCAGCCGCCTGCCCCCGCAACCCACCAACACCACGACCCGACACCACCCACGGCACCACCCCAGGCACCACAACCCGACCAGAACCCCCCTCCGGCTCCACAATCGGAGCAGGAGCCTCCTCCACAATCACGTGCGCATTCGTCCCGCCCATGCCGAACGACGACACACCCGCCAGAAGTCGCGCACTTTTATCGGGCCAGGCTTCCAATGACGTCTGTACGCGCAAGCGGAGCGAATCCAGCGGAATTTCGGCAGGAGCGGCATCGAAATTCAAACTGGCGGGAATGAGTCTGTTCCTGATCGACAGAATGGCCTTAATCAGCCCGGCGATACCGGCCGCACCCTCAAGATGGCCCAAATTCGTCTTCACCGAGCCGACCCGCAGGGCATTGCGCTCCGCGCGACCCGTGCCCATTACCGCGCCCAGCGCGGTCGCCTCTACCTGGTCGCCCAGCCGGGTACCGGTTCCGTGCAGTTCGACGTATTGAACCTCGGCCGGGCTCACTCCGGCGCGCCGACAGGCCAGGCCGAGAACCTCTTCCTGCGCCTCACGACGCGGGGCGGTAAGCCCCTCTCCTCCACCGTCATTGTTCACGGCGCTGCCGCGAATGACACAGAGAACCCGGTCACCGTCCGCAAGAGCGCGCGACAATTTCTTGAGGACGACGAGACCACCGCCCTCACCCCGCACATACCCATTGGCCCGCGCGTCGAACGTCCGGCACTCCCCGTCGGGAGAAAGACCGCCGAATTTCGCCGAACGCGCCGAGCTCTCCTGGGCCAGTACGAGGTTCACACCGCCGGCCAGCGCCAGGGAGCAGTCCCCCGTCCGCAGGGCCTGCGCCGCCTGGTGTACCGCGACCAGCGAGGACGACTGCCCGGTGTCCACCGTCAGGCTGGGTCCGCGCAGGCCCAGGGTGTAGGACACCCGGTTGGCGATGATGCTTCGCGCCAGTCCGGTCATGGCGTACTGGCCGACGGCCGAGCCGCCCTGGCGATGCGTCAGCATCGCGTAGTCGTCCCACATCGCGCCGACGAATACGCCCGTCGGATCGCCCTTCAGTCCCGAAGGGTCGATTCCGGAGTCTTCCAGTGCTTCCCAAGCCAGTTCCAGCACCAGGCGCTGCTGCGGGTCCATCGCGGCAGCCTCACGCGGGGAAATCCCGAAGAAAGTTGGGTCGAATGCGTCGACCTGATCCAGGAAGGCGCCTCTGGGGCTCGGTTCGCCTTCACCGGAATCCCCCTGGGGGGAATGTTCCGTGTGCGTACGCCGGTCGGGCAGACCTGAAACAGCGTCAATTCCGTTGCTCAACAGCTGCCATAAGTCCGCAGGGCTGGACGCGCCCGAAAAGCGGCAGGACATTCCGATTACGGCGATGTAGTCATCCTGTAAGACAGGCTCGTTCGACAGCACGCGGAAAATCCCCCGCTCGACACAGAAAGTGGACATTGCACCCACCGCACCTTCTCCAACTGGAGAAGGCCCCGGCGTTCCAGCACCCAACAAACATCCCCGCAAGTCCGTGTCACTCTAACCCCCGAACTCGATCCACCGTCAAGGTCTTTTTGGCGGCCCCGGCGGCCACCGCACGTCGCCCGAGTGATCCCCCTCACAGTCATCACAAAATTGCCCTGACCGGCCACTTCGAATGAGAGGAGGCCGGCTCGGTGGCACAGTGATGACCTACCAACTCCCCAGAGCGCGTGCTACGTTACGAATGGCGATCAAGGAGATCCCTGGTGTGCACGTGACCTGGCATCACCGGGGACGCGACAGCCGAACGAGAGCCGTCGTGTCGTCCCTGATTCGTTGCATGACCTGCGCAGAGGGACAGTGAGCAGGCACGTGAGCGGGCGCGCGAACGAGCCTCACCTGCCAGGCCAGCAAGATCCGCGGCGCGGACCACGTCCGCTGTGCCGGTCGGCCGTAAGCGACACCTTCATCGGCCGTACGCGACATGTTCATGCGAGTCCCAACAAGCCAAGACAGTCCGAACGAGCCCGGGCGTGCGGCAACCGAGCCCGCCGGGGGGAGCCACATCAGCGGCCTGCTCGCGTCATGAGCACGCCCGCCGTCCTTAAGCCCGGACCGAGTCGGTCCAGTGAGTGCGAAGGAGTGTGTCCGGCAACGATGAACCAGCCGACCGGCCATCAAGTGGCCATCGTGGGTGCGGGGGTGATGGGTTCCGGCATCGCCACCTTGGTGCTGGGACACGGAATCCCGGTTGTTCTGGTCGACGTCGACGAGAAGACGCTCGACGAGGCCCGTGGCAGGATCCTTCAGCAGCTTCGGCACGCCCAGCTGATGGGCGCGCTGCCCACCGGTCAGAGCACCGGGAAACTGGTGACCACCGTCTCCCTGTCCGAGGTGGCGGACGCGACCGCAGTCATCGAGGCGATCACCGAGTCACCCACGGCGAAGGCCAAGGTGATCGGCGAGGTGTCGGCCGTCGTCCGGCCCGGCACTCCGGTGATTTCCAACACCTCGGGTATTCCCATCGGCGAGCTGGCCAACTGGGCGTCCCGGCCGGAGGAGTTGCTCGGGACGCATTTCATGAACCCGTCGTATCTGATCAAGATGGTGGAGGTCAGCCGGGGCCCGCAGACCGGTGACGCGACCGTTGAAGCGGTGGTCGCACTGCTGACCGCCCTGTCGCGCCGGGCGGTCCTCGTGCAGGACGCCCCGGGCTTCGTGACCAGTCGGCTGCTCCACCCGATGATCAACACGGCGGCGCGGATCGTCAGCGAGGGCACCGCCACGGTCGAGGCGGTCGACGAGCTGATGGAGGGGTGCCTCGGGCACCCGACCGGGCCGTTGCGCACGGCCGACCTGATCGGGCTGGACAACCTGGCCGACTCCCTCGCCGAGCTGTACGAACGTACCGGCGACGATGCATGCAAACCCTGTGACCTCCTGCTGGCCAAGGTTCGCCGCGGCGAACTCGGCCGCAAGACGGGCCACGGCTTCTATTCATACGGAAAGGTAATGTCGTGACGACTGATCAGGCCGACGGCGGCGTCTCGGTAAGCGCTGACTCGATCAAGGCTTCGCTGCTCGGCTTCCTCGAGGCGAAGACGAAGACCTCGATATCCCCGAGCCAGGACCTCTTCGCCTCCGGGCTGGTGTCCTCGATGTTCGCCATGGAGCTGGTGGTCCATCTCGAGCAGAACTACCAGGTCGCCATCGTCGGAGCGGATCTCAAGCTGGACAACTTCCGTACCGTGCAGAGGATGACCGACCTGGTGCTCCGGCTCCGGGACGGGTCCGCCGCGGTCGGCGATGCCTGAGCGGCTCGCCGACGAGTTCGGCTTCATCGACGGACTCGTCGACGGCCAGGCCGAGGCGTGGGACCTGGCCGGGCGGATTCCGGTCGAGTTGCTGCGCACGGCCGGCGCCCGGGGGCTGCTTTGTGCCGAAGTGGCCGCCGCGCACGGAGGACGCGGTCTCAGCAGCCGCGACAACGGCGAGCTGACCGCGTACGTGGGCAGCCGGTGCAGCTCCCTGCGGAGTGTGATGACCTCGCAGGGCATGGCGGCCTGGACCATACAGCGGCTGGCGAACCCGGATCAGTCCGCCGCACTGCTGCCGCGACTGGTCAGTGGCCGGCTGGCGGCGGTGGGGTTCAGCGAGTCGGGGGCCGGGTCCGACCTCTCCACGATGAGCACCGACATCAAGCTGGACGGTGACTCGGTCGTTCTGAACGGCCAGAAGGTCTGGGTCACCGGTGCCTGCTACGCCGATCTGCTGATCATTTTCGGACAGTGCGACGGCGGTGCGGCGGCGGTCGTGGTTCCCGCCTCGGCACCCGGTGTGCACGTGGAACGGATCGCCGATCCGATGGGGTGTCGTGCCGCCGGACATGCCAACATCCGGTTCGACTCCGTGCGGCTGCCGGCCTCCAGCCTGCTCGGCAGCCCGGGAATGCCGCTGCCGCTGCTGGTCACCACGGCGCTCGCCCACGGCCGGATCTCGGTGGCCTGGGGCTGCGTCGGCATCCTGCGGGCGTGCCGGAATGCCGCTGCGCTGCACGCCAAGTCCCGGACGCAGTTCGGCAAGCCGCTCAGCGAACACCAGCTCGTGGCGCGTCACCTTGCCGAGCTGTTCATCGCCGAGCAGGTGGCGACCCAGTCGTGCGCGCACGCCAGTTCGTGCTGGGACGCCGGTTCTCCCGAGATGGTTGTCGCCACGGTCCTCGCGAAGCATGTCAGCGCCGGCAATGCCGCCAAGGGAGCCGCTGCGGCGGTGCAGGTGATGGCATCGGCCGCGGCACAGGACGGCCATGTGGTGGCTCGGGCGTACCGGGACGCGAAGTTGATGGAAATCATTGAGGGCAGCAACGAGATCTGCCAGTTGATCCTGGCGCAGCACGCCGTCGCAACGGCGGAGTAACCATCCCTGGGGAGGATCCGTGCGTGAAAAGCCGACCATGGTGAAGTGCCTGGTCTGGGATCTGGACAACACGCTCTGGCAGGGGACCCTGTTGGAGGACGACGAGGTGCGGCTGCCCGACGCGGTGCGGGAGCTGATCGCCACTCTCGACTCCCGCGGCATTCTGCAGGCGGTAGCCAGCAAGAACGACCACGATCTCGCCTGGGCGAAGCTGCAAGCCCTGGGGGTCGCCGAGTTCTTCGTGGTGCCCAGGATCGGGTGGGGGCCCAAGTCGGACTCGGTGCGCCTGATCGCCGAGCAGCTGAAGTTCGCCGAGGGCACCATCGCGTTCATCGACGATCAGCCGGCCGAGCGGGCGGAGGTTGCCTTCCATCTGCCGCAGGTCCGGTGTTACGCGGCCGCGCAGTTGCCGTCCTTGGCGGATCTGCCGGAGTTCAGTCCCGAGAACGTCACGGTCGACTCCCGGCGGCGCCGCCAGATGTACCAGGCCGGTTTCCAGCGGGAGGCCGAGCAGGCCACCTTCAAGGGCCCGGACGAGGAGTTCCTCCGGTCCCTGGAGCTGGTGATGCGTATCGACCGGGCGAGCGGTGAGCAGCTGACCCGGGTCGAGGAACTCACGCTGCGTACCAGCCAGATGAACGCGACCGGGGTGCACTACTCCGACGCGGCGCTGCGCGGTCTGCTGGCCGACCCCGGGCACGAGGTCCTGGTGACCACCATGGCCGACCGCTTCGGGCCGCACGGCGCGGTCGGCGTGATGCTGCTGGCGACGCGTCCCGGTGTCTGGCATCTGAAGCTGCTGGCCACGTCCTGCCGCGTGGTGTCCTTCGGCGCGGGGGCGGCGCTCCTGAACTGGCTGATCGACCAGGCCGCACAGGCGGGCGCGCACCTGGTGGCCGATTTCCGGCCCACGGACCGCAATCGCATGATGGAGATCGCCTACCGGTTCGCCGGTTTCACCGAAGCGTCCGAAGCGCCGTGCGCGTGCCTGGCCGCACTGCCGGAGGCGGGTGCCGAGGGTCTCCAGAGGCTGCATCTGGTCTCCGCGCCGCGTGAGAGGCACGCCACCATCGAGATCAGCGCGCCGGACCTGGCCTCGGACCACCGGGTGGCCACGGCAGAACCGGTGCGCTGATTCTCAGGCTGTTTTCTTACGCACCAATGTGATGCCGTCGGCCATGGGAAGAAGTGATATCTCGACCCGGTCGTCGTCGCGAAGGAACAGATTCAGTTCGCGGATGGCGACCGAATCGGGATCCTGGGCGGCCGGGTCGATCACCCTGCCGAAGAAAAGGGTGTTGTCCACGACGATGAGTCCGCCGGGGCGCACCAATTCGAGAGCCGCATCGTAATAGTTGCGGTAATTCGCCTTGTCCGCATCGACGAAGACGAAATCGAAGGTGTTCGCCGCGCCCTCGGCCATCAGTTCGGCAAGGGTCTCGGTGGCCTTGCCGATCCGGACGTCGATGCGGTCGTCGACCCCCGCTTTGGTCCAGTATTCCCGGGCGATACTGGGCCATTTGTCGCTGATGTCGCAAGTGATCAGCTGTCCGCCCGGCGGGAGCGCACGTGCCATGCACAGCGTGCTGTACCCGGTGAAGGTCCCGATCTCCAGCACTTTTTGGGCCCCGGTCAGCCCGACAAGAAAGCCCAGGAACTGCCCCTCTTCGGCCATCACCTGCATCGCTTGCCCCATGGGCAGCTGCACGGTGAGTTCCCGGAGAGCGCGCAGAATTTCGTCGTCACGCAATGACACATCGCGCACGTAGGACAGTAATTCCGTTGAGGAAACCACTTGATTTGCCATGCGCTCAAAGTATTACCGGACCGCATGGCGGCGCAAGGCCGTCAAGAAAAGGCCCGGCGCGCGCGTCCAGCCCGGCCGGTCCGAGGGAGCGATCGTCCACCAGGTCCCCGAGATGCATGGGGCGGCCCCCGCCAGAGCACGTGCTCTGAGAGAGCGGTGCAGGGCAGCGAACGGAAGCCCCGACTCCGCCTCGGCGCCGGGCGTACCCCCGCCACTCATGGATCGATGTACGGGTCCACGGCTGTCGCGGCGGCCGCCCGGGAGGTCAGTGCGGCAGTACGGTGTCCAGCCACTCCTGGATCTCGGGGATCACCTGGTCGGTGATGTCGGCGAACTCGTCGTGCTTCTCGAGGAACTTCGCCACGTAGCGGCAGACCGGCACGATGCGCTTCCTCGAACGACGTCCCGCCGAGCAGCACCACCCTGGCAGCGGTGTCCGTCTCGTTCACCGGCGTCAGTGTGTCGTTCTCCGTGCCGAGGCAGCCCAGGTCCGCGGGCACCCCGGTCGGCGCGGTGCGCCGGGATCCGTCCGGACGTCGCTCATCGCCCGCCCCTCCCACTCGAAGATGATGACGTGATCAACTGTTGGCCACGACGACAAGCCGCGGGTGCCGGGTCAGGCGCACAGCGGTGCGACCGAGGCCGGGAGCGGCCTGTGAAGGAGCCCAGGTTGAGTGACACGGCAGCAGGCCGCGTGAGCGAGCGGGTCTTCATCGACAAGCAGAGCCCGAAGGCCTACCACGCGTTCGTCGAGGCGGCCGAAGCCGTCCGCGCGGCCGCCGGCGACGCGGGACTGGACCGCGTGCTCGTGGAACTGGTCAACATCCGGGTGTCACAGATCAACGGCTGTGCCTACTGCCTCAACGTCCACACCCGGGCCGCGCTGCGCGCCGGCGAGACCACGCAGCGCCTGGGTGTGCTGGCCGCCTGGCGTGACACCGAGCTGTTCACTGCACAAGAACGCGCGGCACTGGCCCTGGCGGAGGCCACTACCGAGCCCGCGAACGCCGTAGTGCAACAGAGCGCCTACGACGACGCCCGTCCGGTCCTCACCGACGACGAGATCTCCGCGGTGATCTGGGTGGCGATCACGATCAACGCGTTCAACCGGGTTTCCATTCTGAGCAAACATCCCGTCCGGGCTGCCCCCGGTCAGTGAGGGGTCGGGCGGCACCGGGATGCACTCCGGCGACGTGACCGAGGCGGGTGAATGCCGGTGGGGCACCGCGCCGAAACGGATCCAGTCACAGCGTGATCCTTGGCAGGGCTGATTCGCGCCGGTTGATGCGGCAGGGATACAACCATGCCCGGAAGTGGCGGATCCGCAAGCGCGGGGCGTACGTCCCGCTGCTCGTTCGTACTGACCTTCCTGGGCGCCTCGGTCCTGCTGTTCGGGCACGTTCCGGGAGACCGGGGCACGCTGCGCGGCACCAAGGCACTCGGCGGTCCGGTCAGGGGGCGGGTGGTGGCACGGGGGTTTCGGCCCACACCTGTTTGCCGCCGCCCAGCGGTACCGAGCCGTAGGACGCCGAGACCGCCTCGACGAGCAGGATGCCGCGGCCGCCGGTCGCCTCCCAGTCCACGCTCGCCGGTTTCACGGGTGTGCGCGGCGACGAGTCGCTCACCGCCACCCGGAGGTGCTCGCCGGTGAGTGTGAGGTCGAGGCGTACCTGCCCCTTCGTGTGCACCAGGGCGTTGGTGACCAGCTCGGACACGATGAGCAGCACGGCGTCGTCCTGCGACGGCACCTTCCAGGTGCGCAGCGTCCGGGAGGTGAAACGGCGTGCGTGCGCGACGGCGTCGGGGAGCCTCCACACCGTCCAGCCCGCTCGGAGCGGCCGGTTGCCCACGCCGTCGTAGCGCAGGAGCAGCAGGGCAACGTCGTCGTCGCGCCGGTTGGCGCCGCCGAGCAGCTCGTCGGCCATCTGTCCCGCATCGGAAGGGTCGGCCGAGGCGAGTACGTCGCGCACGCGGCGCGTGCCGTCCTCCAGGTGCAGCGTGGAGGACTCGACCAGGCCGTCGGTCAGCAGGGTCAGGACGGCGCCCGGGGCCAGGGCGATCGCGGTCATCGGGAACTCCGCTTCGGCGAGCACCCCCAGCGGCGGCCCGCCTTCGATCGTCAGTTCCCGGGTGTCGCCCTCCGGGGTGCGCAGCAACGGCGGCAGGTGCCCCGCCCGCACGCCCCAGGCGTTGCCCTCCTCCATGTCGATGGCGACGTAGCAGCAGGTGGCGAAGAGGTCGGTCTCCATGCCGACGAGCAGCCGGTTGGCCCGGGAGACGACCACGTCGGGCGGGTGGCCCTCCACGGCGTACGCCCTGATCGCCGTCCGCATCTGGCCCATGATGGTGGCGGCGCCGGCGCTGTGCCCCTGTACGTCCCCGACGACCAGCGCCACATGGCTCTCGGAGAGCGGGATCACGTCGTACCAGTCGCCGCCGACGTCGAGTCCCACGGTCGCCGGCAGATAGCGGGCCACGGCCACTCCCCCGGACAGCCACGGAAGCTTGCGCGGCAACAGGCTGCGCTGGAGCATCGTGGCGAGTTCGTGCTCGGCGTCGAACGCGCGGGCGCGGACCAGAGCCTGCCCCACCAAGCCGGCGGTCGCGGTGAGCAAGGACCGTTCCTCGGGGCCGAACTCGTGCGGTTCGTCCCAGCCGACCAGGCACAGACCGACCACCCGCCCCTCGGCGGGGAGCGGCAGGACGGCGAGACCGCCCGGGCCGACGCCCGCGAGGCCCGGTTCGAGGGTGGAGCCGGCCGTCCACAGGCTCGCGCGGCCCTCGCGCAGCGCTGCTTTCAGGGTGGGCAGGGCGCCGATGGGCGCGTCGGGCCACTCTGAGCGCCATTCGGACCGCCAGAGCTCCGGCCAGGCACCGGGTGCCGGCGGGTCGAGGACCGTGACGACCAGCCGGTCCCCCTCGATCCCGGCGAGAGCCACCCGGTCGGCGCCCAGCGGGTCGCGCAGCGCCGCGACGACCGCCCTGCTGACGTCCCGCACCGCCATGGCGCCGGCCAGCGCGACGGACAGCCGCTGGACCCTGGAGACCTCGTCGGCGCTGGGCCGCAGATTCGACGCGTCGGCGACCACACCGAGCACCCGCTCCGGCTTTCCGCCGCCGTCCGCCAGCAGTCGGCACCGCAGGCGCAGCCAGCGCAGCTCACCGGTGCGGCGGCGGATACGGAACTCGAGTTCCCGGCCGCCGGGGGCCATGTGGCCCGGCTCCACGATGGACATGAGCGCGGGCAGGTCGTCAGGGACGGTGTGGGCCAGCAGGGTCTCCACGCGTCCGTCGAAGTCGTCCCCGGGGATGCCGACGAGGTCGAGCACGGAGCTGTCGGCGTCGATCTTCCCGGTGCTGAGGACCAGGGTGAACGAGCCGGCACTCAGCCAGTCGAGGGCGGGGCCCAGCACCGGCCGGGGTTCCGTACGGCCGATGGTGCGGGGGTCCTGTTCACCGACCGCTTCGAGCCATGCGGTGACCTGGTCGGCGTACAGTTCCAGGAAGTTGCGCCGTTCGGCGTCGAAGCCGTCGTCGAGCCGGTCCACGACGACCAGACAGCCGAACGGACGGCCGTTCGTGCCCAGCGGCAGCGCGCCCAGCGAGAAGTCGGTGGGGAGGCTGTCCTCGGGGATGTGCTCAGGACCGCCCCCGGTGCTGTCCGCGGGATGCTCCCGCGCGGTCCGGCTGTATGCGGTCAGTTCCGCCGCGTTCAGCCACAGGGGGCGGCCGGCGCGGAAGGCGTCCACGACAGGGCCACGACCCGACAGCGGGAAGCTGGGCGGCAGCCCGTACAGGACACCGGACTCACCGGCCCATTCCGTCAGTCGCAGGCTGTCGTCCTGCGTGCCCAGCACGTAGACAGCTGCCAGCGACGCCCCGCCGAATACCCGCATCCGCTCTCTCACAGCCCGCAGAGCCCCCGTATCCGAGACCACCGGTCATCGCTTCGCCGGAGCCGCCCCACGAGGCGGCCCGCCCACGTCTTCACGCGCACCTTGCCAGTCAGTTACAGCCTAGGGAAGGCGGGCGACGCGTGCGTCCTCGACAGTGCCCGCACACCTCACCAGGACGCGGCGGTAGCGGCGGTGGCGACGGCGACAGCCGCCAGACGCCGGTAGTCGAGGGTGTCCGGCGTGTCGGTGGGCCGGTGGTAGTGGGGATTGCGGAAATTGGCCGTACTGGTGAGCATCAGGGCCGGAATCCCCGCGTTCCAGAAGGACGCGTGGTCGCTGCGGTCGAGGTGCAGCAGCGGAGGCGCCGCGAGGCCGGCCAGAGCGCCGAGCAGCCCCTGCGGACGCGGGTCGCGCAGGGTGACTGCGGGCACCGCGGGCTCCGTTGCCTCCGCCGCCCGGCGCCACGCGGAGGCCGCCGCCTCGGTCGAGCGGCGGTGGACCACCAGGGTGAAGTCGCCGCGTTGCCCGCCGGAGCGGACCCGTGCGGCCACCCGGGGGAACGCCGCCGCGAACCCGGTCGGCATGGACTGGGTTCCGGGCCCGGTGGCGAAGAAGCCGACGGATTCCAGGCACATCATGCCCGCGATCTCCCGGGTGCGGCGGAGCTGCCGGGCGGCGAACCGGGAACCGATCATGCCGAGCTCCTCCATGTCGAAGAACACGAGGGTGACGGCGGGCGGCCGCGGCAGCCCGCCCAGGAGGCGCGCGACCTCCAGCAGCGCGGCCACTCCCGAGGCGTTGTCGTCGGCGCCGGGGCTGCCGTCGACGGTGTCCAGATGCGCTCCGACGACCACGGTGGGACGGTCGTCCGCTCCCGGCAGGCCGGCTTCGATGTTCGCGCCGCTCAGTCGCGTGTGCAGGCGGAGCTGGAGCGCGATCGCCCGGTCGCCCCGGCGGTCGGTGCCGCCCAGGCGCCACCGCACGTCGAACGGCCGACGCTCGGTCCGCCAGCCCGCGCCGGCCAGTTCCCGCGTCACATGGGCCTCGGCGCGCAGCATGGCCTCGGGGGCGCGGGTGCGGCTGCGCGGGCGGTCGGCGAGGTACTCCACGTCGCGGCGCAGGCGCAGCGGGTCGGCCCGCCGGTTCAGTTCTCGTACGAGCGCGAGGACCACGCTCTCACCGCCTTCGCCCTCGTCGGTGCGCAGCAGCCGCCAGTAACCGATGATGGTGCACGCCGTCGGCGCCCGCCCCTCGGAGGGCATCGCCCCTGCCCGGCCACGGTGAAGGTGGCGTGAGCGCCCGCCTCCGGGCGCCGGGCGCTCACAGGCCGAAGCGGCGCGCCACCGGCGGGTGAGCTCACGTCGCTGCGCGGACCGGCCGGCGCCACCGGTCCGCGCACGCGGCCCTCAGCGGTGGCTGAACCAGTTCGCCGCGGGCAGCAGCCTGTCGTCGTATCCGAACAGGGCCTGGTTCTCCCAGCCGTTTCCGGAGGAGGGGTCGGCGGGGTCCCAGCCATTGCCCGTGACGGCGGTCCAGGTGGGTTCCCAGTAGACGAGCCCCAGACCGCGGCCGTTCGGCACGGCTTCGACCACGTTCATCACATCGCGCAGCCAGGCCGCCTGCCCGGCCGGGGTCGCCGGGTAGCCGGAGGTCAGTTCGGCCGACGTGTCGATGATGTTCTCGTGGCCGTCGTCGCTGTCCAGCCGGAAGGCGTGCGCGGTCTCCGCCACCATGACGGGCTTGCCGTAGCGGGCGGAGATGTCGTCGAGGTTGGCCTGCAGGTCGGACAGCGGTCCGTGCCAGTATCCGTAGAAGGACAGGGCGATGAGGTCGAACTTCACGCCCTGCGCGGTGGCGTTGTCGAACCACCGGCGGTACAGGCTGTTGTCACCGCCGTGCGCCAGATGGAGAGCGACCTGCGTGGACGAGGAGACCGCCTTCGCCGCGGCGATACCGGACTTGAGGAGCCCGGCGGTCCGGCTCCAGTTGTCCGTGGAGCCCTCGGGCCAGAGCAGCCCGGTGTTGATCTCGTTGCCGATCTGCACCATGTTGGCCGTGGTGCCCTGCGCCTTGAGTGCGGACAACACGTCGTACGTGTGGTCGTAGACGTCCGTGGTGAGCCTGCTGTACTCATGCGAGGCCCAGGCCGCCGGCTTGGTCTGGGCGCCCGGGTCGGCCCACGTGTCGGAGTAGTGGAAGTCGACCAGGAGCTTCATGCCCTGCCCCTTGATGCGCTTGGCCATCTGCAGGACGCGGGTCTTGTTGTTGTAGCCGTCGGCCGGGTCCACCCAGACCTTGAGCCGCCCGTAGTTGGCGCCCGCGGACTTCAGGATGGCCAGCCCGTCACCGGCGGTGCCGCCGCTCGTCCGGTAGGTGCCTCCGTGCCTCCCAGGTCCTCGCTCTTCTTGAGCGTGGAGACGTCGACGCCCTTGACGGAGAGGCCGGTCGAACCGGGTGTGAGGGTGAGATCGTCCACGTTGATCCAGTTCCCGGCGCCTGCATCGGAGTTGATGCTGACCGTGCACTGACCGCCGGTCACCTTGACCGAGGTGACGAGGCGTATCCACTCGCCGTTGGCCGTGGGGGGCAGATCGGTGCGCTGCTCGGCCGGGCCGCAGTTGCGCAGCGCGAGGTACGCGGCGCTCTGGCCGCCGCTCGAGCGCACCCACGCGCTGAGTGTGTACGCGCCGTTGGCCAGCCCGGACAGGTGCTGGTACGTCTCCACCTCGTAGGCGGACGACGACCAGTGGGTCAGGCGGCTGCTCCCGCTGTGTCCGCCGGCTTCCGCGTACGAGGCGGAGCCCTGTCCCGCGGCGGAGTAGGTGGACCAGCCGGACGTGCCGGACTCGAAGCCGGTGTTGGTGAGTGTGGAAGCCGCGTGTGCCGGTGGGCCGGGCAGCGCGGTGATCAGCAGAGCGCCGAGTACGGGTACGGCGGCGGCTCTGAGCAGAGCACGGAAGGCACCTCTTGGCCGGGCATGCATCGTCGGTGTCCCTTCGACGGTGGAGAGCGGGAAAGGTGATGCGGTTCCCGGGGCGGCTCGACGGCCGCCCCGGGAGTTCTGGGCAGGTCAGGCGTCGAGCCGTACGACCCTGACGGCGCCCGCCGGAACGACGAGGTGTCCGGCGGCGCGTTCACCGCTGAGCAGTTCGGTGCCCGGGTTCTCCAGCGGCACCTTGGTGTCGTGTGCGGTGTGGTTGACGGCGAACAGGTGGTCGCCGCTGTCGCCGGACCTGCGCACCACCTCCACGTCGCGGGGCAGTCCGGTACGGGGAGCGACACCCGCGTCGTCGCACGCGGCTTCGAGGATCGTGTCCAGCGCGACCGGGTCCAGCCGGGAGGAGATGTACCAGGCGGTGCCCCGGCTCAGGCGATGGCGCGTGACGGCGGGGCCACCGGCGGCCGGGCCGTCGGCGTACGTCCACACGGTCTCGGCCCCGCGCGGCACGACGGACTCGGTCCACACGTCGGCGGTGAGCGACGCTTCGTGCGGGCCGGCGATCCGTACGGTCTCGCCCTCGCCCAAAGGCGACCACTCCTCGACGGTCAGGCCGAGCACCTCCCGCAGCGCGCCGGGGTACGGGCCTTCGTGGACGGCGTCGTGTTCGTCGACGATGCCGGAGAAGTAGGAGACGACGAGGGTTCCGCCGTTCTCGACGTAGCGGCGGAGATTGTCCCCGGCGGCCTCGGTGGCGAGGTACAGCGCGGGCACGACGACCAGCGGGTAGGCCGACAGCTCGGCCTCGGGGTGGGCGAAGTCGACAGTCAGGTGCCGGTCGTAGAGCGCTTCGTAGAAGCTGTCGGCGCGTTCGCGTGCGTCATGGTCCTCGCTGGGCCGCCACTCCAGGTTCTGCGCCCACCAGGACTGCCAGTCCCACACCATGGCCACGTCGGGGACGGTGCGCGTTCCCCGCAGGGCGGCGAGCGAGTCGATGTCGGCTCCGAGCCGGACCACCTCGCGCCAGATCCGGGAGTCGGTGCCGGCGTGCGGCAGCATCGCCGAGTGGAACTTCTCGGCGCCGCGCCGGGACTGGCGCCACTGGAAGAACATGGCGCCCTCGGAGCCGCGTGCCACATGGGCGAGGGAATTGCGGGCCATCTCGCCGGGGCGCTTCGCCGGGTTGCGGGGCTGCCAGCTGACCCCGCTGGTGGAGTGCTCCAGCAGCAGCCAGGGCGCGCCAGATCTTCCTTCCGTACGCCGTCCCCGGTGTCGTCGCGGCCCTCCTGTGGGGGATCCTCTATCTGCCGGACGTCAGCCCCTTCCATTACGCGCTCGGCCGGCTGGGGCTGCCGCAGCCCGACCTCTTCGACGGCGGCCCGCTCTTCCTGGCGCTGGCGAACATCGCGGTCTGGGGCGGCACCGGCTTCAACATGATCGTGATCTACACCGCGCTGCGGTCGATACCGGCCGAGGTCCACGAGGCGGCGAAGCTCGACGGCGCCTCACCGCTGCAGATCGCGCTGCGCATCAAGATCCCCATGGTAGCGCCCTCGCTCGTACTGACCTTCTTCTTCTCGGTGATCGCCACCCTCCAGGTCTTCAGCGAGCCGACCACCCTCAAGCCGCTGACCAACGGCATCTCCACCACGTGGAGTCCGCTCATGAAGGTCTACAACGACGCCTTCGTGAACGGGAACGTGTACGCGGCCTCGGCCACCGCCGTGGTCCTCGCCGCCGCCACCTTCGTCCTCTCCTTCGCCCTGCTCAGGGCCTCCAACTCCCGTACGAAGAAAGGAGTGGCCCGATGAGCATGCTCATCACCCCAACGGCAGCCCGCAAGGCGGCCCCGGCCGCCGGCACTACGCCCGGCACCTCCCACGGCCCGGCGCGCCGCCGCCGCATCGCCCTCCTGCCCACCGCCGTCCTGCTGTTCGGCGCGCTCTACTGCCTGCTGCCGGTCGCCTGGGTGGTGATGGCCTCCACCAAGTCGGGTGGGGAGCTGTTCTCCACCTTCACGTTCCTGCCCGGCAGCGGATTCGCCGACAACCTCAGGGACCTCGACGCGTACCGTGACGGCATCTACTGGCGGTGGATGGCCAATTCCGCCCTGTACGCCGGCCTGGGCGCTCTCCTGTCCACGGCCGTCTCGGCGGTCTCCGGCTACGCCCTGGCGGTCTACCGCTTCCCCGGCCGCGAAACCGTCTTCAACGTACTGCTCGCGGGCGTGCTCATGCCGCCGGTCATCCTCGCTATTCCGCAGTACCTGCTGATGGCCGAGGCCGGCATGGCGGACACCTACCTGTCCGTGCTGCTGCCGCTGATCCTCTCGCCGTACGGCGTCTACCTGAGCCACATCTACACGGAGGCCGCCGTCCCCATGGAACTCGTCGAGGCCGGCCGGATGGACGGCGCGGGCGAGTGGCGGATCTTTGTCAGGATCGCCGTCCCGATGATGTCTCCGGGGCTGGTGACGGTCTTCCTCTTCCAGTTCGTCGCGATCTGGAACAACTTCCTCCTCCCGTACATCATGCTCGGCGACGACGCGAAGTTCCCCATGACGGTGGGGCTGTTCACCCTGCTCGCGCAGGGGTCCAACACTCCGGCCCTCTACACGCTGGTGATCACCGGCGCCCTACTGGCGATCGTGCCGCTCATCGCCCTCTTCCTCGTTATCCAGCGGTTCTGGAGCCTCGACCTGCTCTCCGGCGCCGTAAAGTCCTGAGCGCAGGGAAAAGGGGACAAGAACATGAACCGCGGCACAGAGGGCAAACGCCGGTCGGTGACGATCCACGACGTGGCGCGCGAGGCGGGAGTCTCGCGCGGCACCGTCTCACGCGTCCTCAACGGCGGGCACTACGTCAGCCCGGCGGCGCAGACTGCCGTCAACAGCGCGATCCGCAAGACGGGTTACGTCGTCAACCGGCACGCCCGCTCGCTCATCACCGGCCGGTCCGACTCGGTGGCCTTCCTGCTGACCGAGCCACAGGAGCGCTTCTTCGAGGACCCCAACTTCAATGTGCTGCTGCGCTCCTGTACGCAGGCGCTGGCCGCCCAGGACATCCCGCTGCTGCTGATGATCGCTGGCACCGAGGCCGAACGCCGGCGCAACATGCGGTACATCGCGGCCGGCCATGTGGCCGGAGTGCTGCTGGTCTCCAGCCACTTCGGCGACCCCGTGGTGAGCGATCTGCATGCGGCGGGCGTCCCCGTGGTCGCCTGCGGCAAGCCGCTCGGGCAGAGCGCGAAGGTCAGTTACGTCGCGGCGGACGACCGGGACGGGGCGCGTGAGATAGTGCGCTATCTGTACGCCTCGGGGCGCCGGCGGATCGCCACCGTGACCGGCCCGCAAGACACCCCCGGCGGCGTCGAGCGTCTGGCCGGCTACCGCGAGACGCTCGCCGAATGCGGGCTGCCCGCCGACGACTCGCTGATCGCCACGGGCGACTACAGCCGGGCGAGCGGCGAGACGGCGGCCGAACTGCTGCTGAAACGGTCCCCGGACATCGACGCGGTGTTCGTGGCATCGGACCTGATGGCGCAGGGAGTACTCGACGCACTGGCGAGAGCCGGTCGGCGGGTCCCCGAGGACGTGGCCGTCGGCGGCTTCGACGACTCGCCGGCGGCGCTGTCGACACGCCCGCCGCTCACCACGATCCGTCAGCCCTGGGACCGGATCAGCAGCGAGATGGTGCGGATGCTGCTCGCCCGCATCAGGGGCGAGGAGTCGGCGGCCGTGATCCTTCCCACCGAGCTGGTGCGGCGGGAATCGGCCTGACCTGCCCGTCACGGCTCCGGCAGGGGAACCACCGGTAGTGGGTAGGTTGACATAGGTATCCGGCCCACCGGCGTGCTGTGCGTGATCGGCGCCGTCCTCTCGGCGGTCGGCGTACGACGTGCCCCGGAGGCCACCGCCCCTCGGTGACGGGCGAGGGGCCCGGGCCCGGCCCGGCGGCGGGCGCGCTCGCGGCCGGGCCCCATCCTGCGGCCGGACCGAGCGGCCGCTGTGACCATTGACCTGCTCGCGAGCATCGCCGTAGTGTGATGGAGCCAACACCGCTTATCGCTCATAAGGCGCAATATGGTCTCCACACGCACCGCTCGTCGCCGGTCCGGCGTCCTCGTCGGCTCAACCTTCTTGATCATGGCCCTCCCGTTCACGCTGTCGGCGTGCGCCTCCTCCAGCACTCCTCCGGCGGCGCAGCAGGCAGGCGAGCCGGTTCCCGTGTCCCTGGAGCTCAGCTCCTCGCTCACCGACGCGGTGGAGGATCAGGCCACGGCGCAGGATGCGGCGGCGCGCAAGGCCGCCGCCCGCGAGGCCGCCGAACCGCCCGGGCGTCCAGCTGAATCCGGGCGACCCGAATCCGCCACGGACAACGGGAAGCAATGCACGACGGACCCGGCCGACCGGGCGAACTGCCGCAACCCGAGCGGGAAGATCGATCCCAACGGCGGAGACGTGGACGGCGACGGCGTCTACGAGCAGCACGAGCCCGTCGGCCCCGGTTACAAGGATCCGCGCGCATACGACGGCGGCAAGACCTCCGGTGAGACGCAGTGCGAATGGCTCCGGTCTCAGGGCATTGCCTGCTGAGCACACCGGGGCCGCCGTCCGGCCGCGGTTACGGCGTGCGTTCCCCCGCCGTCCGGCTGCCGGGAATCCGGAACGGGCCGTCGGCGACATGCACGCCGAAGTCGGGGGTGCCGTCCGGCTTCCAGCCGAGCCGCTGGATGCGGGTGTGACGGTTGGGGTCGTGCAGGGGGTCGCCGCTGATCTCCTTGTACTGGCGGGCGTGGCAGACGAGAACGTCCGTGCGCCCGTCCTCGGCGACAGTGCACGGCGGGCATCGGGCCGGAGCTGTTCCGGGCCCATGACATCGAGTCCGACGACACCTCCTGCGTACGGATCACGACGACGGCCGGGCTCCCGGTCACCGTCGCCGTGACGCTCTGCGCCGAGCGGCGGCCGGGCGAGCCGTACGTAGTCGCCCACTGCGACCTGGGCCGCATCACCTTCTGGTACCGGCAGGACCGGCCCCGGTGGATCCGCTGGCCGCGCACAACGCCGCGAACCCCGGCAGCCCGCTGCGGGAGGGTGCGTGCTGGACTCCGGTCCTGCGCACCCGGGGCGACGCCCCGCGGATCGTCCCGGCACTGGTCACGGGGACGGCGGGCGCGCCTCACCGGCGCTGACTCCCCCGAGGCGGAGGCCTGGGGCAGAGGCGCGCCTCGGGCGGATTCCACCGTCGGAGGTGCGCCTCCGTGCCTGTGTGCGACGCCCCGTCAGGGCCTTGCGTTCGATGCCCCGTCAGGGCTTGATGATCAGCTTGCCCCGCGCGTGCCCCGCCTCGCTCAGCTGCTGTGCCCTCGCCGCGTCCGCCAGTGGGAAGACCTCGGCGATCCGGACGTCCAGCAGGCCTCCGGCGGCGAGCCGGGCGTGCTCGGCCAGTCCGGCCCGGATGGCGCGAGGCTCCGTCCCGCCCGCCGAGAAGAGCACTCCGTGCTCGGCGGCGTTCGAGTCGGCGATGGTGACGACACGGTCGGCGGCGCCGCCGAGCAGCTCGATGGACATCGGCAGGACGCCGTGCCCGGCCGCGTCGAAGACCGCGTCCACGCCGTCGGGGGCGGCCGCCCGCACCCGCTCGGCCAGGCCGTTCCCGTAGCGGACGGGGACCGCGCCGAGGAGACGCAGGTAGTCGTGGTTGGCCTCGGACGCCGTGCCGACGACCGTGACCCCGGCGGCCGTCGCGAGCTGCACCGCGACCGAACCCACGACACCCGCCGCGCCGTGCACCAGCAGTACTTCGCCGGACTTCACCCGCAGCTGGTCCAGGACCCGCCGGGCCGTCTCGCCCGCCACGGGCAGGGACGCCGCCCGTTCCCAGGACAGCCCGGCGGGCTTGGTCACGATGTGGCCGGCCAGTGCGTACTGTGCGTAGGCGCCCGTCGTCGTCCAGCCGAGGACCTCGTCACCGACCGTGGTGTGGGTGACGCCCTCGCCGACAGCGTCCACGATCCCGGCGAACTCCAGGCCCGGGACCGCCGGGAGCGTCGTCGGGTAGAACTCGTCCATCCATCCGTACCGGATCTTGTAGTCGACCGGGTTCACTCCGGCCGCCACCACCCTGACCCTGACCTGCCCCGCGCCGGGCTCCGGCTTCTTCACCCGTCCCCCGCTCAGGACTTCCGGGCCGCCGAACTTCTCGTAGACGATCGCTTCCATGACTGACTCCCCGCTGACGCCGATCGGTTGATGTCCAAAGCCTCCGCCGCCGGAAGGCCGGGGAGGACAGTCCTTTGGGACAGTCCGACCTGGCCGAAAGACCAGCCGTGCACGGAACGACCCTCGATACGCTGGCGGAATGGAGCTGACACTGACCGGGTCCGTGACCTTCCTGCCCTCGGCGCACACCACCGCCGCCGACGCGCGGGCCCTGACGCCCGGCGCCACCCCGCTGGCTGCCCTGACCGCCGGGTACGACATCATCCGCCAGCCGCTGGGTGAGATCCTGCCCCGGTTGTCGGCGACCCTGGCCGGGCTGATCCCGCATCTGGCAGCCGCCGAACTGTCCACGCACTGCGCGCACTCGCCCTTCAAGGCGGTCGGCGAGGCGGAGTTCGCCGCGCGGATCGGCGCCGCGGATCTGGAACCGCTCTTCGTCGCCGGCGTGCCCGGACAGCCCTGGCAGGGGACGGCCGGGATCGCCGGGGCCGAGCGGTCCGTGGTCGCCGTGACGACCGACGCGACACCGAGGGGTGCGGTCCTCGTTCTGGTACGCGACGACGACGCCCCGCCGGTGGACAAGAGCGCCCTCGCCGTCGCACAGGCCCTCTGGTCCCTGGTGACGAGCCACTTCGACCGGTTCGCCGCGGAGGCGACACCCGGCGCGCTGGCCCGCTCCCGCGCCGCCGCGGACACCCGGGCCCGTGTGATCGCCGAGCTGAGTGAGACGCACTCGGCCGCACTGACCGGACTGCTGGGGGTCCTGCGCAGCCGGAACCTCGACGACGCGGCCGCACGGGCCACCGCCACCGAGCTGGCCGTGACCGCGCTCATCGAGCTGCGGGCCGAGGCCGACCGGGACAAGGCGGTCGCCGAGGAACGGGTCGACGAGGCCTTCAGCCGGCTGGCGGACTCGCTGCGCACGCTGCTGCGCCACAGCCCCGTCCGGCTGGAGCTGGGGGCTCCCGATTCCGTACGCCGCGTGGCGGCCGATGTGGCGCACGCCGCGCGGGCGATCGTACGAGCGGTACTGCTGACCGTACTTGAGCAGGAGACGACGACCCGGGTCCATGTGGGCTGGCAGGTCACCGATCAGGAATTGCGGGCGACCGTACGGGACGACGGGCCGGGCGCGCTGTCCCGGTGCGAACTGGGCTCGGCACGCATCGCCGACCGGCTGGAGGTCCTGGGCGGGCGGCTGGACGTGGACGCGGTACCCGGCTGGGGAACGACGGTCACCGCGAGCATCCCCCTCACGACGCCCGACGTCCCTGCTTCGGCCGATCCGCTAAGTTCGCTGGGGGCGCGTGAACTCGAGGTGCTGGCGAGGCTGGCGCTCGGCCACCGCAATCGGGTGATCGCGCAGGAACTCCACATCAGCGAGTCCACGGTGAAGTTCCACGTCGCGAAGATCCTGACCAAACTGGGGGTCGCCTCGCGGGGCGAAGCTGCGGCCCTGTTCCACGCGGCCGCGTAGAACGGCGGCGCGGAACAAGGCCGTCCGGGCGATGGGCCGCCCAGCTGCGCTCGTATCAGCCGAAGGGGAGGGAGACGGCCGGTACCACCAACGTGCCCAACCCCGGACGCGCTTCGCCACGACGGCCGTGCCCGGGCGGGGCCGGACGCTCCCCGGCCTGCGCACCGCGGCGTGAAGGGCCGGCCTTGCGGTCGTCGGCTTGAGCGCCGGGCGGGCGGCCGGGACGGAAGTCGCCACCGCTGCGCCGCGGCACCGCCACCTCCTTCCGCTGGGGGTCGGCTTCGGCCGCGCGTTGTTTCTGCTGCTTCGGACGGGCCTTCTCCCCCGAAGGCGCTGCGGCCTCGCGTTCCTTCGCGTCGTCGGGTGGAGCGGGCGCGCAGGCCGGCACACCGCAACTCCCGTCGGCGGACGGCATGTCGGGGACGGCCTTGGCCGAAGGGGCGGCCGTCGCTGTGTTCGGCCCTGACCGGGGGGCGGCCGACGAGGAGTCGAGCACCCATTTCTGCTCGGCGGAGCTGTCGCGGATCTTGACCACCACATCGGCGCCGTTCTCCACCGAGGTGGGAACGACCGCGAGCCCTTCGCGCCAGCGGGGCAGCAGTTGGCCCTGCACCGTCAGGTCGTAACGCAGGTCGTCGACGCTCCCGGCCGCCGAAGGGTCCTCGCATCTGCCGAGGGCGGTCGCACCGTCGTCCGCCCGGGAGTCGAGGCAGAGTTCCAGGTCCGCGAGGCTGCGCAGCAGACCGTCGCTTCCGTACGACCACTGCTGGTTCTTCGCCGAGGAGCACTCCGCCATTCTCGTCCCGGCACCCGGCTTGGCCTCGCCGCGGAGGTCAAGGCACAGGTCCGTCGCGGCGTTGCGAAGCCTGCCATGCCCTGAGACGCCGGGAAATCCGGCGGAGGTGGCCGGCGGCGGCACGGCGGACGGCATCGGGGAGCCCGCGCCCGGAGATCCCTGCCTGCTGCCGGCCGCGCCCGCGGAGGCCGCGGGCACGGGGTCGGGGCCGTCGTCGGACCAGAGGCTGGTGGCGAGAACGGCAGAGAGAACGGCGGCCGATACGAGGCCGAGCCCGGTGAGCACGGGCTTCGAGGGTTTCCGGGGCGGTGTGAAGCGCTGAGCCGACGAGGCGGCTCGGGGCAGCAGACGGTGGCGTCCGCCTTCCGCGCGCCGGCCGCCCCGGCCGGCGAACCCGCCGGGAGTCGTCCCTGAGGCACCGCGCCCCGGCCGCGAGTCCAGGTAGCGCCGGGCGCCCCAGCCGAGTACGGCTTCGGTGAGCAGAACACCCACATCGCCCTCGCACAGGCTGAGTTGTTCGGCAGCGTGACGGCAATATCGGCACTCGAGCAGATGCTGGCGGACATCGGGCAGCAGAGCGCCGCCGCGGCGAATCGGAATGTCCAGAAGGCGATTGTAGAAACGGCATTCCGCGGTCGGCGCGAGTTCCCTGTGGGCCCGGACGCAGCCCTCCCGGAATTGCTCGCGCGCCTGCTCCAGCACGGCCGTCGCGGTGCCGTCGTCCACGGCCAGCAAGCCTGCCGGTACGGATAGGGGATCTGCTTCGACTTCGCTGTGCCACAGCAGACACTGAGCGGGCCCCGGGAGAGCCAGGAAAGAACGCTCGGCCAGCTCACGGCTTCCGGACGTCATGGATTTCGCGGTACGCATGCCGCGTCCCCCGGCCGATTTCTTCAGTTCCGGCAGGGCACCGGATATGCCGTCCTCGGCGGACCATGCCCTGACGGTGTCCCGGACGGTCACCAGGAGCCGGGGACGCAGCGCCTCGGGCGACGGCCGCCGACCGCGGCTCTCGAGCACCTGCCGGAAGGCCGCGGTGGTCGCCATCGACGCGACGTCCGCCGAGGAAGCGAGGCAGATGACCGCGTAGTCGTACGCCGGCTGCCAGTGGCGCGCCAGCAGCAGCGCGACGGGAAGGGCGGTCCCGCCCTCGGCCCGCTCCCACAATCGGGCGGCGAGGTTCTCGTCGGAGTCTCCGGGGGCGACAGCGGGACGAGGGGGGTACGAGGGACGAGGGGGGTGGGGCGAGTACAAGGAACCGATTCCTTCCAAGGCACCAGATGGACGGAACGCAGAAT
The DNA here is from genome assembly GCF_053646035.1 of Streptomyces sp. NPDC055287. Taxonomy (NCBI): domain Bacteria; kingdom Bacillati; phylum Actinomycetota; class Actinomycetes; order Kitasatosporales; family Streptomycetaceae; genus Streptomyces; species Streptomyces sp. NPDC055287. Next base: position 71,827 of record NZ_JBSHNE010000025.1, on the reverse strand, counting down.
TTCTACCCACCGGAAAGGCAGTCCTCCGAAAGCGGTTCGCGCCAGGAGGTCCTCGGAAAAAAGCGTCAGTGGAGTACTTTCGAGGTCAGCCGGAACGAAACCACGGACGGTGAGAATGGTTTGGACCAATGCCTCTGCGTGAGGAAGTTCACCCTCGCACAAGTGACTGACGGGAAACAAGCGGCCTGAGTGACTTCCATTCAGCAGGAAAGCCGGTCCATGAGGTTACCCGCGGTACTCGCACCCACTTTCGAAATCCCTGGGGGAAACGGAGCCCCGGCGCCTCGTCGGCGCGGACGCGTGCGGCTGCCACCCGGCCCCGGCCGGGGGCAGGTGGCAGCCACAGATCAACGCGACGCCGGACGGCTCAGCGGGTCACCGCCCGAGCAGGCGCTTGGCCTTCTTGCCCTTGGCCGACTCGTCCAGCGTCTTCCAGAGCTTGGCCGAGCCGGTGTACGTGTAGACACCGGGAGCGCCCTGCTCCGCACAGCCGTCCCCGTACGACACGATGCCGATCTGGTAGACGCCCTGACGGCCCGGCAGCTTGCGGAACAGCGGACCGCCGCTGTCGCCCTGGCAGGAGTCCTTGCCCTCGACGCCGGCGCAGACATTGACCCCCTTGTCGTAACCGGGGTAGCTCGCCTTGCACTCGATGTGCGAAAGCACAGGCACGTTCACCGCACGCAGGCGGTCCGGGTACGACGGGATCTCCGTGTTGGTGTTGCCCCAGCCGGCGACCGTGGCCGACGCACCGGGCCGGATCAGAGCGTCGGTCCCCGCGGTCGGCAGGAGTACCGGGGCCGTCCCCCTGACCGGCTTGTCCAGCATCAGCAGCGCCATGTCGTACGCCTCTTTCCCCTTGGCGTACCGGGGGTGGACGACGATGTCGGCCACATTGCGCAGGGACCCCTGGCGCTTGTCCGACAGCACGGTACGGCCGACGGCCAGCTCGATGGTCTTCGCTTTGGTGCCTTCGACACAGTGCGCGGCAGTCATCACGACGTCCTGCGACAAGAGGCTGCCACCGCAGAACTGCCGGTCCACCGCGCTGCCCCTGCCCTTGTTCAGCAGCGCGGTCATGAACGGGTAGGAACCGTTGGGCTTTTCGACGCCACCGATGATGTAGGCGCTGGGCCGGTCGCCGCCCTTCGTCACCGGAGCCGCGGGGGCCGCGGGGGCCGCCTGGGCCGTACTCGCGGTCGATATGAAAAGGCCGAGGGCCGCGCCCGCCGCCACACCGGCGACGGTCAGCTGCCGGGAGCGATGGCGGGAGAATGGAATTCGCATGGGGGGTGTCTCCGATTCGGTGAAATGACACCACGGCAGCCCACAGGGACTTATGGAGGAGCCGGCAGCCCCGTCAATAAGCCTGCGTAGGCGTGGTGTTATGACGCCGGCTCACATTAGAAGCATCTGTGTGAGCACGTCAAAGAAAGGGAGCACAATTCCACCAATGGCGACTTCCATTCTGCTGCCCGCATATCGTCCCTGCTTCTCTCAGACGGAAAAAGGAGCGACCAGGTTCACTCGCCCCCGCGACTTCTTCCGAGGGTCGCCCGTCCGCGTTCGACAGGTGCCGGCCGGTCCGGAGCCCGGGGGAGAACGAAGGTGAGATCCGAACAGGCTCGACCGGCATCTGTCCCCCGCACGCCTCACGCGATTGAATGTGAGCCCTGAACGGCTCGCCCAGCAGCCACCGCGTCCGCGACTCGCGGCTCGCGGCTCGCCCGGCGTATGCGGGAGGTGTAGAAAGAGGTCATGGCCGGACGCAACGGCCGCCCGCGCTCGGTTTTGCGGATGCGAACTGTCGCTGGTCAGGTCTTTCTCCTGCAGGTGGCAATCGTCGTGCTGCTCGTCGCCAGCGCCATGGCCGTACTCGTGCTGCAGTCCCGGAGCGACAGCGAACGAGAGGCCCGCAACCGATCGGTCGCCGTGGCCGAGACCTTCGCCAGTTCACCCGGTGTCGAGGCGGCCCTGAAGAGTCCAGACCCGACCGCGGAACTGCAAGCGCCGGCCGAGCAGGCCCGTCAACGCTCGGGGGTCGACTTCATCGTCGTACTCGACCGGGACGGGATTCGCTATACGCACCCCCTGCCCGACCGGATCGGGAAGAAGTTCGTCGGGAACCTCGAACCGGCGCTGTCCGGCCAGGTCGTGACCGAGAAGATCACCGGGACCATCGGCCCGCTCGTGCAGGCCCAGGTGCCCGTCACCGCCCGCGACGGCTCGGTCATCGGGGTGGTGTCCGCCGGCATCACCATCGAGAAGGTCAGCGGTGTCGTCGAGGAGCAGATCCCCCTGCTGTTCGGGGCCGCGGCGGCGGTGCTGCTCCTCGCCACGGGCGGCACGGCCCTGGTGAGCAGACGACTGCGCCGCCAGACGCGCGGCCTGGGCCCTGCCGAGATGACCCGGATGTACGAGCATCACGACGCGGTCCTGCACGCCGTACGGGAGGGCGTGCTCATCGTCGGGGGCGACGGCCGGCTGCTGCTCGCCAACGACGAGGCGCGCCGGCTGCTCGGGCTGCCGAACGAGGTGGAGGGGCTCCACGTCTTCGACCTGGGGCTCGATCCGGAGACCGCCGGGCTGCTGGCCTCGGGCCGGAACGTCACGGACGAGGTCCTTCCGGTCGGAGACCGCCTGCTCGCCGTCAACCAGCGGACCACGGACCAGCACGGCGGGCCGGCCGGCAGCGTCGCGACGCTGCGGGACACCACCGAGCTCCAGGCCCTCACCGGACGGGCCGATGTGGCGCGGGGGCGCCTGAAGCTGCTGTACGACGCCGGTACGGAGATCGGCACCACTCTGGACGTGGTGCGCACGTGCGAAGAGCTGACGGAGTTCGCGGTGGGCCGTTTCGCCGACTACGCCACCGTCGATCTGGTGGAGGCCGTACTGCGCAGTGAGGAGCCGACCGCCACGGGCACAAGCACGGGACCGGGCGTGGACCTGCGCCGGGTCGCCTTCAGCGGTATCCAACAAGGCACATCGCTCTACCCCCTCGGCAAGACGATCCGCTTTGTGCCGTCCACCCCGGTCGGGTTCAGCCTCGGCAAGGGCGAGGCGGTCCTCCAGGCGCATCTGGCGCAGTTCGCCGGCTGGCAGGAGCAGGATCCGGAACGCGCCCGACAACTCGTCGAGCACGGCATCCACTCGATGATCGCGGTACCGCTGCGCGCCCGAGGCGTCATTCTGGGCCTGGCGATCTTCTGGCGCTCGGAGAAGCCGGAGCCCTTCGAGGAGGAGGATCTCTCCGTCGCCGAGGAACTGGTCGCCCGCGCCGCGGTGAGCGTCGACAACGCCCGCCGCTACACGCGCGAGCACACCATGGCGGTGACGCTCCAGCGCAGCCTGCTGCCCCGCGGCCTACCGGAGCAGAACGCCGTCGACGTCGCCTACCGGTATCTGCCCGCCCAGGCCGGACTCGGCGGCCTCGGGGGCGTCGGCGGGGACTGGTTCGACATCATCCCGCTCCCGGGGGCCCGCGTGGCGCTCGTCGTGGGCGACGTCGTCGGCCACGGGCTCCACGCCGCCGCCACGATGGGCCGGCTGCGCACCGCGGTACACAACTTCTCCACCCTGGACCTGCCTCCCGACGAGCTCCTGTGGCACCTCGACGAGCTGGTCGCCCGCATCGACCAGGACGAGACCGGCGACAACGCGGACGCGGGCGTCACCGGAGCCACCTGTCTGTACGCGATCTACGATCCGGTGACCGGGCACTGCACGATGGCGCGGGCCGGCCACCTCCAGCCGGCGATCGTCCATCCGGACGGCACAACGGTCTTCGCCGATGTCCCCGGCGGACCTCCCCTCGGGCTCGGCGGGCTGCCCTTCGAAACGCTGGACATGCGGTTGCCGGAGAACAGCCGTCTGGTCCTGTACACCGACGGGCTCGTCGAGGACCGGGACCGGGACATCGACGAGGGGCTGGCGCTCCTGCGCCGCACGCTGGGCGAGCACGCCGGCCGGACGCCGGAAGAGATTTGCGAGGAGGTGCTCGGCGCCCTGCTGCCCGTGCGCCAGCGCGACGACATCGCGCTGCTCGTCAGCCGTACGCGGGTCCTCGACTCCAGCCGGGTGGCCGACTGGGACGTGCCGCCCGACCCGTCGGCCGTGGCCGAGGTACGGGCGGCTGTCACCCGCAAGCTGGCCGAGTGGGATCTGGTGGAGGAGGCGTTCACCACCGAGCTGATTCTCAGCGAGCTGGTCACCAACGCCATCCGTTACGCGGCGGGTCCCATCCGCGTACGGATCATTCGTGATCGCAGCCTGATCTGCGAGGTCTCGGACGGCAGCAGCACCTCTCCGCACCTGCGGCAGGCGGCGAACACGGACGAGGGCGGCCGGGGCCTGTTCCTCGTCGCGCAGTTCGCCGACCGCTGGGGAACCCGGTACACCGCGGACGGCAAGGTCATCTGGACGGAGCAGCCGATGCCGGACGGCCAGCCGCCGCCGGACTTCCCGTAGGGCAGGGGCAGGATGCCCGGTCAGTCCCGGTCGCGCACCGCCACGATGCCGTTGAAGACGCCGGTGTACGCGGTGCCGTCCGGGCCGATGGTGACCGGCGCCCAGTTGTTGTCGTACGCCGGGCCCGTGCCGGTGAGCTGCCTCCAGCGGATCTTGCCGGTACGGAAGTCGACGGCCGTCAGGTACCAGGCGTCGATACCGAGCCTGTTCGGCTCCTTCGCGTAGAAGTAGAGCAGTCCGTTGGCGGTGGAGAGCTTGGGGACGGTGGACGGCGACCGTACGTCGCTCTCCCAGACGGTGTCGCAGCCACTGCCGTTCTCGCGTACGTCGATGCGGGTGGCGCCGCCGATGACGCTGCGTCCGAGCAGCAGCGACGACGGGTTCTCGTAGCCGTAGTTGTTCTCGACGACGAGGCTGTTGCCCCAGCTGATGAGGGAGTTGTCCGTGGTGGACCTTCCGGCGGCGAAGACCGGTATTTTGCAGACCAGCCGGTCGTTCGCGGGAACGTCAGCGGCGCGCCGGTAGACGAGGACGTTCATCCGTTCGTCGGCGTTGTCGGTGATCGCCACGTAGCCGTCGCCGAACAGGTCGGGGGTGGTGCCCGATCCCTGGTTGACGGAGCCGGGCTTGGTGCCCGTTCCCCGGTCGTACGTCTGGCGCCACCGCACCCGGGGTGTGCCGTCGGCGTCGGTGCGGAAGCTGTAGAGGGCGTGGTCCGAGACGATCGAGACGCCGTCCTCGGCGACCGAGAAGGAGTTCTGGATCTCCTCCCCTTCGAGCCGGACGGCGCGGATACGGGACGTCCCGGGGTCCACCGTGCCGACGCGGCCGAGCCGGGTCACCCACCAGATGCGGCCCTGCCAGTCGGGCATCACGGAGGTGACGGGGTCGCACGTGCCGCTGGGGTAGAGGTTCGTCCACGTCACGCAGTCGTGCGGGACATGAGCGGTGAGGTCCCAGTCGTCCTCGACGACAAAGCGCCAACTGCCGTCCGCCGCACGCTCGTGCGCGATCCGCAGAATGTGCTGGCGCGAGTCGGCGAGTACCACGCTGTCCTGGTTGTCGAGGTAGAAGTAGGCACCGCCGGACGTGTCCTTGAAGATCTTCTCGAAGTCGAGCCGGGTGACGGCCTCCACGGTCGACGAGCGCTGCGGCAGCCGGTACTCGGCGAGGGTGGCGAGGGTGCGCGGGTGCAGCAGTTTGAGCCGGAAGCCCTGGAAGGTGCCGCAGACGGTGATCAGGCGGCCCGCGGCGTCGAAGGTGGCGGTCGCGCACTCGCCGCCCAGCGCCGCGATCTTCTCGCTGGTGACCTGCGGGTCGCGTCCCAGCGGGCCGGAGTACGGGTGGGTGCCGCTGCCCGCCGCGTCAGCGTGCATGCCGCTGCGGCCGTTGGGGGCGAGGAACGGGTGCTGAGGGGGCGCGTCGCCGGGAACCGGCTGGGCGGTGGCCGGCTCGCCCTCGTACGCGCTGACGAGCCGGTGGCCGGGCGCCTTGGGTATCTCCTCGGCGCGGACGACGCCGGCGGGCAGGACCGCCGGGACGACGAGGGCGAGGGCGAGGGCCAGGACACGGGCGTGCGCTCTGCAGGACCGGGACATCGGGCTCCTTGAATGGGGGTCGCGCCGCCGCCCGACGCTAGAGCCGACCCCTTGAAGTGTCCATGGAATCCCACACCGTTTCATCGCCCTGCCATGCGCGCGCAATGTCGCGGCGCGCGGACGCGGTGGTCATGGCCTGAGGCCGCCGACCACGTCGGCGGTGGCGGCGATGCCGTTCTGGATGGTCGGCCCCATGCTCGTACCGGCCAGGAAGAATCCGAGCAGGGCGCAGACCAGCGCGTGCGAGACCTTCAGTCCTCCGTTACGCAGGAAGATCACCGCGAGAATCAGCAGGAGCAGCACCAACGAGATCGAAATGGCCATGGTCAACCTCCTCCGCCGCGCCTGAATAGCGGCATTCGGCCGTCAGTCTGGCGTAACGGAGGGCCCGTACGGGCGGAAGACGTGTCCGCCGTACGGGTGTTGACTGGTTGTGATGACCGAGGGGATGTCCGGTTACGCGTCGTGCGTACGGAGGAAGCGCTCCAGACCGACGAGGTCGTCGGTGTTGATGTGGTCCACGTCCGCGGCGAGCAGCTCGGCCCAGACGGCGTCGCGCGCCGGTCCCGGCAGGTCGGGTGTGGCCCAGAAACGGACCCGCCGGCCGCTCCGGTGGGCGGCGCGGACGAGGTCGTGCAGCTTCGCTCGTTCGGCCGCCGGGAACGGCCCGACGCCCTGCCAGGTGAAGCTGTGCGTCCAGTTGCTGCTGATCAGCGGGATGAAGGAGGCGGGCGCCGGGTCCGCGGCGGCGAGGTCGTCGAGGCGCCCGTCGTAGAAGGCGTGGCGCACCCGCTGCGCCTCCATGGGGACGCGGGCGGCGCGGTCGCCGGAGATGACGGGGGTCACCGCCCCGGGGCGGACGTGGCCGTGCGCGTACGTGCTCAGCATCCGGCGGTGGCGGCGCAGTTGGCGGTGCAGTTCGAGATAGGCGGCCGCTCCGTCGTTCTTGATGTCGATGAGCAGTTGCACGGGGCGGTGGTGTCCGCGGTACACACACCCGTGGTTGGCCCCGACCCTCGCCGCGAGCGGGCCCAGGTAGAGCGATTCGAGAGTGCGGGAGGGATCGAGGTCGACCGGGTCGTGCGCGACGAGGAGCTGTCCGCCGACGAGGAAGATGTCCGCCTCGACGCTCGTGAAGCCGTGCGAGAGGGCGTCGTGGAGGGGGCGCTCGTGCTCGTAGTCGTTGTGCGCGTGGGCGCGGCGCAGCGGCCTGCGGCCGGACTGCGGGCCGGAATCGCGCCCGGCGGCGTGGGCGTGCGCGGGAACGGCGGCGGCTCCCGCGAGGGCGGCGGCCAGGGTGGTGACGACTCTGCGGCGGGTGGGCGCGGCGACGGCCATGGTGCCTCCGGATGCGTACGGGGTGTTCGGGACTCCGGCGAGTATCCGCTCCGTACCGGCCCAATGGGCAGGGCCACGACAAGAGTTCGGCCACCTGTCGCCGGTGGTTCAGGACCGCCGGCGACAGGGGCGGCCGAGACGTCGGCGGGGCGCCCAGGGGGTCGCCTCGAGGGCTCAAACGGCCGCGATGTCCTCCCAGCGGACCGTACGGTCGCACCAGCGCTCCAGGAGGACGCGGTCGTGGCCGACGGCCAGCAGGCCCGCGCCGTGCTCGCGCCGGTACTCCTCGACCACCGCGACCAGGGCCGCCGTCGTCGACGCGTCCAGCATCGCCGTCATCTCGTCGCACACCAGCCAGCGCGGTCGCAGCACCAGCGCCCGGGCCAGGCAGGCGCGTTGCAGCTGACCGTCGCTCACTTCGTGCGGTCGCCGGCCGAGGAGGTCTTCGCCGAGCCCCACGGTCCGGGACAGCTCGCCCACGGTGGCTGCCGGCTCGTCGCGCCGTCCGGTGGCGCGCAGCGGTTCCGCGATGAGGTCGCGCAGGCGCAGCCGGGGATCGGCGGACAGCCGGGGCTGCTGGAAGACCACGCCGATCGCGGTGCGCTGTTCGCGCGGGGCGCGGTGGCGCCAGCCGGTGACGGCGCGGCCGTCGAGGGTGACGGTGCCGGCGTCGGGGCGGTGCAGCAGGGCGGCGACCTTGGCGAGCGTCGACTTGCCGCAGCCGCTCGGCCCGAGGAGGCCGACCGATTCGCCGGGTGCGACGGTGAGGTGCGCGTTCCGCACGACGGGCTTCCCGCGTTCGTAGCCGGCGGTGATCGCGTCGAGTTCAAGCACGGGTATGCCCTTCGGCCGTCGGGTGGTGGCATGCGACGCCGTCCGTCAACTCGGGCCGCAGGGCGCAGGTCTCCGTGGCGTAGGTGCAGCGGGCGGCGAAGGCGCATCCGGGGGGCAGGTCGCCGAGCTCGGGCGGCATGCCGGGAACCGGCGTGAAAGCGCGCTCGGGAAGGGCGTCGAGCAGCCCGCGGGCGTACGGGTGCCGGGGGCCGGTCCTCCCGAAGAAACGTGTCGCGTCGGTGAGTTCGACGATCCGTCCGGCGTACATCACCGCGACACGGTCGGCGATGCGCTCGGCTGCCGCGAGGTCGTGGGTGATCACCAGGAGGGCGTGGCCGTCGTCGACGTGCCGGCGCAGTTCGTCGACGGTGCGGTCGACGAGGTCGCGGTCGAGGCCGGTGGTCGGCTCGTCCGCGAGCAGCAACGGCGCGTCGCCGACGAGGGCGAGGGCGGTCGCGGCGCGCTGGGCGAGTCCGCCGGACAGCTCGTGCGGGTAGCGGTCGAGATGGTCCACCGGGAACGCCGCCCGCCCGGCCGCCTCGCGGGCCGCCTCGCGCACGTCGTGCTTGCGCGCACCGGTCAGCTCGCGCAGCGTCTCTTCGAGCTGCGCTCCGACGGTCCGTACGGGCGTGAGGTGCGCGGCGGGACTCTGCGGTACGAGTCCGATACGGCGTCCCCGCACCGTACGCGCCAGCGTGCGTTCGTCGGCGGTGAGCAGATCGACGTCACCCAGGAGCGCGGAACCAGCGGTCTGGGCGTTGCCCGGGAGCAGCCCCAGCAGCGCCGAGGCGAGCACGGACTTGCCGCACCCGCTCTCGCCGACGAGCGCGAGGCACTCCCCCGCAGCCAGGTCGAAGCTCGCGTCGGCGACGGCGGCGATGTGCCGCCCGCCGCGCATCCGGAACCGTACGGACAGCCCCCGCACGGACAACAGGGGCGTCCCGGACGCGCCTTTGCGCACGGAACGGGCAGCTCCGTCCGCCGCGTTGCGCGTGTTCCCGGGAACGGACTCGGACGCGACACGGGAACGCCCCGAAGCCGCTCCCGCGCCGTGCGGGCCGGTTGCCCGTTCCGGGGAACCGCCGGCACGGGACGCGTTCTCGTGCGGCGCCGGAGCGACCGTTACGGCCGCTTCCGTGGCAGGCGCGCAGACCGCGGTACGGGCCGGCGCGGCGGCGGCCGGATCGGTGGCCGAGGGAGCCGGGCCGGTGTTCCTGGGCGTCGTCACAGCATCAGCTCCGATCGGCGGCGCGGGTTGATCCGTTCCCGCCAGGCGCCCGCGAGGCCGGCGATGGCGAGGGTGGGGACGATCAGGAGGAGGCCCGGGAAGAGAGTGGGCCACCAGTCACCGGCGAGCAGCGAACTGCGCGCCGACTGGACCAGGTTGCCCAGGCTCGCCTGGTGCGTCGGCAGGCCGAGGCCCAGGAACGAGAGCGCCGACTCGTGCCACATCGCGTGCGGAATCATCAGTACGGCGGCGAGCCCCGCCTGGGGCAGCACTCCGGGCAGCAGGTGCCGTACGGCGACCCGCCACCGCGACGCGCCGCCCGAGACCGCCGCGTCGATGTACGGGCGCGAGCGCAGCGACAGCACCTCGGAGCGCACGATGCGGGCGGTGGACAGCCAGTGGGTCAGCGCCACCGACACGATCACCGGCCACACTCCCGGCCGGAACATCGCGACGATGAAGATGCCGAGCAGCAGATGCGGTACGGACGAGAACGTGTCCACGAGCCGCATCACCATCCGGTCCGTCCAGCCGCCGAACGCCGCTGCCGCCGCCCCCACCGCCGTACCGATGAACGTGGCGACGAGCGCCGCCACGAGCCCGACCATGAGGGAGACGCGCAGCCCGTACACGCAGCGCAGCAGCAGGTCGCGCCCGACGTCGTCCGTACCGAAGGGGTGCGCCAGGGACGGCGGCCGGAGCTTCATCGACAAGTCGACGGCCTGCTGGTCGAGGCCGGCCAGCGGCGGTACGACGAGAACCGCGAGCACCACCGCCGCGACGACGACAGCCGAGGTGCGGACGCGTACCGTGCGCGTCGAGCGACGGGTGCGCCCGTGCGAGCGCCACACGTGGGCCTCGGAGGCGAATTCAGCCATCGAAGCCCACCCTGGGGTCGGCGAGTCCGTACAGCAGGTCGGAGAGGAGGTTCCCGACGAGGACCGCGGCCGTGGCGAGGACCGTGAGAGCCGCCAGCAGGGGGAAGTCCACCGACGTCGCCGCCTGTACCGTCGCCGCCGCGATGCCCGGCCAGCTGAAGACCGTCTCGACGAGCAGCGCACCGGTGATGAGTTCGGGCACGCGCGAGCCGATGAGCGTGAGTGTCGGCAGCATCCCGGAGCGCAGGGCGTGGCCGAGGAGCACGGTGCGTTCGTTGAGCCCACGCGCGCGTGCACCCCGTACGGGGTCCTCTTCCAGCGCGTCGGCGACGCCCTGGCGCACGTAGAGGAGGAACCAGGGAAGCTGCGATACGCCGAGAACGGCCGCCGGCAGCACCACGTGTGCGGCGACCTGCCCGAACGTCACCACATCGCTGTCGGTGTCGGTCAGACCGCCCGCGGGCAGCACGCCCAGCTCCAGCGCGAAGAACCACATGGCGAGCAGGCCCAGCCAGAAGGCGGGCGCCGCTTCCAGGGTGTACGCAGCCGAGGTGACGGTCCGGTCCAGCCAGCCGCCCTGGCGGCGCGCGGCCAGGACACCCAGCGACGTACCGAGCAGGATCGCGACGAGGAACGCGGTGACGGCGAGCAGCACGGACCAGCCGAGGCGTTCGGCGATGACGTCGGTCACCGGCTGGCGCATCACACTGGAGTCGCCGAGGTCACCGGTGAGAGCGGAAGTCAGCCAGTGCCACCAGCGTTCGACGAGCGGCTGGTCGACGCCGAGGTTGGCGCGGAGCTGGTCGAGGTTCTCCTGCGAGGCGGTGAGGCCCGCGGTGCCCGCGTAGGCCTTGACGGGGTCGAAGGGCGAGGCGGCGGCGACGGCGAACACGCCGAAGGTCACCACCAGCAGGACGGGGGCGGCGAACAGGGTCCGCCGCCCCGCCATCCTCGCCATCGGCCCCCAGGGAAGCTTCCGGCTCGGGTGGGGCTGTGTCACTTCTTCGGCGTCCAGTCCTCGACGTTCCACCACGGGCCGGATGCCAGGCCGTGGTCGTGCGGCTCGGTCTGCGTCGTCAGCCCGGACCACTCGTCGTCGACGACGTACAGGTGGTCGATGTGGGTGAGGAAGGTGTAGCCGGGGTTCTTCGCGAGCTCGCGCTGGATGGTGTCGTACGCGGCCCTGCGGTCGGCCTTCTCGCCGCTCTCGCGGCCTTCCTTGAGCGCCTTGTCGACGGCCGGATTGTCGTACCAGGCCATGTTGTTGAAGGCGTCGCCCGCGAGGGACGACTGGAGCAGTGTGTACTGGTCGAAGTCGGGGTCGCCGGGAGCGCCGCCGCCCGCGAGCACGGCGTCGTGCTTCATGCGCGGCATGATGACCTCCCAGGTGCCGGCCTGGGTCTTGATGTCGATGCCGGCCTTCTTCGCGTCGGACGCGTAGGCGAGGGCGTGGTCCTGGCGGAGCTTGTCGCCGGAGAGGTACCAGAGCGGGAACTGCGCTCGTACGCCGTTCTTGACCCGGATGCCGTCGGCGCCGGACTTCCAGCCCGCCTCGTCCAGGATCTTCTTCGCCCTGGCGACGTCGTGCGTGCGCTCGGTGCCCTTGGCGAACCAGGGGCTGTCCGTCGGCACCGGACCGTAGGCCGGCTTGCCCGCGCCTTCGAGGATCTTGTCGACCATGGCCCGGCGGTCGACGGCGACATCGAGGGCCCGCCGTACATCCGTGTCGCCCGCGACCTTGTTGTGCGTCGGCAGGGTGACGGTGCGGTAGTCGAAGGACCTGGCGGCGTACGTCGTCCTGTCGTTGTCGTCCTTGAAGGTCTTGGCGAGGTTGGGCGGCAGGATGGCGCCGTCGAGGTCGCCGGTGCGCAGGCGCGTGGCGCGCACGTCGTCGTCCTTGATGACCGCCATGGTGAACCTCTTCACCTTGGGCGCGCCGCCCCAGTAACCGGGGTTGGCCTTGAAGCTGAGCTTCTCGCCCTTCGACCAGCCGGTGAGGATGTACGGTCCGGTGCCGACCGGCTTCGTCGTGAAGGAGCCGCTGTTGACGTCCTGGCGGCCGGCGACGTGCTCGGGAGCGATCGGAAGGACGGTGCGCTCGGCGAACGGCGCGTACGGGTACTTGAGCGTGAAGACGACCTTGTGGTCCCCCTCCGCCCGGACGTCCCCGACCGCGTCGAGTTCCGTCCTGGAGGCATTGTTGGTCTTCTTGTCGAGGATGGTGCTGTAGGTGAAGACCACGTCCTTCGACGTGAAGGGCTTGCCGTCGCTGAACTTCACGCCTTCACGCAGGGTGTACGTGTAGGTGCGGCCGTCGTCGGAGACTTCGGGCAGCCCGGAGGCGAGCGCCGGCCGGAGGTTCATCTCGTCGTCGAAGGTGAGGAGCCCGTCGAAGATCTTGGAGTTGCCGTCCTTGCCGTACCCGAGGAGCGGGCTGAGCGTCTCGGGCTCGTACGCGATGCCGACGACCGCGGAATCCCCCGCGCCGTGACCGGCGGCGCCGCCGCTCGCGCCCGGCTTCGAGCAGGCCGCCGCGGTGATGGCCAGTGTTCCGGCCAGCGTCGCGGCGGCCGCCCCACGTATCGATCGGGACAGCATGGCTCTCCACACCCCTAAACAAGATCAACAGTTATTGCGAACTGGTCGCAATTAAACCGCATGTAAAGGGGTGCGTGATCCACTGACCCTTACCGGGCCAGGTCGGGCGGCCCTAGCCGGGCGACGGCAGCCCGACGAGTTCCGCCACCGCCTCCGTGTGCCTGCCGGGCGCGCCCAACGCGATCGAGTCGGCCTTGGCGCGCTTGAGGTACAGATGCGCGGGGTGTTCCCAGGTCATGCCGATGCCGCCGTGCAGCTGTACGCACTCCTCCGCCGCGTGCACGGCGACCCTCGAGCAGTACGCCTGCGCGACCGCCACCGCGAGGGGCGCGTCCTCGCTGCCGGTGGCCAGGGCGTCGGCGGCGTTGCGGGCGGCGGCCCGCGCCGAGACGACCTCCAGCCACAGCTGCGCCATGCGGTGCTTGAGCGCCTGGAAGGAACCGACCGGGCGGTTGAACTGCTTGCGGTCGCGCGTGTACCGGACGACCTCCTCCAGGCACCACTCGGCGAGCCCCAGTTGCTCCGAGGCGAGCAGCCCGGCCCCGGCGAGCAGGCCGCGCCGTACAGGAGCCGCCGCCGAGCCGGCGAGCCGGCGGCCGCGGGCGCCGTCGAGGGTGACGGTGGCGAGCGGCCGGGTCAGGTCGAGCGGCGTCAGCGACTCGACGGTGACGCCGGGCGCCCCGGTCTCCACCGCGTACAGCCCGTCCTCGGCCGGTACGAGCAGGACCTTGGCGGCGGCCGCGTCGGCGACGCCGGTGATACGCCCGACGAGAGAGCCGCCCTCCGCCCTTACCCCGCCCGGCAGTTGGGCAGAGGGAGCGGAGGACAGCGGAACGGCGAGCACCACGACCGTACGGCCGCCGGCGAGCGCGCCGAGGAGTTCCGCGACCGCTGCACCCTCGGAGTGCTCGGTGCCGCAGCCCAGCAGCGTCTCGGCGGCGACGACCGCGCCGGTGAGGTACGGGGTGGGGGCGACGCTGCGTCCCAGCTCCTCCAGCACCACCGCGGCCTCGCGGTGCGTGGCGCCCTGACCGCCGAGCTTCTCGGGCACGAGGAGCCCGGCCAGGCCCATGTCGGTGGCCAGCGAGGCCCACAGCCGGGGGTCGTACGGCGTGTCCGACTCCGCGCGGGTGAGGACGGCCGCGGCGTCGCAGCGGTCGGCGAGGAGTGAGCGTACGGCCGCGCGCAGGTCGTCCTCGGCCTCGGAGTACAGCAGATCGGGCTGAGCGGTCTGTGCTGTCATCGGGAGAGGTCCTTCCAGGCGATGTCCTTGTCGCTGCGCGGCTCGGACGGCAGACCGAGCACGCGTTCCGCGACGATGTTGAGCAGCACCTCGCTCGTACCGCCCTCGATGCTGTTGCCCTTGGAGCGCAGGTAGCGGTAGCCGGCGTCGCGGCCGGTGAAGTCGACGAGTTCGGGACGGCACATGGTCCAGTCGTCGTACAACAGCCCTTCCTCACCGCGCAGTTCCACCTCCAGGCCGCTGATCTCCTGGTTGAGGCGGGCGAAGGCCAGCTTCATGCCCGAGCCCTCCGGGCCCGGCTGTCCGGCCACGAGCTGCTGGCGCAGCCGCTCGCCCGCGAGGCGGGCGACCTCGGCCTCGACCCACAGGTCCAGCAGGCGCTGGTGCAGGTCGTGGGTGCGCAGTTCGGGACGCTCGCGCCAGGTCTTCGCGACCGTGCCGATCATGCCGCCCTCGCGCGGGATGCGGGAGCCGCCGATCGAGACGCGCTCGTTCATGAGCGTGGTCTGCGCGACCTTCCAGCCCTCGCCGACCGCGCCGAGGCGCCGGCTGTCGGGGATGCGTACGCCGGTGAGGAAGACCTCGTTGAACTCGGCCTCGCCGGTGATCTGGCGCAGCGGCCTGACCTCGACGCCCGGATCGGTCATGTCGCACACGAAGTAGGTGATGCCCTGGTGCTTGGGCAGATCCGGGTCGGTACGGGCGATGAGGATCGCCCAGCGCGCCACATGGGCACTGGAGGTCCACACCTTCTGCCCGTCGACGACCCAGCCGTCACCCTCACGCACCGCGCGCGTGCCGAGCGCCGCGAGGTCCGAGCCCGCGCCCGGCTCGCTGAACAGCTGGCACCACACCTCCTCGCCGACCCACAGGGGCCGCAGCAGGGTCCGCTTCTGCTCCTCCGTACCGAAACGCAGGATGGTCGGTGCGGCCATGCCGAGACCGATGCCGATGCGCCGCGGGTCGTTGTCGGGCGCCCCGGCCGCCGCCAGCTCGGTGTCCACGACGGCCTGGAGGGAGCGGGGCACGCCGAGGCCGCCGAGGCCCATGGGGTAGTGCACCCAGGCGAGTCCGGCGTCGAAGCGCGCCTTGAGGAAGTCCGTACGGTCCGTGCCGGCCGGCGGGTGGGCGGCCAGCAACTCCCGCGTCAGGCTTCGTACTTCCGCCGCGTCCGTCATCGGGCCACCCCCTCGGGTACGACGACCACGCGGCCCGTGGTCGTTCCGTCGGCGACGCGCTGGACGGCGTCCGCCGCGTCCTTCATGGCGACGCGCTCGCTGACCAGCGGCTTGATGGCGCCCTCGGCGGCCAGTGCGGTCAGCTCCTCGTGGCAGGCGAGGATCGCGGCGGGGTCCATGGTGTTGTAGAGGCCCCAGTGGAGGCCGACGATCGAGTAGTTCTTCACCAGCGCGTGATTGAGCGCCGGCGAGGGGATCGAGCCGCTCGCGAAGCCGACGACGACGACGCGCCCCTCGAAGGCCACACACTTGACCGACTTGGCGTACGCGTCGCCTCCCACCGGGTCGTAGACGACGTCCGCGCCCCGCCCGCCGGTGGCTTCCTTGACCTTGGCGACGATGTCCTCACTGCGCCGGTCGATGACCAGGTCGCAGCCCAGCTCCCGGGCGATACGGGCCTTCTCGGGGCCGCCGACGACGCCGATGACAGTGGCGCCCGCCGCCTTGCCGAGCTGTACGGCGGCGCTGCCGACGCCGCCCGCCGCCGCGTGCACCAGCAGGGTCTCCCCCGCCCGGATGCGCGCCCGGCGGTGCAGGCCGAACCAGCCTGTCTGGTATCCGATGTGCAGGGCCGCCGCCTCGGCGTCGTCCAACGACTCGGGTGCGGGAAGCACCGCGGCCGCGTCCACGACGACGTATTCCGCGAAACCGCCGTGCGGCAGCGCCGGGTTGGCGATCACACGGCGGCCGTCCTCGGTCTCGCCGCAGATCTCCACGCCCGGGGTGAAGGGCAGCGGCGGCCGTACCTGGTACTGGCCGCGGCACAGCAGGGCGTCGGGAAAGTTGATGTTCGCGGCGCGCACCCTCAGCAGGAGCTGCCCCTCGCCGGGGGTCGGCTTCTCGACCTCGTCGAGCCGCATCACCTCGCCGGGCTCGCCGTTCTCGTGCACTCGCCATGCCTGCATCCGAGATCCTCCACAACACCGTAGGCAGTACCACGCTCGGCGCATACTAAGCGGTCGCTTGCCTTGAGGGGAACAGTCCCGGGGCATCTCGGCCACGACGCCGCCACTAGCCGGCCCCGGCCAGGCCTCTTCAGCCCGGCTTCGGCCTGGCCCGTACGTGCATCCGCTCCCCCTGCGGTCCGAAGAGACTCAGGAACTCGGCGGGCCCGTCCCCCACGGTGCCGAACCAGTGCGGCACCCGCGTGTCGAACTCCACCGCCTCACCGGGTCCGATCTCCAGATCGTGCGGGCCGAGCACCACCCGCAGCCTGCCCGACAGGACGTACAGCCACTCATAGCCCTCGTGCGTACGCGGCTCGGGGTTCTCGCCCGAGTGCCGGTAGATCACTTTGAAGGCCTGGAGGCCGCCCGGCTGACGGGTCAGCGGCAGATACGTCTGCCCGCCCCGCTCGATCGGCTTCGTCCGCACCCTCGGGTCCCCCACCGGAGGCGCGCCCACCAGTTCATCGAGCGGCACCTGGTGGGCGCGGGCGATGGGCAGCAGCAGTTCCAGGCTCGGTTTGCGGCCCCCGGACTCCAGTCGGGACAAGGTGCTCACCGAGATCCCGGTCGCCTGGGAGAGGGCCGCGAGCGTGGCTCCGCGCTCCTTACGGAGCTTGCGCAGGCGCGGACCCACGCCGTTCAGTACGCCGTCGAGATCCTGCTCTTCATCCATGAGGACATTGCAGGATCAGCAAGGCTCCTTGTCAAACCCGGCGGCCGCCCCGGACCAGGACCGCGCCGCCCGCCGCCGGGCCGACGAGCTCCTCCAGAACGTCCTCCATGGTGACGAAGCCGATGACGGTGCCCTTGCCGCCGGTGACGGCGGCCAGGTGCGTGCCAGCGGCGCGCATCGCGGTCATCGTGTCGTCGAGCGGCGTGTCGATCTCGACCCGGATCACCGGGTGCAGCGCGCCGCGCGGGAACGGCCGGGTGCGCTCGACGACGCCGAGAGCGTCCTTGATGTGCAGGTAGCCCAGTACCTCGTTGCCCGGACCGGTGACCGGCAGCCGGGAGAATCCCCAGGTCGCCGCTGCCCGCTCCAACTGCTGCGGGGTGGTGGTGTGGTCGACCGTGACAATCCTGTTGAGCGGCACCATCACCTCACCCACCGGCCGGCTGCCCAGCTCCAGGGCGTCGCGCAGGCGCTCGCCGTCGGCCGGCGCCAGCAGGCCGGCCTCACTGGAGTCCTTGACGAGGCGAGCGAGCTCGTCGTCGGTGAAGACGGACGCCACCTCGTTCCTCGGCTCGACTCCGAGCATCCGCAGCAGGAGATTGGCGAACGCGTTGATGCCGAAGACGACCGGCCGCAGGGCTCGGGTCACGGCCACCAGCGCCGGAGCCAGCGCCAGGGCGGTGGGCGCCGGAGCGGCGAGCGCGATGTTCTTCGGAACCATCTCGCCGATGAGCATGTGCAGATACGTCGCCAGGGTCAGCGCGATCACGAACGCGATCGGGTGGATCAGCCCCTCCGGCACACCGACGGCCCGGAACGGCGGTTCCAGCAGGTGGGCGACAGCCGGTTCGGCGACCGCACCCAGCACCAGCGAGGAGATGGTGATGCCGAGCTGGGCGGTGGCCATCACGGCGGAGAGGTGCTCAAGGCCCCACAGGGTGCTCCTGGCGCGGCGGCTGCCCTTGACGGCCTGCGGTTCGATCTGACTGCGCCGTACGGAGATGAGAGCGAACTCCGCGCCGACGAAGAACGCGTTGGTGAGGAGAGTGAGCGCGCCGATGGCGAGCTGGAGGGCGGTCATCGGGCTTCCTCCGCGATCTTCGCCGCCGAAGCGGGGGCGGGCACGGACACGGACACGGACACGGACGCGGGTGCGGTGATCCGGACCCGGTCCGCCCGGTGGTGCTCCACATCCAGGACGGCGATCTTCCAGTCACCGACGTCGAGCCGGTCGGCGGGCGCCGGAATGCGCTCCAGGCGCGTCGCGATGAGACCCGCCAGCGTCTCGTACGGGCCGTCCGGCGCGCTGAAGCCGATGTCCTGGAGCTGGTCCAGGCGTACGCTGCCGTCCGCCTCCCACACCGCGTGGCCCTCCGCCGACGGGTCACCGGCCTGAAGGCCGGGGCGCTCGTGCGGATCGTGTTCGTCGCGTACCTCGCCGACCACTTCCTCGACGATGTCCTCGACGGTGGCGACCCCCGCGGTACCGCCGTACTCGTCGATCACGATGGCCATGGTGCGGCTGCCGCGCAGTTGCTGGAGCATCCGGTCCACGGGCAGCGAATCGGGTACGAGCAGCGGCTCGGTGGCCAGATCCGTGACCGGGGTCCGGTTCCTCTTCGACTCGTCCAGGGCGAGTACGTCGCGGATGTGGACGGTGCCGATCACCTCGTCGAGGGTCTCGCGGTAGACGGGGAAGCGGGACAGGCCGGTGGCCAGCGTGAGGTTGGCGGCGTCGGCCGCGGTGGCGCGGGCCTCGAGGGCCTGGACGTCCACGCGCGGCGTCATGACGTTCTCGGCGGTCAGCTCACCGAGATGCAGGGTACGGACGAACAGTTCGGCGGAGTCCTGCTCGATCGCACCCTCGCGCGCCGAGTGCTGCGCCAGCGCGACGAGTTCCTGCGGCGTACGGGCGGAGGCCAGTTCCTCGGCGGGCTCCAGGCCGAAGCGGCGCACCATGCGGTTCGCCGTGTTGTTGAGGTGGCGGATCAGGGGGGCGAAGGCGGCGGTGAAGGCGCGCTGCGGGCCGGCCACGACCCTGGCGACGGCCAGCGGGCTGGAGATCGCCCAGTTCTTCGGGACGAGCTCGCCGACCACCATCAGCACCACGGTGGACACGGCGACACCGAGCAGCGTCGCGACGGTGGACACGGCCCCGGCGGGCAGCCCCGCGGCTTCCAGGGGGCCGCGCAGCAGCACGGCCAGCGAGGGCTCCGCGAGCATACCGATGACCAGCGAGGTCACGGTGATGCCGAGCTGGGCGCCCGAGAGCTGGAAGGTGAGGCGCTTGGCGGCCTTCAGGGCGCTCGCCGCGCCCCGTTCACCGGCCTGCGCGGCCCGCTCCAGTTCGCCCCGCTCGACCGTGGTCAGCGAGAACTCGGCGGCGACGAACAACGCGCACGCCAGAGTGAGCGCGAGAGCCAGGAGCAGAAGGAGTACTTCGGTCACCGTGCCACCTCCGCCCGACCGTTCGACGGGGCGGAAATGGCACGGCTCGTACTGGGAGGCTCACCCATTGCGGGACTGCAGCTCCTTCTTGGTCCGGGTGTTCTGGGTTCTGGGCAGGGCGGAAACCCTGTCCCCCAATAGTAAAGGGGGTGCAAAAGCGGTGTCGGGTGACGGTGATCACAACCGGTCGGAGCGCGGCGGGACGGACACGGCGCGGCCCCCGGAGTCTTCGCCCCGGGGGACCGCGCCGTGCCTGCGCGGAGAATCCGCTACCGCACGACCACCTCCGCGATCTGCGGCGTACCCCCGCCCTCGTTCCAGAACAGACGTACGGCAGATACCGCCTCGCCGCCCACGGTGAACTTCCCGTAGCCGCCGTCGAGCTCGCCGACCGTGCGCCAGTCGCCATCGGCCGCGCGTACCTGCACGGCGGCCTGCGCGGAGCCGCCCTTCGGCCGGAGGACGGTCACGGACGGCACCTCCCGCGCGCCGCCCAGATCCACCTGGAGCGCTTCGCCGGCCTCGGGTGCGCGCGCCGCTCGGTACACGCTGGTCACGTCTCCGTCGGCCGCGGCGCGCAGGCTGCTGCCGGCCGCCGCGGGCGGTCCGCCGGTCACGGAGGCGTCCTTCGTCTCGACACCGAACTCCCTGACGACGAGCCAGTTCGTCTGGCCCGCCGTGGCCCGCGCCCGCACGTACCGGGCCTTGGTTCCCGCGGGAGCCGTCGCCGTCACCACGGCCTTGCCGGAGAACGCCGTGAGCTGTTCCCAGGAAGCGCCGTCCGACGAGTACTCCAGCACTCCTTGGCGCATGTAGTCGTTCACGCTGCCCGGCTTGCCCATGGCGAGCGAGATTCCGCCGATCTCGCGTTCCTTGCGCAGGTCGACCGTCACCTGGTCACCGGCGGCGGTGGCGCGGCTGCTCCAGAAGAACGTGCTGTCCTCGCCGTCGAGCATCCGCGCGATCACGTTGCCCTGGTACGTCGGGAGGTTGGTGAGGCCCTTGACGGTGCCGGTGACGCCGAGCAGCCGGTCGTGCTCGGCGGCCGCGTCCTCGGTGAACCTGTCGAGCACGCCCTCCCCCACGACGACCGGGATCTTGCGCCCGTCCAGGTCGGTGTACGTGAAGGACCTCGCCGCTGCGACGAGCCCGGGCAGCCGCTGCCGCTGCTCCCATGCCCCGGCGCCGTCCCCGGCACGGGCGAGCTTCACCAGACGCAGCGCCGCGCGCGTCGCGACGCCCCAGGCCTCGGCGGCGTCGAGCCACGGCTCGCTGTCGTCGATGAACTCCTGCTCGGCCAGACGCTCGCGCAGTACGTCCGGTGACTTCTGCAGGCCGTCCAGCGCACGGTCGAGCGCGGCCACGCCCCCCGATTCCCAGAACCGCGCGACGTCGGCGGCGAGGGCGGGTGCCTGCTGGGCGTTGATGCGGGAGCTGTAGTTGACGTCGGAGAAGATCCGAAGCGCCTTCTCGGTCTTCGCGTCGCCGCCGGCGTACTCGGAGATCGCCGTCTGCCACGAGGTGCGCGGATCGTAGGCCGCGTCGTTCCACACGTAGTCTGCGACCGTCATCAGCGGGATCTTCGAGGCGTACGACTGGTTCATCGGGTTGGCGGTGATGCCGGAGCCGAGCTCCGCGGGCATCCCCTTCTGCCGTCCGTTGTACGGGCCGAGCAGCAGCCGGTTGGTGACGTAGTCGTTCACCGGATAGTTGTCCCAGAGCAGGATCGGGTGCGCGAAGACGTCCCGCGCGGCCTTCGCCTGGGCCACCGTTATCACCGGCGCGATGACGCCGACGCCGGTCCACTCGACCACCACGTCCTCGTCGAGCTGCTCGGCGAGCGCCTTCTTGTACGGGGACGGGGTGACGTTGTAGTACTCCGTCGGCACCATCTGGAGCGGCGCCGCGCCGGGGTGCGTGGCGATGAAGTCCCGGTTGACCCGGTTGAGCAGGTACGCCTGGGCGGCGCCGGCGGCGGCCGCGCCCGTCCCCCATTTGTCCTGGTCGGCCTGGCAGTTCCACCGGGTGTAACTGATGTCGTCGAGCGGTACGGCGTAGGTGCGGATGCCCAGCTCCCAGACCGTCTTGAACTTGTCGGTGAGCGCCTTGATGTCGGCCTCGGAGCTGTAACAGACGCTCAGGCCGGGCGACAGCGCGTAGGTGAACTCCACGTGCCGGGCGCGGGCCCGGTCGACGAGCTCCTGCATCTTCGCGAGCTGGGCGGCGGGGTACGGCTCCCGCCACCTCTCGCGCAGGTACGGGTCGTCCTTGGGCGAGTAGACGTAGATGTTCATCTTGTGCTCGCCGTAGAAGTCGAGCTGGTCGAGCCGGGCGGCGTGGGTCCACGGGATGCCGTAGAACCCTTCGATGACGCCTCGGACGGTCGTACTGGGCCAGTCGCGGACCTCGGCCCCCGCGACCTTCGCGCCGGGGCCCTTCCGCTCGGGCAGCAGCCGGCGCAGCGACTGGGCGGCGTAGTACGTCCCTGCCGTGTCCTTGCCGGAGAGCGCGATACGGCGCTCACCGATACCCAGGACGTACCCCTCGGGAGGGAGCTCGCCGGGGCCTTCGATACCGAGGGCCATGAGCGCCCCGGCGGTCTGCGCAGTCTCCCCCGGGCCGCCGACGTAGACGGTCAGCCGGCCCCGGACCGGGCTTTCGCCGCGTACGACCTGGTTCGCACCGGCGTCCAGGAGCGCCTGCTGGGTCGCTTGCAGGGCGGCGGAGTCGGCCTTGGCGCCGGCGACGAGCGTCACCGTCGGGGTGATGGTGGCGCGGTCGTCGCGCGGTCGCAGGTCCTGCGGTGTCGGGGTGATGACAGGGGCGGATCTCCGGCCGTTGCCGCCCGGGGGGTCGGCAGCCGCGCCGACAGCCGGGACACCGAGCACAAGGGCGAGAGCGGAAGCGCAGGCGAGCATGGCGAGCGGGCGCAGGCGGAGCGTCACACGTCCTCCAGGGGTCCCGGCGAAAACCGTGGGCAATCGCGCATCACAACGCCACAGAATCCTCCAGGGGCCTGACAGGCTGTCAATGGCGCGCACGTCTAATCAAGACGATTCCGCGCGGTGCCGACGCCCAGTCAACTTTCGGCCGGATAGCCGTACCCAGGACGCACTCCCGTCCGCCATTCGGCGGGGGGAGACATACAAAGAGGAAGCCTGGGAAGTCGGAGGAAACGGAGCGATCAGGAGAGAGGCGGGAACATGACGACAACGCCGGTGCGGACTTCGGACGTTCCGCGGACGCGGGTCGCGACGAGCTCGGGGCCCGGAACATTCCCCGGCGCGGGCGAGCTGCCGTGGATCGAGGACGCGGGGAAGGTGGCCCCGAAGGACGCCCGGAGTCTGTCCAAGGCGTTCTTCGACCAGCTGCACGTCCTCGAAGAGGGCACTCCCGAGCACCAGTACGCCCGTAACACCCTGATCGAGATGAACCTCTCGCTGGTGCGGTTCGCCGCCGGGCGCTTCCGCAATCGCGGCGGCGGCGAGATGGAGGACATCGTCCAGGTCGGCACCATCGGGCTGATCAAGGCCATCGACCGGTTCGACCTGTCCCGCGAGGTGGAGTTCGCCACCTTCGCCGTCCCCTACATCGTCGGGGAGATCAAGCGGTTCTTCCGTGACACGACCTGGGCCGTCCACGTCCCCCGGCGGCTCCAGGAACTCCGGGTCGAGCTCGCCAGGACCAGGGAGCAGCTCGCGGCCGGACTGGACCGGGACCCGACGGTCAGGGAACTCGCCGCGCACCTGAAGCTCAGTGAGGACGAGATCGTGGAAGGTCTCGTGGCGTCCAACGGCTACACCGCCGGTTCCCTGGACATGCCCAGCGAGCCCGGCGACGACGGCCGCGCCGGTGCGTCGCGCACCTTCGCCGATGTCCTCGGTGAGGCCGACCCCGCCATGGACACGGTCGAGGACCTGCACGCTCTGGCGCCGCTGCTGGGCGAGCTCGACGACCGGGAGCGCCACATCATCGAGATGCGCTTCGGCCAGGAGATGACACAGTCCCAGATCGGCGCCGAGCTGGGCATCTCGCAGATGCACGTCTCCCGTCTCCTGACCCGGATCCTCACCAAGCTTCGCACCGGCATGCTCTGCGAAACCTGAGTGCCGGGCCCCGCCGGCTCCCCCAACTCGGCCCGGCTCTGCCCGGCTCAGCGGCTGAAGACCTCGAAGGTGACGGCGGGCTTTCCGCCGAAGTTGTCCGCCGCCCGCTGCGCGTTCTGGCTGAGGAACGTGCGGCAGTACGTCTCGGGGTCCTCGTCCGTCAAGGCCTCGATGTAGGCGCGGTGTTCGAGCAGCGACAGCACGGACCGCTCCAGCCCGGGCGTCGCGTCCACGGCATGGGTGGGCGTCGACGAACCCGCCACGGCGACCCAGCGCACACCGTCCCAGGGAGCGAGCCCCTGCTCGGTCAGCTCGGGGAAGATCCACCGGTTCCCGGCGTCGCCCGCCGCGTCCAGGGTGGCGCGTCCGACCGCCCTGTGGTCGGGCGTGTTCCAGGCGACGCCGCCCCAGGTGTCGCGGTGGTTGAGGGTGATGACGAGTTCCGGGCGGTGCTTGCGGATAGCGGCCGCGATGTCCCGACGCAGACCGGTTCCGTACTCGACCACACCGTCCTTGTAGTCCAGGAACTCGACCGCCGTCACGCCCACGATCGCCGCGCTGGCCCGCTGCTCCTGCTCGCGCAGCGGGCCGCACTTGTCCGGCTCCAGGCTGTCGATGCCGGCCTCGCCCCGGGTGGCGAGCAGATACGTCACTTCGCGCCCGCCGTCGGTCCATCCCGCGACGGCTCCGGCGCACCCGTATTCGAGATCGTCCGGATGCGCCACCACGGCGAGGGCGCGCTGCCAGTCGGAGGGCATCGGCTGAAGCTGCCGGGGCTGTAGCGGCGGCTGTGTCGGCTCGGTCGTCATGCGCGCAGAATAAGCGGCGAATCATCCGTTCCGGTTCCACGGCGTGGTGACACCCTGGTGGGTGACTCGTACAGTCGCGGCCCGTGTGCGCGCTGCCCGGGGCCCTTCCACCGTGACGTACGTGATCCGGTTGGAGCGCGGACCGGGGCCTGATGCGGCTGTCCGTCACCGAGGTCGACGCCGACGATCTGGAACAGCCGATGTTCGCCCGCCCGGACGAGCCCGCGCGGAGCGCGGCGGCCCGGCTGCGCGCCGACGGCGCCCGGTGGGCCGTGGTCTTCACCGACGGGGACGAGCTGCACGGCTGGGTGTCCATCGAGGAGCCGGCCGTCGCGGCGGGACGGTCGGCGACCTGGCCCGGCGCAGGGAGGCGTGGGTGCCGGTCGGAGCACCGCTCAAGCAGGCGTTCAGCGAGACGCTGCAGCACGACGCGGGGTGGGTGGCGGTGGTGGACGGCGCGAAGTTCGTCGGCGTACTCACTCCGGCGAAGCTCCACGAGGCGCTGCGCCGCTCGGTCGACGCGGACGCGCGGGGTGTGCCGCGCGGCCAGGTGGACTTCGACTCGGTCGCGGACGCGTAGCGGCCGTCAACGGCGGAGGGGTTCTTGACCGGTGCCGGGCACGCCTCTAGGTTGCGATGGGGGAAAGCGCTTACCAAGGAGCTTCCGTGGCGACCGGTTCCGGATTCGGATTCGAAGGACTGCCCGGCGGGATCGGCGTCTCGCTGCTGCGGGTGTACGACTGGCCCGCCGCCGACGGACTGCGCGGCGGCACACCGCACGTTCATCTCACCTGCTCCGAGGGGTACTTGGTGATGAGCGGCCGGGGCGCGGTGCAGACGCTCACCGCGTCCGGCTTCCGGGAGACGCCGCTGGCCGGGGGGTCGCTGGTGTGGTTCACGCCCGGCACCGTTCACCGGCTGGTCAATGACGGCGGCCTGACCATCGTCGTACTCATGCAGAACCGCGGCCTGCCCGAGGCGGGCGACGCGGTACTCACCCTGCCCCCGCCGCTGCTGGCCGACCCGGCGGCGTACCGGAGCTCGGCGACGCTGCCCGCCGACGGCACCGAGGAAGAACTGGCGCGCGCGGCACGAGTACGCCGCGACCTCGCCCTGGAGGGCTTCGCGGCGCTCCGCGCGGCTGCCGGGGCAGGTGATCCGGGGCCGCTCGCCGCCTTCCACCGCGCGGCGGCGGCCCTGGTCGGCCCGCTGACCGGCGGCTGGCGCGAGCGGTGGCGGGAGGGGGCCGGGGCCGCGTCGGTCGCCACCGGGGACCAGCTCGACCGGCTGGGGGCCGGCGACTGCGCCTACCTCGCGCGGGCGGCCGTACGCGCCGAACCGCCCACGGCGCGGGGCCGGTTCGGGATGTGCGGCAGGCTGGACGTCTACGCAGCCGACTGACACCCCACCGCGCGTCAGCCTTCTGCCGGGATCAGCTGCTTCGACTCCAGGCAGCTCCCGGCGACGTCCTCGGCGAGCCTGCGCCCGCTGTCCACCTGCTCGTTGAGGGACGCCAGATCCTTCGTCGCCGGAACGGCGTTGAGCTTGTCCAGCGCGCGCTCCACCCCGGCAGCACGAGGCCCGCCGTCCCGCGCCACCGACGGGCGGCGATCACGAGGGGGACGGCGACCCGGGCGGCCGAGCACGGCGCGCTGGGAGCAGACGCACGTGGGGGCCGGCAGCACGGTCCCACCGCGACACGGCCACTGACCGTCATCGCCGGTGCGTCCCGCCCTCGGCCAAACAGAGTCCATGTATGAGAACACCGGGCTGTCCGGCGTCACATCTTGACGTGCCTGGTTCAGACCTTTAGGTTCACCCACCATCACACCCGTCCACGACGACGACCAGTGTTCACATACGCAACTCGAAGGGCTCCCCCCAATGCCCCTGCACAGACGCCGCCACGCCCTGATCGCCGTCCCGGCGCTCCTCGCGGCCCTTCTCGTCTCCCTCCTGACCGGCCCCGCCGCCGAGAGGGCCGAAGCGGCCCCGGCCACCTTCACCCACCCCGGTGTGACCGTCTCCCGCGGGCAGCTGGACTTCACCCGCGACAAGGTCAAGGCCGGCGCCCAGCCCTGGAAGGGCGCGTTCGACCAGATGATGGCGAGCAAGTACGCCTCGCTCACCCGCACTCCCAAGCCCCGCGCGGTCGTCGAGTGCGGCTCGTACTCCAACCCCAACAACGGGTGTACCGACGAGCGCGAGGACGCCATAGCGGCGTACACACTCTCCCTCGCCTGGTACATCACCCGGGACAACCGCTACGCCCAGAAGTCGATCGAGATCATGGACGCCTGGTCCGGCGTCATCAAGGACCACACCAACTCCAACGCCCCGCTCCAGACCGGCTGGGCCGGCTCGTCCTGGCCCAAGGCCGCCGAGATCATCCGCTACACCGCCACCGGCTGGCCGCAGGACCGGATCGAGCGATTCAGGACCATGCTGCGCACCGCCTACCTGCCCGAGGTCATCAACGGCTCCCACTCCAACGGCAACTGGGAACTCAGCATGACGGAGGCCGCCATCGGGATCGCCGTGTTCCTGGAGGACCGCACGTCGTACGACAGGGCCGTCACGAAGTTCCGCGGCCGCGTCCCCGCGTACATCTACCTCACCAGCGACGGCGCACTGCCGAAGGCGGCGCCGGGCAGCGGCCTCGACACGCGCGACGAGATCGTCAGGTACTGGCAGGGCCAGACCACGTTCGTCAACGGCCTCACCCAGGAGACCTGCCGCGACTTCACCCACACCGGCTACGGCCTCTCCGCGATCGCGCACATCGCCGAGACCAGCCGCATACAGGGCCAGGACCTCTACCCCGAGGTGGCGGAACGCCTGCGCCACGCCCTCGGGTTCCAGGCGAAGTACGAGCTCGGCGAGGCGCCCCCGAGCTGGCTGTGCGGCGGCACCCTGCACCGCGGCCTCGGCCCTGTCACCGAGGTCGGCTTCAACGCCCTGCACCAGCGCATGGGGTACGCGATGACCAACACCCGGACGCTCACCGAGCGCGGCCGTCCGGCAGGTTCCAACAACCTCTTCGTCGCCTGGGAAACGCTCACCCACGCCTCGAACCCGAGCTGACATCCGGCCACTTTGGCGCGTACGCCGTCTGGACCTCTGCCTCTCCCGGGTCCACTGTGGTGCCTCGTCACCGGGCGGAAGGGGAGAGGCGTGAGGTGCGGACGATTCGCGGTGTTCGCCGCGCTGGCACTGTCCTGGGTGACCGGGTGCTCCGATCCCTCGGACGCCACCACCGCTGCCGCTCCCCCGCCGAGTGTCCCCGGTGCGCAGGCCCCCACGCCTCCGGCGCGGTCCGCTGCGCCGGAGGCACCGTCGACGTCGGAGCCGCCGCGGGAGAAGTCCCGCGTGCTCTACCTCGGGGACTCGCTGGCCATGGAGAGCCGGCGGGTCCTCGCCGACCGGATAGCGGCCGACGGGCGGGCGACCGTACGCAGCGAGCCGTATTCCGGTACGACGTTGTGCGACTACCTGGAGAACACGGCGCGCGACTCTCTCGTACCGCCGCGGCACAAGGCGGCCGCCCTGGTCAGGTCGGAGCGGCCGCAGGTTGTCGTGCTGCAGTTCTGGGGCAACTCCTGGGCGTACACGCCCTGCATGGACTCGATCCCCCAGGGCGGCGGCTCGCGCTATTACACCCGGTACGCGGCCGACGCGAAGGCGCTGGCCGGGCAGATCGCGGCGGCGGCGCGCGAGGCGGGCATCCCCCCGCCCCGGATCGTCTGGGTGCTGCAGGCCCCCGACGCCTTCTCCCCGGACCGGGCCCGACGGGTCAACGGCATCTACCGGGACCGGGCAGCCGCCGGTCCGGACGCGGTGGCGGACGCCGGCCGGGAAGTGAGCCCGGCGGGCGCCCGCTACACCTGGGCGCAGCGGCTGCCCTGCAACGACGCCGAGCGGGCCCGCCCCGGCGACTGCCGGAGCGGACTCGCCTCCCTGCACCGGGACGACGATCACCTGCACTTCTGCCTCGCGCCGACCACGAAGACACCGCGCCCCTGCCCGGTGCGCTCACCGGGCATCGTGCGCTACTGCGAGGCGATCGCCGGGGCGGTCGACGCCGCTCTGCGCGGGCCGGGCGGCTAGGGCTGCATCTCGTACGTCCCGGACAGCGCCTCCACGCGGTCCCAGACCCGGCCCGAGCGGGCTTCGTCGACGACCGGCCGCCGGACCGCGTCCAGCGCCCAGCGCTGCTGCTCGGCGGTTGCGGAGTCCTTGCCGTACAGCTCGACGGCGTGCGCGGAGAAGTCACGTACGAGGACGGAGAACAGCTCGTCCAGCACGTCCTCGTCCAGGCCGGTCAGGCGCGCCTGCTCCAGGATCAACTGGCCGTGCACGACCAGTGCGAACAGCTGGCCCACGGCGAGCAGCAGATCGAGGTCGCGGCTCTGCTCCTTGTCGGGCGCGGCGGTCGCGACGAACTCGCACAGCGCGTCCGCCTGCTCCCGGAAGCGCCCCACGTTCGGCACCGCGGCGTACGCGTCGTAGGCGGTGCGCCAGTCGTGGAAGCGGACGGAGCCCAGGCCGCGCGCCGGTCCCTGGCGGAAGAGGAACTCGTCGTCCGCCGCGTCGAGACGCGTCGGCACGGGCTCGTACCCGGCCGGGTCCAGCAGGTGGTTGCGCATGAACTTGAGGATCAGCGCCAGGTTGACGTGGACCGTCCCCTCCAGCTTCGGCAGCCCCCGGATCTCGACGGCGGCCTGGGCGAAGTAGGTGTCCTTCTCGAAGCCCTTGGCGGCGATGACGTCCCACATCAGGTCGATGACCTTCTCGCCCTCCGTGGTCACCTTCATCTTCGTCATCGGATTGAAGAGGAGGTAGCGGCGGTCGTCAGGACCGGCAGAGCGGAAGTAGTCCACGGCGCGGTCGCTGAACAGCTTCATCCCGACGAGCCGGACGTACGCGTCGGTCAGCTCGCGGCGCACGTGCGGGAAGGCGGTGACGGGGCGGCCGTAGAGGATGCGGTTGTGCGCGTGCGTGACGGCCTCGTACATCGCGTGCTCGCAGATGCCGATAGAGGCGGTGCAGAGGTTGAACTTGCCGACGTTGACCGTGTTGAGGGCGGCGTCGAAGGCGGCGCGGCCGGTGTGCAGTACGTCGTCGGGACCGACCGGGTAGCCGTCGAGACGGAACTCGCTGACGTACTTCGAGGAGTCGACGACGTTCTTCACGAGGTGGTACGCCGGGTGGCGGCTGTCGGCGGCGAAGAAGACGTAACCGTCCGGGCCCTCGACATCGGTGCGGCGGCCGAAGACGGAGACGAGCCCGGCGGCGTTGCCGTTGCCGATGTAGTACTTCGAGCCGGTGGCGCGGAAGCCGCCGGCACCGTCACCGTCCGGCTCCAGCAGCATGTCGGTGGAGTAGATGTCGGCGCCGTGGGACTTCTCCGACAGGCCGAACGCGAACACCTCGCCCTGGGTGAGGAGTTCGGCCGCGCGGTCGCGGGCGGCGGCGTTGTCGCTCTGCCAGACCGGGCCGAGTCCGAGCACGGTGACCTGCCAGGCGTACCAGTAGTCGAGCCCGTAGAAGCCGAAGATCTCGTTGAGGGCGGCGATCCGGGCGGTGTCCCAGCGCTTGTCCGGCTGCCCCTCGGCGGCGGAGGCGGGGGTGAGGAAGGTGGCGAACAGCCCTTCCTTGGCGGAGAACGCGAGGAAGTCCGCGAGCCAGGCCCGGGAGCGGTAGTCCTCGATCAGCCTGCGCTTGCCGCGGTCCTCGAACCAGTCGACGGTGGCGCGCAGCAGCCTGCGGGTCTCGGAGTCGAAGTGCACCGGGTCGTAGCTGCGCGGGTTGAACAGCAGCGGGTCGGCCATGGGTGTTCGCCTTTCCGGCTTGAGGGGTCGTGAGGGTGTGGTGGGTTCGGGACTGCTCGCCGGCGCCGCCTCAGCGGTCGGCGGCGAGCCGGTGGAGGGTGGCGAGTACGTCGTCGAGCCAGGCGAGCATCATCCGCTCGTACGCGATACCGCCGCGCAGGACGGCATGCTGGAGTTCCCGCCCCGGGTCGGGGGCCCCGGGCGCCCCGGAACCGGCGAAATCACGCCGCTCCCCCGCCAGGTAGTGCGCGAGCCGGTCGGTGTGTGCCCGGTAGTGCCGCTCGACCTCGCCGATGAGCGCGGCCGGGTCGTCGAAGGCCGCGCCGCGGATCTTCACGGCCAGGTCGTGGCGGACGCTCTCGGGTTCGATCGGCTCGTGCAGCCACCCGGAGAGCGCGGCCCGGCCGACGGCGGCGACGGAGTACTCCTTCTTGTCCGGCCGTGCCTGCTGCGGCACTTCCCGGACGTCGATCCAGCCGTCGCTCTCCATCCGCTTGAGGACGCGGTAGATCTGCTGGTGGGTGGCGTTCCAGAAGTACCCGATGGACCGCTCGAACCGCCGGGCCAGCTCGTAGCCGGAGCCCGGCTTCTCCAGCAGGGAGACGAGAATCGCGTGTTCGAGCGCCATGCCCCGATCCTTCTATGCAACTCGTTGCATAGACAAGCGGCACGGCCCGGGTGAGACACGGCTCACCTGCCCCGCGTGTACCTGCGTGCACCAGGCAGCTTGTGCACCACCTGGCCGCCGGAGCCCGCACAGGGGTACAAATGAGACTGTGGTCGATCTTTTCACCCCGTGCCGGGCGGGTCGGTGCGGTCACTGACCAGGAAGGGCCCGCGAAGCGTCGCCGGACAGGTCTTCGTCCTCCAGGTGGCGGTCGTGCTGCTGCTCGCCGCCGGGGCCGTGCTGGCCCTGGTGCTCCAGTCGCGCCACGACGGCGAGCGTGAGGCCCGCAACCGGTCGGTCGCGGTCGCCGAGACGTTCGCCCGCTCGCTCGGACTCAGCGAGGCGCTGAGGGCCCCGGACCCGTCCGAGATCCTCCAGCCGCTCACGGAGGAGACGCGCAAACAGGCCGGCGTCGACTTCATCGTGGTGATGGACACCAGCGGGATCCGCTACACGCACCCCCAGCCCGACCTGATCGGCGAGCGCTTCGTCGGCACGATCGACCCGTCTCTGGCCGGACGGGTCCACACCGAGAGCGTGGACGGGCCCCTCGGCCAGGAGATCCAGGCCGTCGTCCCGGTGACGGCCGCCGACGGCGAGGTGGTGGCGCTGGTATCGGCCGGTCTCACCGTGCAGAACGTCTCCGGCGTGGTCGAGCGGCAGCTCCCGGTCATCCTCGGCGTCAGCGCGGCCGCCCTGGCCCTGGCCACGGCCGGCACGGCACTGGTCGCCAGACGGCTGCGGCGGCAGACCCATGGGCTCGGCACCCTCGAGATGACCCGTATGTACGAACACCACGACGCGGTCCTGCACGCCGTCCGGGAGGGCGTCCTGATCACCGACGGGGACGGCCGCCTGCTGCTCGCGAACGACGAGGCGAAACGGCTGCTCGGGCTTCCGGCCGACGCGGAGGGACGGCACGTCGGGCAGCTGCCGCACCTCGACCAGCAGATAGCCGGCCTTCTGCTGTCCGGCCGGGAGGCCACCGACGAGGTCCTCGCGGCCGGGAACCGGCTGCTCGTGGTGAACCAACGGCCGACGAAACCCCACGGCCAGCCCGAGGGGGCCGCCGTCACCATCCGCGACTCCACCGAGATGCGCGTCCTCACGGGCCGGGCCGACGCGGCTCGCCGGCGGCTGAAGCTCCTGTACGACGCGGGGGTCGGCATCGGCACCACGCTCGACGTGCGGCGGACGGCCGAGGAGCTGGCGGACGTCGCCGTGCCCCGGTTCGCGGACTTCGTGACCGTCGATCTGGCCGACCAGGTGCTGCACGGCGACGAGCCGACCGGCACGGGCGCGGACCTGCGGCGTACGGCGGTCAGCGGCATCCGCGACGACCAGCCCCTCTATCCTCGCGGCAAGCTGATCGACTTCCTGCCGTCCACCCCGCAGGCCCGCGGGCTCGGCAGCGGCCAGGCCGAGCTGGTGCCCGACCTGTCGGACGCACCGGGCTGGTTCGCCCAGGACCCGCCCGTGGCGCAGAGCATCATCGACTACGGGATCCACTCCCTCATCACAGCGCCCCTCAAGGCGCGGGGCGTCGTCCTCGGACTGGTCAACTTCTGGCGGCTGGAGAAGCCGGAGCCCTTCGACGACGACGATCTGTCGCTGGCCGAGGAGCTGGTCGCGCGGGCCGCGGTCAGCATCGACAACGCCCGCCGTTACACCCGCGAGCACACGGTGGCCGTAGCGCTCCAGCGCAGCCTGCTGCCGCGCGGCCTCCCCGAGCACAGCGCCGTCGAGGTGGCGCACTACTACCTGCCCGCGCAGTCCGGGGTGGGCGGCGACTGGTTCGACGTCATCCCGCTGTCGGGCAGCCGGGTCGCCCTCGTCGTCGGTGACGTGGTCGGCCACGGACTGCACGCCGCGGCCACCATGGGGCGGCTGCGCACGGCGGTCCACAACTTCTCGTCCCTCGACCTGCCGCCCGACGAACTGCTGTCCCGCCTCGACGACCTCGTTCAGCGCATCGACCACAACGGCGAGGACGGCGCGGACGCCGACGACGACGGCATGCTGGGCGCCACCTGCCTGTACGCCGTGTACGACCCGGTGTCCCAGCGCTGCGTCATGGCACGGGCGGGACATCCGCCGCCGCTGGTGGTCCGTCCCGACGGGACGGTGGAGATCCTTCGGCTGCCGACCGGACCGCCGCTGGGGCTGGGCGGGATGCCGTTCGAGACCGCCGAGGTGCACCTGGCCGAGGGCAGCCAGCTCGTGCTCTACACCGACGGTCTGATCGAGGACCGTACCCGTGACATCGACGAGGGGCTGGAGCTGCTGCGCTCCGCCCTGAGCCGCCATCCGGACCGGCATCCGGAAGAGAGCTGCCGGGCGGTTCTCGACGTCCTGCTGCCGGCGCGTCCGCGGGACGACGTGGCTCTGCTCGTCGCCCGGACGCGGACGCTCGGCCCGGACCGCGTCGCCGAATGGGAGGTGCCGTTCGAACCGAGCGCGGTCGGTGCGATGCGAGCCGTCGCCGCGAAGAAGCTGGACGAATGGGACCTGTCAGCTCTCGCGTTCGGTACGGAGCTGATCCTCAGCGAGCTGATCACCAACGCCCTCCGCTACGGATCCGCTCCGGTCCGGATGCGGCTGCTGCGCGACCGTACCCTGACCTGCGAGGTGTCCGACGCGAGCAGCACCTCACCCCATCTGCGGTACGCCGCCACCACGGACGAGGGAGGACGGGGGCTGTTCCTGGTGGCGCAGCTGAGCCAGCGGTGGGGCACCCGCTACACGTCGGCGGGCAAGGTCATCTGGGCCGAGCAGGCGCTGCCCGGCGCCTCGGGGGAGCCGGCGCAGGAGCTCCTCGGCTTCTTCGACATCGACGACATCGACATCGACATCGACACCCCCTGAGGCTCGGCTCATGTCCGCCGGGTGCGCGCCAGCAACACTGCCACGTCGTCCTGCGCGAGGCGGGGCAGCAGCTGTTCGAGGATGCTGTCGCAGAGATCCTCCAGCGGCTGTTCGCGGTGCCCCAGGGCCCGTGCGAGCTTGCCCATGCCTTCGTCGAGGTCCCGGTCGCGGGCTTCGATGAGGCCGTCGGTGTAAAGGACCAGCAGGCTGCCGGGCGGCAGCGGCACCTGCTGCGTCCGGAAGTCAAGTCCTCCTGTCCCCAGCGGGACGCCCGGCAGGCCGTCGAGGAACGTGATCTCCCCGCCGGCGGTGGCCACGGCCGGCGGGGGGTGGCCGGCCCTGGCGATCACGCACTGGCCGGTGGCCGGGTTGTGGACGGCGTACACGCAGGTCGCCATCTCGTCCTCCCCCAGATCGGACACGACGGCGTCGAGCGAGCGGAGCATCTCGGCAGGGGAGATGTCGCGCCGGGCGAGCGTGCGTACCGCTGTGCGCAGCTGACCCATGACGGCCGCCGCGTGGATCCCGTGACCCATCACGTCCCCGATGACGAGTCCCGTTCTCCCCTCCGGCAGCGCGATGACGTCGAACCAGTCGCCGCCGACGTCGTGGTCGCTGGCGGGGAGGTAGCGCCCG
The DNA here is from genome assembly GCF_053646035.1 of Streptomyces sp. NPDC055287. Classification (NCBI taxonomy): domain Bacteria; kingdom Bacillati; phylum Actinomycetota; class Actinomycetes; order Kitasatosporales; family Streptomycetaceae; genus Streptomyces; species Streptomyces sp. NPDC055287. The sequence continues at coordinate 37,420 of NZ_JBSHNE010000025.1, read as the reverse complement.
GTGAGTTCGAGGCCCGTGACGTCGGGCAGCGCGCTGTTCGTCAGGCTGCGCCGCAGCGTGAGGGCGGCCTCCCGCTGGTTGGTGTACATGCGCGCGTTGTCGATGTTCAGCGCGGCGCGCGCGACCAGCTCGTCGACGAGTACGCAGTCCTGCTCGTCGAACGGCTCGCGGGTGCGCAGGCGCGTCACCACCACCGCGCCGAGCACCTTGCCGCGGGCGACGAGCGGGATCAGCCGCGCGGAGCCGAGCGTGGTGAGGTACGCGCGCAGCCGCTCGGCGCGCGGGTCGGTGATCAGCGCCGGGATGTCGGACTGGTACAGGTTCATGGGCCGCCCGTCGGCGATGACCCGCTCGTACACCGAGCCGAGCGGGATCTGGAGCGTCATGCCCGCCGTCAGCTTCGCCGTGGGTGCGGACGGATCGGGGAAGGAGGCCGCCAGCCTGCGGACCATGCCGTGGGTGGACGCGGCGGCCTCGTCCGGTTCCAGGACGTCTTCCAGCATCTGTACGTCGGCCGAGTCGGCGAGCTGCGGCACGAGCAGCTGCACCACCTCCTCGGCAGTCTGCCGCAGGTCCAGCGTGGTGCCGATCCGGGTGCCGGCCTCGGCGAGCAGGGCGAAGCGGCGCTTGGCCCGTTCGGCCTCGATCTGCGCCTGCTGGCCCTCGGTGATGTCGATCAGCGAGGCGATGAGTCCCAGTCTGCGGCCCGCGTTGTCGAGCAGCGGGGCGTAGGAGCAGGACCAGGTCCGGTCGTGGTCCGGGGCGGCGGCGGTCCGGCCGGTCCTGCGGGCGTCGACGACGGACGTACCGCGGTCCAGGACCTGCTGCATCATCGCCTCGAGCGCGGTGGCATTGACACCGGGCACCACCTCGGTCAGCCGCTTGCCGAGGTGCTCGGCCGGGGAGACACCGTTCATCCGGGCCAGTGCGTCGTTGACCCGCAGGAACCGAAGGTCGGGTCCGAGGGTGGCCAGGCCGATGGGTGACTGGCTGAACAGGCTCTCCAGGGCCGCCAGGGAGTCCCGCATGTGCAGGACCTCGGAGGTCTCCACGGCGATCAGCAGGGTGCCGGGCCTGCCCCGCGGGTCGGCGGCGGGGACGATCCACATCTCCATCGTCACGCAGTGGCCGTCGCGATGGCGCACGGGCAGGGTCCCGACCACGGTCTCGCCCGCCTGGACCCGCCGGGTCAGCGAGCCGGCCAGTTCCAGGTTGACGTCGGGGACCAGGATCGGCAGGGCCAGCCGGCCGAGTACGTCCTCGGGCTGATGCCCGAGCAGGTCACGGGCGGCCAGCGACCACTCCACGATGCGCCCGTCCGCGTCCTCTCGCCACAGCGCGATCGGAAGCAGCTCGCGGAGCACGCCCGCGTACCCGACAACCCCTGCGGGCTGCCCCGGCACCTGGCCCGCCGACTGGTATGTGTCCAACGCATCGACCTAACCCGGGAGGGCGCATTTCCTACGGAATCACCTTATCCGAGGCATCGGCGTTGGGCGCCTCCTCGGCCCCTCGGCTCCGTCGGGCGGGGACGTCCTCCCGCCCCTCCGGTGGCGTGTCCGACGCCTCTGCTGGCGCTGATCGTCTTCGCCGCCCTGGCCGTCGGCGTGCGCGGCGCCGACGTCCCGACACGACGGTGGTCCGCGCGGAGCTGACCCACGCCCCGACGGTGTACGGAGAATCACCGTCGCCGTAGTCTCGGGTGCCGTGGGACCGGCGTTGGCGGTGCCGGGCCCGGGTAGGTACTGCGGTCCCGGCCGAGATCAGCCCCGACAGCTAGGAGTACGACGCGTGTCCCCTCTCTTCCCGGCCCTGGCCGCCGGCTCGGACCATCAGGCACTGTGCTTCGGCGACCGTTCCCTGACCCATGCCGAACTGGCCGCCGCAGCGGGCGCGACGGCCGGCAGGCTCCAGGGGGCCGGACGGGTCGCGGTCTGGGCGACGCCCACCCTGGAGACCGCTGTCGCCGTGGTCGCCGCGCTCCTCGCCGGTGTGCCGGCCGTACCGCTCAACCCGAAGACCGGCGAGCGCGAGCTGGAGCACATCCTTTCCGACAGCGGGCCGGCGCTGGTACTGGCCGCCCCCGGGGACCGGCTTCCGACGGTCCTGGACGCACTGGACCGCATCGACGTCGACGTACGCGCGACCGGGCCGGCGCTACTCCCGCCGGAGCCGTCCGCCGAGTCCCCCGCCCTGATCGTCTACACCTCCGGCACCACCGGCCCTCCCAAGGGCGCCGTGCTGCCGCGTCGCGCCATCACCTCCAGCCTGGACGCGCTGGCCGACGCCTGGCAGTGGACCGCGGACGACGTACTGGTCCACGCCCTGCCTCTCTTCCACGTACACGGACTGATCCTCGGCATCCTCGGCCCGCTGCGCCGTGGCGGCGCCGTCCACCACCTCGGCCGCTTCGAGACGGACGCCGTGGCCCACGAGCTGGCCGCTCACGGAACGATGCTCTTCGGCGTTCCGACCATGTACCACCGCATCGCAGAAGCGCTCCCCGGCGATCCGGCGCTCGCCAAGGCCCTGTCCGGTGCGCGGCTGCTGGTCTCCGGGTCCGCCGCGCTGCCGGTGCACGACCACGAGCGCATCGCCGCCGCGACCGGACGGCGGGTCATCGAGCGGTACGGCATGACCGAGACCCTGATGAACACGAGCGTCCGCGCCGACGGTGAGCCCAGGCCCGGCACGGTCGGCGTGCCGCTCGACGGCGTGGAGGTGCGGCTGGTCGAGGAGTCGGGCGAGGAGATCACGGCGTACGACAGCGAGAGCGTCGGCGAGATCCAGGTGCGGGGGGCGAACCTGTTCACCGAGTACCTGAACCGTCCGGACGCGACCGCCGCGGCCTTCGACGGCGACTGGTTCCGCACCGGGGACATGGCGACGCGCGACCCGGACGGTTATGTACGCATCGTCGGCCGCAAGGCCACCGATCTCATCAAGAGCGGCGGCTACAAAATCGGCGCCGGCGAGATCGAGAACGCGCTCCTCGATCACCCGGGGGTGCGGGAGGCGGCGGTCACCGGGGAATCGGACGCGGATCTCGGCGAGCGGATCGTCGCCTGGATCGTACCGTCGGACAGCCGGTACCCGCCCACCGCCGAGGAGTTGGCGAGTCACGTGGCAGGGCAGCTGTCTCCGCACAAACGGCCCCGCGTGGTGCGGCTGCTGGACGCGCTGCCGCGCAACGACATGGGCAAGATCATGAAGCGGGCCCTGCATGGCTGACCCCTGGACGGCGCGCGAAGCGATCGCCGCGGTGGTGGACCGGGAAAGCTTCACCGAACTGCCCGACGCGAGGCGGCCTCAGGGACCGTCCGAGGACGTCGACGGCCCGATCGGCTGGCCGGGATACGGACAGTCGCTCGCCCGCGCCGAGGAGCGCACCGGTGAACGCGAGTCGGCCGTCTGCGGCACCGGCTCGATGGGCGGTACCGAAGTGGTCGTCGTGTCCTTCGAGTTCGGGTTCCTGGGCGGCTCCCTCGGGGAGCCCACCGGCGACCGACTGGAGGCCGCCTACACGGTGGCCCGCGAGCGCCACGCTCCGCTCGTGTCGCTGATCGCCACCGGTGGCAGCCGCATGCAGGAGGGCATGCGCGCGCTGGTGCAACTCCAGCGCGTGGCGCACCAGTCCGCTCTGCTGCGGAGCGCCGGAGTGCCGCAGGTCGCCGTCCTGCGCGACCCCACGACAGGGGGCGGGTGGGCGACGCTCGGTGCGGGCGCGGACGTGATCCTGGCCCTGCCCGGTGCGCAGGTCGGCTTCGCCGGATCGAGGGTACGGCCGCCGGACGCCGACCCAGGGGCGTACACCGCCGAAGGGCAGTTGGCCGCAGGCCAGATCGACGCGGTCGTACGCCGCGAGGACCTGCCCGGCGCGCTGGCGCGGTGGCTGCGCCACTTGACCACGGCCCCCTGGGCCGGGCCGCCCGAACCCCCCGGCTCCCTCGCCGCGTACGCGGGTCACCCGGCCACGCCGACCGGCTGGGAGGCGGTGACACGGGCCCGCTCCCCCGAACGGCCGCGCGCCGACGCGTACCTTGCCGCGTACTTCGACCGGGTCCAGGAGATCAGTGGTGACCGGTGCGGCGGCACGGACCCGGGCATGCGCTGCGGCTTCGGACTGCGGGAGGGCCGCTCGATCGCGTACGCCGCCCAGTGCGGCACCGCGACCCTCCCGGCCGGCTTCCGGACGGCTGCCCGCCTGGTCCGCCTCGCCGGCCGGCTCGGCATCCCCGTGCTCACCCTCATCGACACGCCGGGCGCGGCCAACGACGCCTCGGCGGAACGGGCGGGCGCGGGCGCCGCCATCGCGGACCTCTTCGGCGCGATGGCCACGGCGCGCGTACCGCTCACCAGTCTCCTCGTCGGCGAGGGCGGCTCGGGGGGCGCGCTGGCGCTGGCCGCGCCCGGCAACCTCTGGGCCACGCACGACAGCTACTTCTCGGTGATCGCGCCGGAGTTGGCGGCCGCCATCCTCAAACGCACGCCGGACCGCGTCCCGGAAACCGCCGGCCTGCTGCGCCTGCGGCCCCAGGACCTGGTCGATCTGGGCATCGCGCGCGGGGTCGTGGGCTGACGCCCCGGGTCACGTCGAGGTGTCCTGGGCGGCGGTCCTCCCGGGCGGCAGGCCCTCCGCGGCCAGCGCGATGTTGCGGGCCATGCCGCCGAAGACGACGGCGTGGAACGGCGCGACGCTCCACCAGTACGCGTGCCCGAGCAGGCCGTGGGGATGGAACAGGGCCCGCTGCCGGTAGCGGGTGCAGCCGGCCTCGTCCCGTTCGGCGTACATCTCCAGCCACGCGAGGCCCGGCAACCTCATCTCGGCCCGCAACCGGAGCAGCCGGCCGCGCTCGATCTCCTCGACCCTCCAGAAGTCCAGCGAGTCGCCCACCCGCAGCCGGTGGGCGTCGCGGCGGCCGCGCCTGAGCCCCACACCACCGACCAGGCGGTCCGCCCAGCCGCGCACGGCCCACGCGAGGGGGAAGGAGTACCAGCCGTTCTCGCCGCCCACGCCCTCGATCACCCGCCACAGGTCCTGCGGCGAGGCGTCGACGGTCAGCTCACGCCGGTCGGTGTAGAGGCTGCCGCCGGCCCAGTCGGGGTCCGTGGGCAACGGGTCGCTGGGGGCGCCGGGCACCGACGCCGACGACCAGCGGGTGGCGACACGGGCGTCCCGGACCCGCTGGAGCGCCAGAGCGAGCGCCCTGTCCACGCCGACCGGGGAGCCCGGCGGATCGGGGACGTACGTGGCGATGTCGTGTTCGTGGCAGACGACTTCGTGACGCAGTGATTCGGCCAGCGGACGGGCGATCGAGTGGGGCACCGGTGTGACCAGCCCGACCCAGTGGCTGGACAGCCCGGGGGTCAGGACCGGCACGGGGACGATGAGGCGCCGCGGCAGCCCTGCCACGGCCGCGTACCTACGCATCATGTCCCGGTACGTGACGACATCGGTGCCGCCGATGTCGAACGCGCGGTTCACCTCGGCGGGCATGTCCGCACTGCCGACGAGGTAGCGCAGGACGTCGCGCACCGCGATCGGCTGGATGCGGGTACGCACCCAGCTGGGCGTGACCATGACCGGAAGGCGCTCGGTGAGGTAGCGGAGCATCTCGAAAGAGGCGGAGCCTGAACCGATGATGACCGCCGCGCGCAGTACGGTCGTCGGGACCCCCGAACCCAGCAGGATCGCGCCCACTTCGGCGCGCGAGCGCAGATGGGGCGACAGCTCGTGTTCCGGCACGTCCCGCGGTGTCAGCCCGCCGAGGTAGACGATGCGCCGCACGCCTGCTGCGCGGGCCTGCTCGCCGAAGATCTCGGCGGCCCGGCGGTCGGTCCGTTCGAAATCCTTACCGGTACCGAGGGCGTGGACCAGGTAGTACGCGACATCGACGCCCCGCATCGCGTCGCGTACCGAACCCTCGTCAGTGACGTCGCCGCGCACCACTTCGACGCGGTCCGCCCAGGGGTGGTCGCGCAGTTTGCCCGGGGAACGGGCCAGGCAGCGCACCTGGTGACCGGCCCCGAGCAGTTCGGGGACGAGCCGGCCACCGATGTAGCCGGTGGCACCGGTGACCAGGCACCGAAGGTGCGGTGTTCCGTTCGCGTGCGTCATGTGCGCCTCCGTCTTGACCGGCGTTCGTCGGCAGCGCCGGTCACCACCGTTCCCCGCTGCTCTCCGTCCACTGAAACCTTTTCCACCCGCTGGTGCGCGCGGACACGGCGGACGGAGCCGTTTGGGCCGATCGGGTGACCGCTGCCGACGGCGTCACGACTGTGCGATCGGCCGCCCACCCGGCGCAGGGGCCTGCAGCAGCGTCTCCGCGAGCAGCTCCGCGAACTCGGCCGGGTGCTCGGCACAGCCGATGTGCCCTCCCGGGAACTCCACCGGTTCGCTGCCGAGTTGCCCGGCGAGGGACGCCGCGGTGCGGTACAGCAGCTGTCCGCGCGAGTCGCGTCCGACGCCGACGGCCAGCCTGGCCGACAGGGGCTTGAGCGTGGCCACGTCCGGCACGTACGCGGTGAATTGGCGCAGCACGCGGGCCACGAAGATCTCCATCGGGCTCGACGGGCCGGTGGCGTGCGACGGGTGGACATCGGCGCCGGCCCCGGGCCCCGGGCCGTCCGCCGTGTCGGGGAAGCAGTCGTCGGTCAGACCGGCGTTCAGCCGGGCCGCCGCGGGCCCGAGGCCGCGGGCACGGAAGACGTCGTACACCTCCGCGAACATCGCGCGGTGCCGCGCCGCGTCCGGCAGCACTTCCGTGACCGGCGGCTCGTGCGCGACCACTCGACGCAGCCGGTCCGGGTGCCGGGCCAGCAGGTCCAGGGCGGTGATGGCGCCCGAGCTGCTCCCGAAGGCGTACGCGGAGTCGCCGGCCGGCAGCAGCTCGTCGAGCAGGCGGTGCGCGTTCTCGCTCCACGTCCGCACCCGCTGGTCCCCGACCGGCCCGTCCGGCAGACCGCGCGACAGACCCAGCGGGTCGTACGTCACCACCGTGAACCGCCCGCTGAGTCGCGCCGTCATCTCCTCGAAGCCCGTGGGATCGCCCGCCCCTCCCGGGATCAGCAGCAGCACGGGTCCGGTGCCGCACACTTCGTGGTACGGGTCAGTCATCGCTCTCCTCCGGCTTCGTCGCAGGCCAGTTCTCCAGCAGGAAGTGCAGCGCGGCGACGGACCGGTCCCACGACGTCTGTACGTCGCGGGGAGCGCCGAAGCCGCCGGCGGCCTCGAGGGTGCAGTAGCCGTGGAACGCCGAGCGCAGCAGCCTCACTGCGTCGGTGATGTCCGGCTCGTCGAGCCGGTAGGCGCGCAGCATCGCGTACGTGACGTCAATGGTGCGCCGGTACGCCGGGGTCTCGGCGACGACGGCAGGATCGGCCTTGAACTGCGTCGCCGCGTACCGCCCCGGATGCCGGAGGGCGTACTCCCGGTACGCCCCCGCGAACCCGGCCAGCGCTTCCTCGCCGGACCGCCCGGCGACGGCGTCGGCGATCCGCTCGACGAACTCCCCGACCGCCAGCACGGCGACGCGCGTGCGCAGGTCGCGCAGGCCCTTGACGTGCGAGTACAGACTCGCGTCCTTCACGCCGAAGTGCCGCGCCAGCGCGGACACGGTGACGTTGTCGAACCCGACCTCGTCCGCGAGCTCGGCCGCGGCCTCCACCACCCGGGCGACCGTGAGTCCGGCGCGGCCCATCGGCCACCTCCCGCTGATTGCAACCTAGGGATACTAGGCAGAAACCTAGCAGAACTAGGACGCGGACCGCCCCGGCCCGTCGGCCGGTCGGCCGGTCGGTCCAGGAGGGTGGTGACTTCAAGGAAGTCGTCGTAGGCCTCGCCGTACTGCTTGGGCCACCTGCGCGAAGTGGGCGGCGGGCATTCTCGAAACCGCCGCCGGATTCCCGGGACATCTGGGGTACGGCCTGTTCCGGCCGTCGGCGGACGGCAGCCCCTGGTTCCTCGTCCACCGCTTTCGCGACGCCGCCGCGTGCCGGACATGGCAGAACTCGGCGGAACGCGCGGCGTGGTTCGACCACTGCGAGGGGCACCATCACACCGAGATCGCCCGCCGGGAGCTGACGGGAATGGAAACGTGGTTCGCCAAGCCGGGATCGGTCCAGCCGGCGCCTCCCCGGTGGAAGATGGCGATCAGTTCATCCCTGGCCGTCTATCCGATCTCGCTGATCGCCAACGTCACGTTCGTTCCGCCGCTCGCCACCGCGCTGCCGCTGCTGGTCAACACGGCGGTGATATCGGCTGTGTTGAGCGTGACCATGACGTACGTGGCCATGCCGGCCGTCAGCAGGGTGCTGCGCCGGTGGCTCGGCACCCCGGCGGCGCCGGGCCCGCGCGAAGCGGGCTGACCGGCGCCCGTCAGTACCGTTGCGCCTTGGCGATCCTCGCCCTCAGGTCCAGTTCGGCCGGTTTCCGGCTGATGGCGAGCGGCTGCGCCCTCTCGCCCGGTTCGAGGTCCTGCGCTCCGACGGTTCTGCTCTCCACGACCTTGCCGGACGGATCGGTGAAGTCGACCTGGACCGCGTACGACGCCTGCTGGTCGGAACGGTTGGTGATGTTGACGACGACAGCCAGCAGACCGCCGGTCTCGGCTCGCGGCTTCCCCGTGAGCGAGACGTCCGACTTCGCGTTGCCTTCGCCGTCCACCTTCTCCAGCTCGTCAGCGGCTGCCTGGTTCGCACGGGCGACGTCGGCGGAGACCGATGCCTCGAAGGCGGACGCGGCAGCCGACGCGGACGAAGCGGCGGCGGACGCCGAGGCGCGCACCGACGCGTCCGCCGAGGCCAGGGCGGACGGCGGTGTGCCCGTGAAGGAGGAGGTGTCCGGGGGCGTCGGGCGAGGACTGAACGAAGTAGGAGTACTGGAGTCTCCGTTGTCGGTGCTGCATGACACCAGGGCTGTCATGCCCGATACCGTCATGAGGAGTACCAGAGCAACCGAGGCCCGCCGTTTCTTGCCGGGCCTGCCTTTTTCGCACGCGGTCATAGAGAATTCATTCCTTTCCTCCCACCGCCCAGAAGCAGGGCACTATGCACCATATGCACGATTTCGATGAGCTGTGCCTGTGAGGCGCGCCGTCGGGGTCGTCTTATGGGATCAGAGACGGATCTCGCGGGACGCCCGTACGGTCGCGTGCTCCCGCGAGGCGCTGCTGGAGCCGCAGATGCCGGAACTCGTAGTGCGCGCCCGACTGGCGCAGCACCCCGCGCCGGTGAGCCTCTTCGAGGAAGCCCATGAGGCGCCACGGCGCCCGGCCGGTCACGGCCAGCCAGATCCGGGTCACACCGAGCCTGCCCCAGGCGCTCAGCGCGAGCGCGGAGGTGCCCAGGGGCAGCCACAGCTGGGTGTGCACGGTGGCCGGGAACCCGTCCCTGCCGAGTGCGGAGATCAGCACCAGACAGACCCCGCCGGCGACGACCGAGACGATCGCGGCGCGGACGAAGGTCGCTGAGCGATCCGTCCGCAGGGTGCTCCGCGGACCGGTGGACCGGATCACGTCCGACGACATGTTCAGAGCCCGGTAGACGCCCGAGGCGCAGCCGCCGACGACCCCGAACAGCACTCCGATACCGGCGAGGGGCATCACGGAATCCGCGACGATGTCCGCGGCATCGCGCCGGGCGAGCCACAGCTGGGCGCGGCCCGGCATGCCCAACACCACGTTCCGAACGTCGGCGGCCCTCCCGTCGGCCGTCCTGAGCATCGGCTGCCCGTTCTCCGTCCGGACGCGGATGACCTCGTAGAACGGGTGGTGCGGCTGCCCGTAGCGGCCGAACCCGGCGCCCACGGGTACCGCGAGCGGCCTCGTCACGCCCTCCCGGTACAGCAATTCGCCCCGGTACCTGCCGAGGGAGGTGAGAGCGCGGCCGCCGTCCGTCGTGTCCGCGCGCCAGCCGCCGATCACTTCGCCGTCGGCCGGGGCTTTCGCGGCCCCGAGTTCGTACGCGGCGAAGGCGCCGACGACCGCGCCCATCACCGTGAACGCGGACACCCCCACGAGCAGACAGACACAGAAACCGCGCGCCATTCCGGTCCCGAAGCGGCTCAGGACCCTGTGGTGAGCGCCATGCACGCCGGCCTGCCGTTCCGCACGTCGCAGCCCCGCCCGGTAAAGGAACAGCCCGGCGACCAGGCAGGTGACGGGCGGGAGCAGCCTCCACACGGCGTCGCTGTCGGCACCGGCCAGGGAGGAGACGAAGAGTCCCACGCCGCCGCACGCGAACGCGCCGCCCACGAGGCGCACGGCCGCCTGTGCGCGCGGGCTGCCGGCCCACGGGAGGCTCAGGGGCAGAGGGCGCCGGGGCAGCCCGGCGACGGCGAAGATCAGCGGGAACAGCACGCCGGTGTTGAGCCCGTTGAGCAGGTGGGTGAGTTCGGGGGTACGCACCATGCCGAGCGCCACGCCGAAGATCGGTGGAGCGAGCAGCCCGAGGCCCGCGCCGGTCACCGCGAAGGCCGCGATCACCGTGCCCGCCAGTCGGAGCAATGGGCGCAGACCTTGCCGGGACCGCTCCGTGGGAGGCAGCAGGAAGGCAAGACCGAAGCAGGTGCCCAGAAGAAAACCCGTGAGATGCATGACGACCGACAACCCGGTGTCCCAGTCCGCCGCCAGTCGGTCGCCGTACCGCACCAGCGGCGACAGCAGCGCGACCGTGGCCAGGAGCGTGAAGCACGCGGGCCCCACGACCCGCAGTACGCGCGGCATCGCATCGCCCAGCTCCCACCAGGCGAGCCGCCCGGTGCCCCGGCGTTCCAGATCGCGAGCGAAGTGGCACAGCCAGCGGTGCGCCGCCTCCGGTGGCCAGGAGTGGCTGCCCGGCCCACTGCCCGGTCCGCCGGTCCGCCCGTCGTCCGGTTCGTCGCCGAACGAAGCGGGGACGAAGGCGTCCAGCAGGTGCTCCTCGATGCGTTCCGCCGTGGGGAACCGCTCGCTGTCCAGCAGCTCGGCCGGGTCGTCCGACCGGTCGCCGTAGACCGTGCGGGCCAGAGCGACCATCAGCGGCGTACGCAGCGCTTCCGTCAGCTGCGCGGAAGGCCGGCGCAGGATGGGGGTCCACCGGGTGGAGCCGTCGGCGCCGGGGGGCGCCGTTCGCTCCAGATAGGTCCGTACCGCGCTGAAGTCCGGCGGTCGCAGCCTCACGACCTCGGCGGAGGTCAGCACGTCGCCGTCGCGCACGGCTTGCTCCCAGTCCGCGCTGCGGCACGTGAGCAGGACGGCCAGCCGTTCGCCGAGTTCGGAGTTGAGCCGCCGAACAGCCTTGACCCGCGCGGGCCCGGGCAGTTCGTCCAGGCCGTCGAGTACGGGAAGCACGAGACCGGCGTCCACGAGTTCACGGGCCAGGGTGCCGGTGCCCGTACGGGAGGCCGTGGCCAGGGGCCGGTATTCGGCGGCCAGCCGCTCGGCCAGCCACTCGCGCAGGCCGACGGACCGGGGATCCCAGTTCGCCAGGGAGATGAACACGGGAACGGGACCGCCCGGCTGCCTGGCGGCGAGCACCCCCAGCACGAACTGCACGGCGAGAATGGTCTTTCCGGCCCCGGGTCCGCCCAGCACGACCAGCCGGCCGGACGGAATCGCCGTGAACGCCTCGACGATCCTGACGGGGCGCCGGGCTCCGTCGCGCGGCGCGGGCAGAAGCCGCCCCTGCCACTCCCACTGCCCCTGCCCCTGCCCCTGCCCCTGCCGGACATTGCGCCGATGGTCGGCGAGCGGTGGGCCCACGCGGGACCAGTGGACGCCCAGCGGCTCCGGGTCCTGGAGGCGGCGCAGCTGTGCCTCCGCCGTCCACTGCTCCCGTACCGCCTCGGCGAGGGCGTCGGCCGCCCGCTGCCGGCGGTCACCCTGCGGCCCGGGGTCCGTGTCCGCCGACCCGCGCACGAAGTCGACCGCGAAGGCGCAGACGGCCACGAACGCGGAGACCGCCGAGATCCACATCGAAGCGGCATCGCTGTCCCCGCGATTGCGCGACAGGGCCACGGCCAGCGCGACCAGCGCCAGGCAGGCCAGGCCGAGCCCGACACGCCGTTGTATACGCGACTCCCCCAGCGGTGCCCACATCGACGCGCACCCCCCGGGCCGTCACGTTCCGTTCCGAAGTGACAACGGCCCGTCAGGAGCACCGTTACGCGGCTCCACAGGCGCGCGGGAGCGTTACGGGGGCGCGTCCGCGGCACGGACCGGGACTTCCGGTCCGCCCTCGGTCAAGAGCTCGCCGTCACGGGCGAGTTGCCCTTGTCGCCCACCGAGCCGTCCGTCGCGGACTCCGGTATCGGCCGGTCGGCCCGCAGTGCCTGCCACACCTGGTGGGAAGCCTTTTCGAGCGGGACGACCCGGGCGGGGTCCGCCGGATCGTAGGTGACCGGCATCGTGACCATGTCCATGTTGTCGGAGCTGATGCCCTTGAGGTCCTTGGCCAGGCCGAGCAGCTTGTCCGCGGACGCCAGTCCCGAGTCGGCGCTGACCGTCTTGGTCGCGGTGTCGGCCAGGTCGTAGAGCTTGGCCGGGTTGCCGAACAGCCCGACGCTGTTGACCCGTTGGGTCAGCGCCCTGACGAAGGCCTGCTGCAGCTGGATGCGGCTGAGGTCACTGCCGTCGCCCACACCGTGCCGGGTCCGCACCAGCCCGAGGGCCTGCTCGCCCTTGAGTGTGTGCTTGCCGGGCTGGAGGCTGAGGTGGCTGGAGTCGTCGTGGACGGCCTGCCGGGTGGTGATGTCGACCCCGCCGAGTTCGTCGATCAGCTTCTTGAAGCCGCTGAAGTCCACTTCGAGGTAGTGGTCCATGCGGACGCCCGACATCTTCTCGACGGTCTTCACGGCGCAGCCCGGACCGCCCAGCTGGAACGATTCGTTGAACATCGCCCGACGAGCGCCCGGCGCGGTACCGCCGTCCGGCGCCGGACAGTCGGGGCGGCTCACCAGGGTGTCGCGCGGGATGCTGACCACGCTGGCCTTGTGGTGGGACTTGTCCACGTGGAGGACCATCGTGGTGTCGGACCGGGCGCCGCCGACGCCCCGGCCGTACTCGCCGTGGGTCCCTGCCCGTGAGTCGGAACCGAGCAGGAGGATGTTCATCGCGCCGTCGCGCGAGCCGGTCGGACGGTCGTGGCCGAGGGCCGCGTCGATGTCGACGCCGTCGACGTTGCCGTCGAGATGCGACCAGAGGAGCCCGAGACCCGCTCCGCCCAGCCCCAGTACACCTGCGGCCGACCAGGCGGCGATGCGCCGCGCCCTGCGGCGCCCGCCCTTGCCCGGCCCCTCACCGGCCGGCAGGAGGCCTGCCGGCCCGGGCGTTTCGTTCCCGCTGTCAGGCAGCACGAGCTACTACGCCCCTTCCGTACGCGGCGGTGCGGTGCGGTGCGGTGTCTTGCCGTGTCGCGTCGTCGGCGATCAGTAGGCGGAGTCGACGTTGTCGATCGAGCCGTACCTGTCGGCCGCGTAGTTGGCGGCCGCGGTGATGTTGGCGACCGGGTCGGTCAGCTCCTTCGGGGTGCCCGCGACGTGGTAGGCGTCGAAGGTGGGCTGGATCACCTGCAGCAGACCCTTCGACGGGGTGCCGTTCTGCGCGTTGATGTCCCAGTCGTTCGACGCGTTGGGGTCGCCGCCGGACTCACGGATGATGTTGCGGTGCAGGCCCTCGTAGCTGCCCGGGATGCCCTTGTCCTTCATGATGTCCAGGGCCTCGCGGATCCAGCCGTCCAGCGTGTCCGGGTAGGAAGGTGCCTTCTTCGCCTTCGCGGCGCTGGCGTCCGCCTGAGCGAAGACTCCTGCTGCCGAGACCTTGGCCGCCACGGACGCACCGGTCGGCTCGGCCGCCTGCGCGGGGGACGGGGCGACGGACAGGGCGACTGCCGCGGCTCCGGCGGCGCACATCCCGGCAACCGAGAACTTGCGGATCTTGGCGGTACGGGCAGCGAAGGTCAGGGACTGAGCGGGCATACGGATGGAACTCTCCATTCGGTGACAACAGGGACAGCCGCGGTGACCTGCGACAGCGGAGCGGTGCTACGCGACGAGGTCTGCGATCGGCCGGAGCGAGTGACGCTCGACCGGTCGGGAGCGATCAGCTCCCCGGGGCTCGATCCATGGTTAGCGGCGGTCCGCGATGTCGGCAATGACCGGCTTTACTGCCCATCTACGTAGATGGGCTCCGAAAGGGGCCGGCGGCCCCCGCCCAGGACGCTGGGCCGCCCTGCGGGGGCGTACTACCGCACTTAGTATGTGACCTGGGACCTATGGGCCGACTCACAGCTTCGAGGCCGCAGCCGACCGGAAATCCGCCCTGCGGAAGCCCCTGCCGAAGCCCGGCGGAGGGCGCCGGACGGCGGGGAGGCGCGCCTGCCCCGCCCGTACGACCCGCTTGTTGACCCACTGACCGAGGAAGACCAGATGAGCGACCGTTCGGACTCTTTCCGGCTCCTGCCCGGGGCACCCGAGTCCCCCGTGATCCTCCACGTCCCGCACTCCTCGCGTGCCGTACCCGCGGACGTCCGCGGTGGCATCGTTCTGGACGACCGCGCGCTGGAGTCCGAGCTCGATCACATCACCGACGCGCACACGGCAGAACTCGCCGCCGCAGCGGCTGCCGCTTCGGACGTCACCCCCTGGCGGTTCGTCAACCTGCTGTCCCGGCTGGTCGTCGACCCCGAGCGCTTCCCCGACGCGCGTGAGGAGATGCTCGCGGTCGGCATGGGCGCCGTTTACACACGGACCACGCACCGTGAGCAGCTCAGGCCGCACGACATCGACGGGCAGCCGCTCATCGACCGTTACTTCCATCCGTACGCGGAGGCGATGACAGCGGCCGTGGCCGACCGGCTCGAAGCGGTCGGGCACGCCGTGATCATCGATGTCCACTCGTACCCGACGCAGCGGTTGCCGTACGAACTCCACGGCGACGGACCGCGCCCGCCGATCTGTATCGGCACGGATGCCTCCCACACCCCCGCCGGACTGCTCGACGCGGCCCAGAAGGCGTTCTCGGATTTCGGCGGCACAGGACTCGACACCCCCTTCGCGGGCGCCTACGTACCTCTGCGGTACTACGGCCACGACACGAGGGTCGGCGCGCTGATGATGGAAATACGACGCGACCTCTACATGCGAGAGCCGGGAGGGCCCGCCGGCCGCGGGATGGTCGCGCTGTCGGACGCGTTGGCAGACCTCGTCAACAGAGTGTCCGAGCTGCCGTAGGCAGGGCGCTCGTGCTCCTGCGTCAGTTCATGTCCGGGCCGGCTCCCGCCGGCGTGCCGACAGCGGCCTGCGCCATGGCGACGAAGCGGGGTATCAGGGGGTGGCCGCCGTGCTTCGGATAGACCAGGTTGAGGGCCACGCGTGGCGCGTCCGGAATGGCGAGGAACGACACGAACGAATGGATGTGCTGCCGCCCGACGAATTCGGGGACCACTCCCACCCCCTTGTTCGAGGCGACGGCTTCCAGCCACTCGTCAAAGTTCCGGCAGACGACGGAGACGCCGGGCCGGCGGTCCTCGGGCCAATCGGCCAAGTACGTCGTACCGCTGACCTCGTTCAATACAAGATGCTGCTCGGCGAGTTCGTGCCAGCGGATCTCCTCACGCTCGGCGAGTGCCGATCGTATGGATACCGCCGCGATTCTCCGTTCATGCAGCAGGGGGACCACGTTCATCGTGGGTGCCTCTATGCGTCCCCTCAGGATCGCCAGGTCGGCTTCGGCGCGGTCCACCCCCGCGAGTGTGGCGTCGTGCCGGTGCACCTGCACCGACAGTCCGGTCTCCTCCTCGAAACCCGCGATGACTTCCTGCGGCCACCCCGCGGGAAAGCCCCAGGCGAAACCCAGACGGAACGAGTCGTCATCGGATTCGGGACGCAGCGCGGCCTCCAGACGCGGCAGGAGGAGGCTGAGTTGGTCGTACAGCGTTTCGCCGGCCGGAGTGAGCGCCACTTGACGTGTGGTGCGTTCCAGCAGACGTCGGCCGAGCAATTCCTCAAGACGCCGGATGTTACGGCTGAGTGTTGGCTGGGACACACCCATGCGCTTCGCGGCCCGGGTGAAGTGTTTCTCGTCCGCCAAGGCCAAGAACCCGCGCAGGTGCTGCAGTTCAATGCTCATGGACAGCAGCATATGCAGAGCCGCGAAGGCGCTCGTGACGTCGGTGAACGGCCCTCTGCCCCGCGATATCGAGTACACCTGAGCTTCCACGCAGTCGCGCCTTTCGACGGAGGGGCCCCCGGGTCACTCGCCCGGGGGCCCTGTCACGACGCCCGGCTCACCGGCTGGACGAGCCGCTGCTCCAACAGGCGGTCTCAGCCCCGGTATTCCTCGTCCGTGATGTGCTCCTTCCATTCTGTGGGCCCGTCCGTGACGGCGAAGTGCGTCATGAACGAGTTCGGTGCCGCGCCGTGCCAGTGTTCCTCGCCCGGGTGGCAGACCACCGTGTCGCCGGGCCTGATCTCCTGGCGTTCGCCACCCCGGGACTGCACCACTCCCACGCCTTCGGTGACATGCAATACCTGGCCCGCGGGGTGCCGGTGCCAGGCGCTGCGGGAGCCGGGCGTGAACAGCACATTGCGTACCTCTGTGTTGGCGGTCGCGCCAATGCGCGGCCACAGCCAGACATCACCCGAGAATCGGTCTTCGGGACCCTTGGTCACGTCTCCGGGATGACGATTGACGTCCATTGTGCAAACTCCTTTTTACTCAATATTGGTCGGTTGTTGACGAGGGAGCCGGGGGCATTGCGCGCTCAGCGCGCGCTTCCCGGAACGGCCTTCGCGGCGATCAGGATCAGCACGGCGGCGACGGCCGACACGGCGGCCAGTACGGCGCTGGTGGCGCCGAACGCGTGCTGCGGTGACCCGCTCCGTTCCGCGAGGTCGAGGTAGAGAGTGCCGAATACGGCGACTCCGAGGGTTCCGCCGATCTGGAGCGTCGTGTTGAACAGGCCGCTCACGTCCGGCGCGTACCGGACCTCGACGGATTCGGTCAGGTGGGCCAGAGTCCCGCTGAACGCGGCGCCGTAGCCGATGCCGCCGATGCCGAGGAGAACGGTCAGCCAGACCGTGCCCTGCAACCCGGCCGACACCCCCGCGAAGGCCACCGCCATCAGCACGCCTCCGGCCGGCGCCGCGAGCCTCCTGGCCCGTACTCCCATGCGGCCGAGAAGGGGACCGGCCAGGGCGAACGTCGCCACCCACGCGATGGGAACCAGGCCCGAGTACACCGCACTCTTTCCGAGCCCCTGCTGGAGGTAGAGCGCGAGGACGAACAGGATCGCGAAGTACCCGGCCCGGGTGGCCGCTTGGGAGAGGAGCGCGAGGACGACCTGCTTGCGGGCGAGCAGGGCGACGTTCATCAGCGGCTCGCCGTCGCGCCGCGCGATGCCTCGCTCCACCTGGACGAACAGCGCGAACACCGGCAGGGTCCCGGCAAGGGAGAGCCACGTCCACAGGGGCCATCCCTCGTCCCGGCCGAGCACGAGGGGGGTCACGAGCATGAACAGTCCGAGCGACAGCAGTCCCACACCGCGCACGTCCAAACCCTTGTGCCGCGCGATCTCGTCGTCCGGCAGGAAGACGAGGGAGGCGACCAGCAGGGCGACGCCGATCGGGACGTTGATGAGGAAGATGGGCCGCCATCCGGTCCCCAGGATGTCGGCCGACACGAGTACGCCGCCAAGAGCCTGGCCGATGACGGAGCTGACACCGAGGACGCCGGTGTACGCGCCCAGGGCGCGCCTGCGTGCGGCGCCCTCGAATTGGACCTGAATGGCCGTCAGTACTTGAGAGACCATCAGGGCCGCGCCCATTCCCTGCACGACGCGCGCACCCACCAGGGAGGCGGCGTTCGGTGCGAGGCCGCAGGCCAGCGACGACAGCGTGAAGACGACGAGTCCGAGCAGATACGTCCACCGCCGGCCACGGATCTCGCCCAGCCGGGCGCCGGTGATCAGCAGCATGGCGTACGCGAGTGTGTAACCCGAGACGATGAGTTCCAGCGCGCCGCCGGACGCGTGCAGACCCTCGCGGATTGACGGGATCGCGACGTTGACCACCGCGATGTCGACGTTCCCGAGGAACATCCCGCCCAGCAGGGAGGCGAGCATCCAGCCCGGCCGTTTCCCCCGCCGTCCGGAGGGAACCTCACGCGTCCCGGTCCGCTTCGACTCGATTGCAACAGACGTCTTCAAGGAATCCACACCTCGACTGTAACTACTAGTACGTACAGTCCGCAACCCGGCTTGGAGCAGGGCCGTTCGACCGCCGGGACGGAGCCGGGGAGAGCCCCCAGGGAGCTCGGGATCCACCCCGGAACCGCTATACGGCGTCCCGCTGGACCAGTTGGAACTGGATGCCGTGGGACGTCCCGGGCCGTGTCCAGGCGTTGAGGTTCGGGCCGACGGGGACCGGTTCGTGCGAAGTGAGTTCGACACCCAGCCCCCGGACCGCCTTCATGATCTCGGGCACGTCGTCCACCTCGACGCCGATGTGCTCGATCAGCGCCTGGTTGCCTTCGCCCAGCCGCTGCCGGCGGGCTTCCTCGGTCGTGGGCTCGATGAGTTCGATCCTGCCGTCGCCGCAGTGGTAGAACGCGATCTTCACGTTCCGCTCGGGCACCTCCTGCGCCCGCTCCAGGCGCATCCCCAGGCTCTCCAGGAAGGCCCTCGCCTCGGCGATGTCGTCGACCACCACACCGATGTGGTCTATGCGCTTGAACATATGCAACTCCCTCTTTTTCCGGACCGATTACGCGTGCTCTTTGGAGAAGTTGTTGTACAGACCCGCCAGCTGGGGCAGGTTCGACATGTTCAGAAGGAGCAGGGTCTCCTGCGATTCCCGGTTCTCGAAGTGGTGCACGCACCAGGCCGGTATGAGCATGATGTCGCCGTCGCTCATTTCTGCCGTCTCCCCGGTCTCGTCGAAGATCACGGTGCCCGATCCGGAACGTACGAAATAGAGATGCCACCAGGAATGCGAGTGCGGAGTGGTGCGATCCCCCGGCGGCACGGCCTGGAAGGTCATCGACGCGCCCGGGACGATCTCGTGGCCGCCTCCGGGCGAGGAAAGCGTGAGCGTTCCGTATTCCGTGTGCTCGGCCGCTTCGATCTCCTTGGCCAGGTTCTCCCATTGCCACACGACCGGGCTCGGCTGCTCCCGCCCATGGCGTTTGCGGAATTCAAGGTACGGAAACTGACTTCCGGCCTGTACTGGCATGGTGTTCCTCCCGGGTGACGTTGTGCCGGTTTCGAATGTGCGTGATCATGTCGCGTACGGCGGTGTCGGCGTCGAGGGTGAATTGCGACGCCATTCCCTGCCGGGGGAGCGCATGGGTGTAGAACCGCGGCCCCTCTACGAGGTAGCCGACCGCCCAGGCGGCACGGAGTACCGTCCCGGCCGCCGTGATCGGCCGACCCCGCTCGTCGATGTCGATTCCGCCCGGCTTGAACGTGCCGTTCGCGTACGGGCGGACGAGGCCGCGGGCCAGGAGATTCCCGATCAGGGGCGACCTGTCGTGCTCGGGGTGGAACGCGTCGAGACGGGCGACGACCAGGGCGTCGGCGTGGCGGGTTTCCGCGCCGTCCGGGTAGTCCGTGCGGATCGCGAACCGCGCCGCGTCCCGGTCCAGGACCACTCGGCACCCCGGGCCGCCGGCCAGGCCGACGACCCCGGCCCGCATCAGCGCGAGCAGCTGCTGGTTGCGGTGCCGAGGCGGCCCGAAGGCGACCCGGTTCATGACCGGGACGTAGGCCGAGTTGAACTTCCGGTGGGACTCGGGAGTGAGCCGGGAGAATTCGACAGCCTCGCGCAGGGCGGCCCGGGTGTCACGGATGACGTCGGTGGCGGCCTTCACCGGGCTCGTGACGTTGCCGAGCTCCGCCTGCTCCAGGTCGCTGATCACGTAGTCGACGAAGAACTTCGTGAACGCGTCCTGATTCGCGAACTCCGTCCCGCGCAGCGGGTCGAGGACGTCCTCGACCGTGCGCTGGTCGGCCGGTGAGAGAACGTACTCCTCGCGCGTGTCCGGGCGTCCTTCTCGCGACGCCGTGCGGTACGCGTGTCCCATCTCGCGCAACAGGAGCGGAAGGACCTCCTCCGCGAAGTCGAGGCGAGGGTCGTTCCGGTCTCTGGCCGCCTGCTCCTGGAGGCGGCGTACCGCTTCCTTGGTGAAGAACCGCGGCCGGTGCCGGCCCGTGATGCCTTTCTGGTTCACCCCGCGCGCGCTGAAGGGCAGGCACCGGCGTGAGAACAGCTGGATGTCGGGCTCGCGCCCGGAGGGACGGTATTCCAGGTCCGCTCCGGAGCCGTGGAACTGCCCGCCGCGCCCCACGGTGAGTTCGGAGACGACGTCGTGCGCGGTCAGCCCGAATCCCTGGACCGCGACCGTGCTGCCGGGGGCGACCTCTTGGAGCCGGTCGACCGGGTAGGGAGTGGAGCAGTACACGAGGCGGGGGTTGCGGTCCGCGTGCTCCCGGGCGAACTCCGCGTACGCGACGTCCTCCTCGGTAGGTGTCCGTCGGCAGTGCCCGGTGGCCAGGAAGACGTAGTCGCTGGGGAGAACGAAGCCCCTTCCCAGGTGGACGGCGAAACGTCCGCCGTCCTTCTCCTCGATGTCCACGGCCCGGTCGCGGTGGTGTACCACGCGGATCCGGGGCGGCAGGGACCGGACGGTCCGGTCGAAGACCCAGCTGAGGTAGGCGCCGAGGATCTGACGCGGCAGGTAGGCGTGCTCCCCCACCGCGTCGCCCGCGTCGCCACCGGTCGGGTAGTAGGCGGAGCCGAATTCCCGGTAGCCGCCGGCCGCCGCCCACTCGGTGAACGAGGGGCCCCCTCCGTCGGCGAACATCGTCACCTGACTGGCGACCGTGTTGGTGAGCAGGTGGGCGGGCTGGCGTGCGGAGTGCGCCCCCTGGCCGCCGTCGCCCGAATCGATCAGGTGCACGTCCAGCGCGCGGTCGGGCAGTTGGTCGGCGAGTTCGGACATCCGTTGCAGGATGCTCAGACCGCGGGGCCCCACTCCGACGATGGCCACTTGGAGGGCTGTCACCGTGCGGCTCCGTTCGTCGCCCCGGCGCCGTCGAGGACGGGCTCGTGCAGACAGACCCAGTCGGGCGCCCCCGCGAGCCGGGGGAAGCGCTGCGCCACCTGGGGGTCGTGGCCGGGGATGATGTGGTCGTCACCGTCCGCCAGGGCCTCGATCGTGTCGTAGCCCTCCATCATCGGCGTCAGGTGGTCGAGGATGGGGAACGGGCTGCGCATGCGGATGTTTCCCCACAGGTGGGTGGCGTCGCCGGCCAGCACGACCCAGCCGCGCGCGGTGCGGACCCGGACCACCTGGGTGCCCGGTGTGTGGCCCGGCACCGGATGCAGGGTGACGCCGGGGAGTATCTCGGCCTCCCCCCGGTGCAGCACCAGCCGTTCCTCGAACAGGCTCTGAACGGCCGTCTGCACGTTGACCGGCTCGAAGGGCTTGCGTACGACGTGGTGACGCATGCCCGGGCCGGTGCAGAACCGGAGTTCCTCCTCCTGCAGGTGGATGCGCGCGTCAGGGAAGCGGTCCAGGTTCCCCGCGTGGTCGTAGTGCATGTGAGTGATCACGACGTCCCGGACGTCCCCGGCCGCGACGCCGAGATCGGCCAGCGCGTCGACGGGGCAGCGGAAAAGAGTCCTTCCCCGGCGCCGTGCCATCTCCTCGGAGAACCCCGTGTCCACCAGCAGGAAATGCCGGTCGTTGCGGATCACCCAGAGGTAGAAGTCCATGGGCATCTCGGCGCCCGGGGTGAACTGGCCCTCGTCGAAGAGGAAATTGTCCCGCGCCGGCCGGTCGGCGTGGGTGCCGAACCGGAGCGCCAGGATTTCGTACGTCGGATGCGTGTCCTCGGCCATGTGGCTCACGCCCCCACGAGGTCGAGGGGCTTGCCGAGAATGGAGTGACCGGTGGCGGACTGTTCGTCCTCGAAGAAGAACGTGCGCTCACCGAAGGCCGGGACGAGCTGGTCGAACCAGGTCGCGGCAGGGTCGAACTTCGCGTAGAAGGGCCGGCGTACGAGGCTGCCCTGACGCGCCTGCAGAAACTGCAGGGCGAATACCTTCTCGCCTCGGATGGTCGGTACTCCGTCGATGAGTACCTTGCCCGGGAACGCACTCATCGACGGGCCGCGCACGGTGCGGGACAGGCCGGACACCGATCCGTAGGCCGTGCGGAAGATGTCGTACGCCTCGGCCAGCGGCAGCTCGAAATAGGAGCGGGCGCCGGTGTCCCGCTCGACGAACATGTAGTACGGGACGGCGCCCAGCTTCACCCCCCGGGTCCACAGCTCGTGCCAGGCGCCGGGGTCGTCGTTGATGTGCCGCAGTACGGGGGACTGCATGCGGACGACGGCGCCGGTGGCGGTGATGCGCCGCAGGGCGTCCTGCGCGACGGCGGGGCGCAGTTCGGCCGGGTGGTTGTAGTGGCCCATCAGCGCGAGGTGCTTCCCGGCTGCCACGACGCGCTCGAACAGGCGCAGCAGGTCGTCGGCGTCCACGTCGCTGACGAAGCGCTGCGGCCAGTAGCCGACCGCCTTCGTGCCGATCCTGATGTTCTGGACGTGCGCGAGCTCGGGCGACAGAAGCGGTTCGAGGTAGCGCTCCAGGGTGGCCGTCCGCATGATCAACGGATCGCCGCCGGTGATCAGCACGTCGGTGACCTCGGGGTGCCGCCTGAGGTAGGCGGCCATCCCTTCGGCGTCCCGGGCCGCGAAGTGCAGGTCGTCCTCGCCGACGAACTGCGGCCACCGGAAGCAGAACGTGCAGTAGGCGTGGCACGTCTGGCCCGCGCTCGGGAAGAAGAGGACGGTCTCGGCGTACTTGTGCTGGATCCCGGGGACGGCTTCGCCGTCCAGTTCCGGCACGTTGTGGGTCAACTGGCCGGCGGGGTGCGGATTCATGCGTGAGCGGACCTGATGGATCTGCTGGGCCAACTGCTGCTTGTCACCCGAGCGGAGCAGATCGCGCAATGTGGTGTAGTCGTCCGGATCCAGCATCGTGCGGTGCGGGAAGTTGAGCCGGAAGATCGGGTCGTCCGGGATGCGGTCCCAGTCGATGAGTTCTTCGAGTACGTACTGGTTGGTCCTGAACGGCAGGACGTGGGCCACCACGTCGACCGCCTCACGGAGTTCATCGGGAATACGCTCCCACTGGGGTGCGCGCCGAATCGACGAGCGATTGTAGGGCTTGTATTTGGCAGGGCTGGTGTCATCCATGTGAATTCCCCGTCCGAGTGGTGAAGGTGGGCATCGACGTTCATTTCCTGAACTTCGATCTCGTGAGCGCGGAGGCTCCCGCGCGTTTCCGCTCCTCCGCGCTCACTTGGTCAGTTGAGCACCGACCCTGCGGGTGTCCCCGTCTGACCTTCCAAAAAGCTAGCCAGGGATTCGATCCGTGAGAAATAGACAGATCCGCTCACTCATTCAACGCACGCATCAATGACTTCCATGCTCCTCGCGAATAAATTATGTGCAAGCAGCATCAATGCCTTATCCGCTGGCTAGGATCGGCAACTGCTCGATCAGGGACAGAGGGAGCGGTGGTCTGCGTTGAACGGTCGGCTCAGCATCGGCATTGTGGGGATGGGGCCGCGCGGGCTCACCGTGCTGGAGCGACTGTGCGCCAACGCGGCGACAGACCGGGCCGCCGCGCCCCTGACCGTGCACACCATCGACCCGGAGCCGACCGGTGCCGGCCGGATCTGGCGGACGGACCAGTCCGCCCACTTGCTGATGAACACGGTCGCGGAGCAGATCACGGTTTTCACCGACGCGAGCGTCTCGTGCGCCGGGCCGGTGGTGCCGGGTCCCCACCTGTACACGTGGGCCCGCCTGCTCACCGTCATGGGTCCGGTCGAGGGGTACTCGGCCGAAGTCCTCGAGCAGGCAAGGAATCTGGGACCGAACTCCTACCCGACGCGCGCCCTGTACGGCCACTACCTGCGGTGGGCCTTCCGCCGGATCGTGGAGACCGCGCCGCGCCACGTCACCGTACGGCCCCATCGGGACAGCGCGATCGAGCTGGACGAGCACGGCACGAAGCAGGTGCTGCGGCTCACGGGCGGCGACCGCCTGCTGGTCGATGCCGTGGTACTTGCCCAGGGACACCTGCCTGCCAACCCGTCTCCCGCCACGCCGTCTCCCTCCCCGGCAACCCGGAGCCGGGCCCGCCACATCGCGCCGGGCAACCCGGCGGACGTGGACCTCCGCGCGATCGCCCCCGGAGAGCCTGTGGCCCTGCGCGGTCTCGGGCTCACCTTCTTCGACTACCTGGCTCTGTTCACACAGGGCCGCGGCGGCGTGTTCGAGGAGCGTACGGACGGCAAGCTCGACTACCTCATATCGGGCCGGGAGCCACGCCTGTACGCCGGTTCGCGCCGCGGCGTCCCGTACCAGGCGCGCGGCGACAACGAGAAGGGGCTGGGAGAACGCCACGAGCCGCTGCTCCTCACGGAGCGGACGATCCGCGCGTTGCGGCGGCGCGCCGCGTCACGGGGCGACGTCCGCTTCCGTACAGACGTGTGGCCGCTGATCGCCCGCGAGGTCGAAATCGTGTACTACCGGGCGCTGTTGCGCCGCCGCGGTGTGCCGGAGGCGGCGATATCGAACTTTCAGCGCCGCTGTCTGCGGCTCCCTCCGGACAGTCCGCTGGACGAGCGCCTGCCGTTGCTCCGAGGGGTCGCGGAGCATGAGCGCTGGCGCTGGCAGGACATCGAGACTCCGTACGACGAGGAGGCCCTGCGTGGCCCGGAGCAGTTCACTCGCTGGCTCGTGTCGCACCTCGAGCGCGATGCCGCGCGTGCCCGCGGCGGCAATGTCGGCGACCCGGTCAAGTCCGCTCTCGACGCGCTGCGGGACCTGCGCAACGAGATCCGCCAGGTCGTCGACCACGGCGGGATCACCGGCCACTCCTACCGGGACGAACTGGCCGGCTGGTACACACCGTTCAACGCCGGTCTGTCCATCGGGCCGCCGAGGCGCCGCATCGCGGAGCTGGCCGCACTCGTCCGCGCCGGTGTCCTGACACCGCTGGGCCCGGGGATGCGCGTCACACCCGGCGCCGGATCCGGCGGCTTCCTGGTCTCCTCGGCGGTGGTGCCGGGGCAGCCGGTCCCGGTCACGACGCTGATCGAGGCGCGCGTCCAGGACCCGGACGTGCGCGCGACCGCCGACCCGCTGCTGCGCCGGCTTCTCGACACCGGCGCGGCGGCGCCGTACCGCATCCCCAGCCCCGACGGCACCCACTACGAGACCGGGGCACTCGCGGTGACGCCGCGGCCGGGCCGCCTGGTGGACGCGGCGGGGCGGGCGCACCCCCGTCGGTTCGCGCTCGGCATCCCCACGGAGGGCGCGCACTGGGCGACGGCCGCGGGTGTGCGCCCGGGCGTCGGCTCCGTAACGCTGGCCGACGCCGACGCGGTCGCCCGGGCGCTGCTGGACTGTGGAGTCGTGCGATCCGCCCACCGGGTGGAGGTGAGCACGTCGTGAGTACGCTCGCCCGCACTGCCCGGAGCGGTCCGGCAGGCCGTACGAGCAGTGATCCGCGGGGCCTGTCCACTGCTGCGAGCGTCGCGGCCATCACCGTCCTCACCTCGCTGCCGGTGTTCCTTCCCGGGGCCGCGAACGGCCTGATCTCCGCCGAGTTCGGATGGAGTCCGGCACGCATGGGCGCCATCCTGGCCGTGTACTGGCTGGCGTCGCTTTCGGGTGCCTTCGTCAGCAAGCGAACGGCCCTCCCCGTGGCGGTGAACCGCACGCTGGCCGTCGCCCTGTGCTCCACCGGTCTGGGGCTGCTGTCCGCGGCGGTGGCACCGGTCGTCGGCCTGTGGATCAGCTCGGCCGTCGGGGGCTTCGCCTACGGCTACACCCAGCCGCACACGAACGCCCTGCTCATGCGACGCTGCGCGCCCCGGCTGCGCGCGTCGGCCTTCGGCCTGAAGCAGGCCGCGGTGCCGGCCGCGACCCTTCTCGCCAGCGTGGCGATGCCGATGCTGACCGGCCCGGTCGGCTGGCGGCCGGTGTTCGCCGGCACGGCCGTACTGTGCGGCGCCGGCGGCTGCTTCCTCGCACGGTACGGCGACTTGGGCGGGCGGCCCACGACGACCGCGAAAAACCGTGCGGCGCCGCTGCGCGGGGACGCCTTTCTGGTGGCCCTCAGCTGCGCCGGCTTCTTCGGCGCGATGGTGGGCAACGGTCTCGGCGGGTTCCTGGTGCTCTCGCTGACGACACGGGGCGCGTCGCTGTCTGTCGCGGGCGCGGTGGCCACCGCGGGCGCCGGGCTGAACATCGTGGTCCGCCTGGCGGCGGGTTGGGCCGTCGGCCGGGTTCCGCACCTCGCGTGGGCCGCCCTGACAGGGCTGTTCGTCGCCGGGGCGGCCGGGACCGCGCTCCTGACGCACACGGCGCCGGCGGTCGTGTCAGTGGGTGCCCTGCTCGCGTACGGCGGGGGCTGGGGCTGGGCGGGTCTGCTGCACTATGTCGTCGGCCTCCCCTACGCCGGACGCGAGCAACGTGCCACCGCCTACAGTCAGATGGGGGTCTCCTTGGGGGCCGCGACCGGGCCGATGGTGTGCGGCCTGCTGTTCACGGTTCGCCCGGACGCCGCGTGGTGGGCGCTGACGGCGGCGGGGGCCGCCGCCGCGGCCTGTGTGGTCGTCGCGCGGCGGCGCGTCCCGTCCCACCCCGACGCGGTGCAGACGCCCGGCTGACCGCCGGGGCGGGACAGCCGCCGCGGACACTCAACGCCGCGTGTACTCAGCCTTCGCATCCGCTCGGCTGTGCCAGGTCCGCCACGACCCGCTTGGCTCCCTCGATCGCGTTGCGGAACGCCGCCGGGTCCTGATGCGCGCGGGCCAGGACGTACCCGCCCTGCACCGTCGCGATGATCAGCGAGGCCATCTGGTCCGGGTCGGTGCCCGGCCGGAGTTCGCCCGCGCGCACGCCTTCCGCGAGCACTTCGGACAGGCGTTCACGAAGCCAGGTGAAGTAGTCGGCCGCGGGTGCGCGCAGGACCTCTTCGGCGACGACGTCGTGGTCCTGTGTCAGGCGTCCCATGCGGCAGCCCGCGAGCGGGTCGCGTTCCATGTCGAGGAAGGCGTTGACGCGTGCGACGGCCGGCCCGTCCGCTGCCAGCGCCTCCTCGACGCCGGCGCGGAGCTGGTCGCTCATGTGCGTCATGGCCGCGACCGCGAGTTCCGCCTTGCCGGAGAAGTGGTGGTACATGCTTCCCTGCCCCGCGTGCGCGCGTTCCAGGATCATGGCCGGGCTCGTGCCCGTGTACCCCCGCTCCCACAGCAGCTCCGCGGTGGCCCGGGTCAGCGCCTCTTTCTTGCTCATGCCACGAGTGTACCTATCACTCGTTACAGCGGGACGGCCCGGCAGGAACACCACCGGGTCCGCCGCCTCATGCCGAAGAGCGCCACACCCAAGAGGTGCGGCGCTCTCCCGAAGGCGTTACTTCGTGGGCAGCTCGTCAGCGAGCGGACGGTCGATGGCCATGATCCAGCGGTTGTCACCGGTGCGGCGCATCACGTCGGTGCAGGTGCCGGAGATCTTCTGGCGGCTGCCCTCTTCGTCGGTGACCTCCAGGTGGAATTCGACTATCACCAGGGAGACGTCTCCGGCGACGTAGTTGTGCAGAACCTTGGAGTCCAAGGTCGGTCCCGTCTTCAGCAGATCGATGATTCCCTGCCTCCGCTCGGCGCCGGTCAGCGGACTGCCCGAGAGGTTGGAGATCGCGTCGTCGCGGTACAGCTGGTCGAAGATGGAGCCGTCGCCCGAGTTGAAGGCGTCGATGAATGCCTGGTTCTGCTGCTCGACGTCGTCGGTGAGGACCAGGTTGCTGAGGTCGGTGGTCGTGGCGGTCATGTCGGTTGCTGCTCCCTCTTGTTGTTGTCCTGCTCGGCTGTTGTTCCGTTGTTTTCCGTGGGGGGTGGTGGGGGTCATGGGGCGGGGAAGTAACCCGCCTCGACGAAGAAGTCGACGTACTTCGCGAAGAGCGCCTTGGTCACGGGCGGGCACTCGACCGCGGAGCCCGCCAGGGCCGCGCGGGTGTCGGAGACGTCCATCGGCGGGTAGAAGCCGTCGCTGTTCGCGGTCAGCATCTCGAAGGCGTCCAACAGCGGCACCATCGCGTTGTCGCGGTCGGACGTCACCCGCTCCAGCCATTCGTCCCATCGCAGTTCGGCCAACGGGTAGCCGAAGGACCGCAGATGCTCGGCTGCCTCGGCAAAGGTCAGCTCGTCCGGGTTGTAGAGGTGGAACGTCCGGCCGGCGGCTTCCTCCTTCCGGGAGATCTGGAGGATCGCGGCACTGACGTAGTCGACCGGCATCAGGTGGACCGGGCCGGCCATGCCCTCCGGGACCGCACCGGCCTGCAGGATTCCCTTGAGGCTCAGCCAGACGAAGTCACGGGTCTGACAGGCGCCGTTCTCCTGATCGCCGGAGATCACGTCGACGCGGAAGACCGAGACCGGCAGGCCGCGCTCGCGGGCGATGGCGATTATCTGCTCCGACACCCACTTGCTCTGCACATAGCCGGTCGGCAGCGCCTCGCCGGGCCCCGTCGGATCCGTGGGCTTCAGCGCCTCTGCGCCGCTGTGCGTGCCGGAGAAGACACCCGTGGTCGACACGTAGTGCACCGGTACCGTGCGGTGACGGGCCGCCAGCCGCAGGATCTCCACCGTGCCGGAGACATTGGCCGCCCTGAGTTCCTGGTACGGGTGGATCCAGTTGACCGAGGCTCCGGGGTGGTAGACGACATCGACCGTACGGGACAGGGCGTCGAACTCCTCCTCGTCCAGGCCGAGTCGAGGCCGCGACAGGTCGCCGACCACCACGTCGATACGGTCCTGGTCCACCTCGTTCCAGAGGCGGTACCACTCCAGATTGGCCCGCAGCCGTGCCAGCGCGTCGGCCCGGTCGGCGCCGCGTACGAGCACGCGGATCCGGGCCGTGGACGATCGCAGCAGATCGCGCAGCAGGAACGCCCCGAGGAAGCCGGTGGCACCGGTGAGGAAGACCTCCGACGGGTCGCTCACGGTGCGCGCGACCTCGTCCGCCGGGCGCACGTCCTCGGGCAGCGCGATCTCGGTGGCGAAGTCCGTGGAAGGCGGGGCCGCGCCTTCCGCCGGCCGCCCGGCTTCCTGCCCCTGTCCTGGTCCGGCGCCCGCGTCGCCGAGTGTTGCGAGAAGCACGGTGCGCAGGTGTCCGGCGAGC
This sequence comes from Streptomyces sp. NPDC055287, assembly GCF_053646035.1. Classification (NCBI taxonomy): domain Bacteria; kingdom Bacillati; phylum Actinomycetota; class Actinomycetes; order Kitasatosporales; family Streptomycetaceae; genus Streptomyces; species Streptomyces sp. NPDC055287. The sequence continues at coordinate 8,185 of NZ_JBSHNE010000025.1, read as the reverse complement.
GCCGACGGCGTCGGATGGTCGAAGACCAGGGTGGCGGGCAGTCGGATTCCCGCCAGCGTGTTCAGCCGGTTGCGCAGCTCCACCGCGGTCAGCGAGTCGAACCCGAGCCCCGGGAAGGGCTGGTCGGCTCCGATGCCACCGGGATCGGGGTGGCCGAGTACGGCGGCGACCTCCGCCCTGACCACATCGAGCACATACGCGTGCTGTTCCGCGTCCGTCAGTCCGGCCAACGCGCGGGCGGGCGACCCGGTGACCTGTGCGGCGCCGAGGGCTGCCCGGCGTAAGGGCGTACGGGCGAGCCCGGTCAGCAGCAGCGGCGCACGCTCCGGATTCTCGCGCAGAGCCGTAAGATCCAGCTCTGTGCCGACCAGCGCCGGGCGCCCCTGAGAGAGTGCGGCATCCAGCATGGCGACGCCCTCTTCCGACGTGACAGGCCGGAATCCCGCGCGGGCGATGCGCTGCAGGTCCCCCTCGTCGAGGTTCCCGGTCATTCCGCCGGTCTGGTCCCACAGGCCCCAAGCCACCGAGGTGGCGGGCAGCCCCTGGGCCGCCCGGTGCTGGGCGAGGCCGTCGAGGAAGGTGTTGGCGGCGGCGTAGTTCGACTGGCCGGCGCCGCCGATCACACCGGCGAGGGAGGAGAACAGTACGAACGCCGACAGATCCGCGTCACGCGTGAGCTCGTGCAGATGCCAGGCCGCGTCCGCCTTGGGCCGCAGGACGGCGTCCAGCCGCTCGGGAGTCTGCGCGGCGATCAGGCCGTCGTCCAGGACACCGGCCAGGTGGACGACGCCGGTCAGCGGAAACTCGGCCGGGATGCTGTCCAGGATCCGGGTGAGTGCGGCGCGGTCGGACGCGTCGGCGGCCGCTATGGTCACCCGCGCGCCGAGCGTCGTCAGTTCACTCGCCAACTCGGCAGCACCGAACGCCTGTTGTCCGCGCCGACTGGTGAGGAGGAGGTGCTTCACCCCGTGCCGGCCGGCCAGGTGGCGAGCGAACAGCGCACCGAGTCCGCCCGTGCCGCCGGTGATCAGGACCGTCCCCTCGGGGTTCCACGACGCCGCGGGGTACGCCCCCACGGTCCCGGAAAGCCGCTGGAGCCGTGGCCGGAACGCCTTTCCTTCCCGGAGGGCCGACTGCGCCTCTCCCAGCGCCAGCGCCGCCGGGAGCGCGGCCTGCGACTCGGGGGCGCCGTCGGTGTCGATGAGCACGATGCGGCCGGGGTTCTCCGACTGGGCCGAGCGCAGCAGGCCCCACAGGGCGGCGGCCCCGAGGTCGCTCACATCCTCCGTACCCGTGGCAACGGCTCCGGTGGTGAGGAAGACCAGCGGGATGTCGGCCAGCCGGTCGTCGGACAGCCACTGTTGCACCAGAGCCAGCGCCCTGTGTGCGGCGCGGCGCACCGAGCCGGGCATGTCGTTGTCGGGTTCGGTGCGCCACTGGACGAGAACGGCGTCGAGGGGATCGCCCGTGCCGACGGCCTCCGCCACAGCGGCGACACCGGCCGGTTCACGGTCCTCGTCGCCCAGCACGCCGAGGACGGGAAGGCGCGCTGACGCCCCCGTGGCCGGAAGCCCGATCGGCGACCAGGCCACCTGGAACAGGGCGTCGTGCCGACGCGCCCCTGGCGTCGCGCCGGCGTCCAGCGGGCGCGACCTCAGCGAGGCGATGTGCGCGACCGGCTGCCCTGCCGGATCCGCCAGCTGTGCGGACAGGAGGCCGTCGTCGGCGACGGACAGCCGCACGCGGAGCGAGGACGCCCCGGTCGCGTACAGGCGCACACCTCTCCAGTCCGCGACTTCCCGCGCCGTGCTTACCTCGTCCGCGAGGAGTACGGAGTGCAGGGCGGCGTCGAGCAGCGCCGGGTGCAGGCCGAACTCGGCCGCCGGTGTCCGCGCCTCGTCCGGGAGCCGCACTTCGGCGAACAGGTCGTCTCCGAGCCGCCAGGCGGCAGTCACGTTCCGGAAGGCCGGGCCATGGCCGAGCCCCGTGACGGCCAGCCGCTCGTAGGCGCCTTCGAGGTCGACGGCGACCGCCCCCCTCGGTGGCCAGGCTCCGAGGTCGAACGACGTGCCGGGGCCTTGCACGCTGAGCCGGCCGTGGGCGAGCGTCGACCAGGCGACCTCTCCCTCGTCCGGCCTGCCGTGGATCGTGACCGCACGCCTGCCCTGCGCGTCCGCGGCGCCCACGCCGACCTGAAGCTGGACGGCGCCGGCGCAGGGCAAACGCGCGGCCGTGACGGAAAGCTCGTCCAGCACGGTGGCGCCGAACTCGTCGCCGGCCCGTACCGCGAGTTCCACCAGGGCCGAGGCCGGCAGGACGGCGCTGCCGTGCACGGTGTGATCGGCGAGCCACGGGTGCGTACGCGTCGAGACTCTGCTGGTGAAGAGTGCCTCCGGCGCCGCGGCCGCATGCACGCCGTCTTCGGGGGACGAGCCCGCGACGGCGACGGCAGCGCCGAGCAGCGGGTGGCCGGTCGCGCTCAGACCCAGCCCCGCCGCGTCGACGGGGGCCCCTCCCGACTCGTACCAGTACCGCTCGCGTTGGAAGGCGTAGGACGGCAGCTCGACGCGGCGGGCTCCGGTCCCGGCGAAGACACTGCTCCAGTCCGGCACGACACCGCGTACGTACGCTTCACCCACCGAGGTCCAAAAGCGCGCCAAACCACCCTCGTCACGGCGCAGGGAGCCGATGACCAGGGCGGCGCGGCGCGCGTCCTCGACGGTTTCCTGTACTCCGGTCACGAGCACCGGGTGCGGGCTCGACTCGACGAAGGCGCTGTATCCCTGGTCGAGGAGCGTCCGGGTGGCCTGCTCCAGTTCGACGGTACGGCGCAGGTTGTCGTACCAGTACCCGGCGTCGAGCTCGGGCCCGTCGACCCATGCGCCGGTCACCGTGGACAGCAGCGGGATCTCTGCCTTCCGCGGGTTCACCTCGGCAAGCAGCGTGCCGAGTTCGTCGCGGAGCAGCTCGACGTACGCGGAATGCGATGCGTAGTCCACGGGTACGCGGCGCGCTCGCAGCCGGTCCGCCTTGGCCGCGGTGAGGAACTCCTCCAGCGGTCCGTCCTCGCCGGACACCACGACGGAGGACGGTCCGTTGACCGCGGCCAGCTGGATCCGGCCCTGCCACGGCTCGATCCGCTCACGGACCTGATCGGCCGACAGTGCGACCGACACCATTCCGCCGAGCCCGGCCAGCACCCTGCCGATGGCCTGGCTGCGCAGCGCGACCACCCGCGCGCCGTCCTGGAGGGAAAGGATCCCGGCTACGGTCGCCGCCGCGATCTCGCCCTGGGAGTGCCCGACGACCGCCGCCGGGTGTACGCCGTGGGACCGCCACAGCGCGGAGAGGGACACCATCACGGCCCACAGGGCGGGCTGGATGACGTCGACGCGCTCGATGTCCGGCGCTCCCTCGGCGCCGCGCAGGACGTCGTGGAGCGACCAGTCGGTGAATTCGGTCAGGGCCTGGGCGCATTCGGCGATACGGGCGGCGAAGACCGGGGAGGTGTCGAGTAGTTCCACGGCCATCCCGGTCCACTGCGACCCCTGCCCGGGAAAGAGGAAGACCGTCTTCCCGGCCGTTGCTGCAGTGCCGGTGACCAGGGCCGGGCCGGACCGGCCGGCGGCCAGGGAGTGCAGCTGCGCCAGGTAGTCGTCTTGTTCACCGACGACGAGCAGTGCCCGCTCGGTGAGGGCGGCGCGCGTGGTGGCGAGCGAGAACGACACGTCCAGCGGGTTGAGTTCGCCGTGCTTCTCCAGGTGGGAGGCGAGGCGCTCGGCCTGGCCGCGCAGTGCCTGCTGCGACGCGGCGGAGAGTACCCAGGGCACGACGGGGAGAGACACCGGCCCGTCGGCTGAGCCCGGCGAGGCGGTCTGCCCGGTGGTTTCGCCGTCGGGCGCCGCCTCCAGGATCACGTGGGCGTTGGTGCCGCTGACCCCGAACGACGAGACGGCGGCACGGCGCGGGCGGTCCAGCTCCGGCCACGAGCACGCCTCGGTGAGCAGCTCGACGGCGCCGGACTTCCAGTCGACCACGGGCGTCGGCTCGTCCACGTGCAGCGTCTTGGGCATGACCCCGTGCCGCATGGCCTGGATCATCTTGATGACGCCGCCGACACCGGCCGCGGCGACGGTGTGACCGATGTTGGACTTGAACGAGCCGAGACGCAGGGCACGTTCGGCCGGCCGTCCTTGGCCGTAGGTGGCGAGGAGTGCCTGGGCCTCGATGGGGTCGCCGAGTGTGGTGGCGGTGCCGTGCGCCTCCACGATGTCGACGTCGGCCGTGGTGAGGCCCGCGTTCGTGAGGGCCTGCCGGATGACCCGTTCCTGCGAGGGGCCGTTGGGGGCGGTGAGGCCGTTCGAGGCGCCGTCCTGGTTCACCGCGCTGCCGCGGACGACCGCGAGGATCCGGCGACCGTTCCTGCGTGCTTCGGAGAGCTTCTCCACGAGGACCAGCCCCACGCCTTCGGACCAGCCGGTGCCTCCCGCCGACGCCGCGAAGGAGCGGCAGCGGCCGTCGACGGACAGCCCGCTCTGGCGGGAGAAGTCGACGAAGCCTCCGGGGTGGCCGTTGACGGTGGCACCTCCGGCGACAGCGAGCGTCGTCTCTCCGGAACGTACCGACTGCACGGCCAAGTGCAGCGCCACGAGCGAGGAGGAACAAGCCGTGTCGAGCGAGACAGCCGGCCCTTCGAGACCGAAGGAGTACGCGATGCGGCCCGACGCGACGCTGCCGAGCTTGCTGGTCATGAGGTAGCCCTCGAACTCCTCGGGGCCGTCGAGACCGAGGTAGCTCTGCTCGACGATGCCCGCGAAGACGCCGGTGCTGCTGCCCTTGAGGGTGGCCGGGTCGATCCCCGCATTCTCGAAGAGCTCCCAGGCGGTTTCCAGCAGCACCCGGTGCTGCGGGTCCATGGCCAGCGCTTCACGCGGCGAGATCCCGAAGAAGGCCGCGTCGAACCGCGTCGCGCCTTCGAGGAAGCCACCTTCCTTCGTGTACGTCCTGCCTGGCTTCCCGGGCTCGGGGTCGTACAGGCCGTCGACGTCCCAGCCGCGGTCGGTGGGCCACTCGGTGATGGCATCGCGTCCCTCGGCGACAAGCTGCCACAGGCCGTCGGCGTCCGCGACGCCGCCGGGATAGCGGCAGGCCATGCCGACAATGGCGACGGGCTCGGCGGCGGCCTCCTCCATCTCGGCGAGGCGTTGGCGGGTCTTCTGCAGGTCGACCGTGACCCGTTTCAGGTATTCGACCAGCTTCTCTTCATTGGTCATGCGGGATCTCTCCTTGGACTGCGAAGTGGGGGGCCGCGTCAGGCGGCGGGGCCGCCGAGCTGGCTGTCGATGAGGGCGAAGAGGTCAGCGGCCGTGGCCGCTTCGATGCGCTCCGTCAGATCGGCGCCCTCCGCGGCGTCCGACGTGTCCGGGGTATCGCCGAGCCGGGAGAGGATGCGCCTGAGCCGGACCGTGACGTCCCCTCGGAGCGCGGCGTCGCCTGAGATCTCCGAGAGCGCCGATTCCAGTCTGTCCAGTTCGACGTGCGCGGCCTGCAGGCCCCCCGCGTTCTGTGCGGCGGCCACCTGCGTGAGCAGGTAGTCGGTGAGTTCCGCGGGGGTCGGATGGTCGAAGACCAGGGTCGCGGGCAGCGCGATGCCGGTCGCCCGGCTGAGCCGGTTGCGCAGGTCGACCGCGGTGAGCGAGTCGAACCCCAGCTCCTGGAAGGCCCGTTCGGCCTCGACGGCGTGCTGCTCGAGGTGCCCGAGTACGGCCGAGACCTCGGCCCGTACGAGATCGAGCACGGCCCTGTGCCGTGCCTCCGCGGGCAGCTCACCGATCCGCTGTGTGAACGTCCCGGCCGCGACCGCCGCGGACCTGGCGGCGGGCCGACGGTCCACGGTACGGAGGAGCTCTCGCAGCAGCGCCGGGACGGTGTCCTGGTCCCGTACCGCCGCCGGGTCCAGCGGGACCGCTGCCAGGGCGGCGTGCGCGGAGGCGAGCGCGGCGTCGAAGAGAGCCTGCCCGTGTGCCGGCGTCACGGGGCGGAACCCGTCGCGGGTGGCCCGGGCGCGGTCACCCGCGTCGAGGTGGGCGTTGATGCCCACGCTGTCCGCGAGGGCCCACTGGCCCCAGGCGATTGAGGTGGCGGGCAGGCCGGCGGCCCGGCGGTGGGCGGCAAGGCCGTCGAGGAAGGCGTTGGCGGCGGCGTAGCCGGCCTGGCCGGGGCCGCCCAGGACGCCCGTCGCGGAGGAGAAGAGCACGAATGCCGACAGCTCCAGGCCGCGCGTGAGTTCGTGCAGGTGCCAGGCGGCGTCGGCCTTGGGGCGAAGCGTCCGGTCGAGCCGGTCCTGGGTCAGCTCCTCGACCGTCCCGTCGTCGACGACTCCGGCAGCGTGCACCACGCCGGTCAGTGGATGTTCCTCCGGGATGCCCGCCAGCAGCGCAACGAGCGCGTCACGGTCGGACACGTCGCACTGGGCGACGGTGACGGTGACGTCGGTCATCCCGATCTCGGTGAACTCCGCCGCCAACTGCCGCGTCCCGTCGGCGTGCAGACCGCTCCGGCCTGCGAGCAGGAAGTGTCTGACCCCGTGCTCGACAGCCAGATGCCGGGCGAACAGCGAGCCCAGGGCTCCGGTGCCACCGGTGATCAGAACCGTGCCGTCCGGATTCCACGGCGCGGCCTGCCCGGAACCGGCATCTGCCTTCCGCAGCCGGGGCAGACGGATGTTTCCGTCCCGTATCGCCGCCTGCGGCTCTCCGGAGCCGACGACGGCGGACAGAGCCGCCGCCGTGGCCGGATCGTCGAAGGCGAAACCAGTGCTACCGGTCCCAGGGCCCGCGTCACCAGTGGCCGCCAGGTCGACGAGTACGAAGCGGTCCGGCGCTTCCTGCTGGGCCGAGCGCAGCAACCCCCAGACCGCGGAGGCCGCCGGATCGACAGCGTCCCCGCCCTCGGCCGCCACCGCGCCACGGCTGACGAGAACCAGGCGCGTACCGGCGAGCCGGTCGTCGGCAAGCCACTCCTGCACGAGAGCCAGGGCCCGGTGTGTGGCGCTGTGCACCGAGCCGGGCAGATCACGGCCGGGCTCGGGCAGCCAGGGGAGGAGAACGGCGTCGATGGGGCTGCCCGTGCCGCCCGCGCCCGCCGACTCGACCGCCTTGGCCACAGCCGCCACGTCCTCGAGCTGATCGGCCTCGTCCCCCATCACGCCCAGGACGAGTTCTCTGCCGGCGGCCGGGAGCTCGGTCTCGGCCCAGGCCAGGGAGAAGAGCCCGTCGTGGCCGTCACCGCCGTCGAGCGGGAGTGCGAACTGCTCGAGGGGCACCTCCCGGTATTCGACGGTTTCGATGTCGGCCACCAACTGGTGCTCGGGGTCCAGGAGTTGCACGGCGGCCGTGTTGTCACCCCGCTCGGTCAGCAGAACGCGTACCTCGGTTGCGCCACTGGCGTGAAGCCGTACTCCGCGCCACTCGGCGGGCACGAGGACCGTCCCCGGCGACGCGGTGAACGGGTGTTGGAGGAGTGCCGCGTCCAGCAGATGTGGGTGCAGACCGAACTGCGCGGCGTCCGCGAGCACTTCTTCGGGCAGCCGGGCCTCGGACAGCCGGGTCCCGCCGCCCTGGACGAGCAGGGCGGACTCCTCGCTGCCACCTGTTGCGCCGCTGCCGAGGTGTCCCCCGGCATGGACGGTCCAGCGGGCGCCCGCGTTGTCGGGCCGGGCGTACACGGTCACGGGGCGGCGGCCGGACGCGTCCGACGTGCCGATTCTGACCTGGATCTGTACGGCGCCCTCGGCGGGTAGCAGGAGCGGCGCCCGGAGGGACAGAGCGTCCAGGACGGTGGCCCCGAACTCGTCCCCGGCGCGGATCACAAGGTCCGCGATGGCTCCGGCGGACAGCACCACGGTGTCCAGGACGGTGTGGCCGCCGAGCCAGGGGTGCGTGGCCAGAGAGACGCGGCTGGTGAACAGCGCTTCGTCGGAATCCGCGACGTCGACGGCCGAGCCGAGCAGCGGGTGGCCGGTGGGGGTCAGGCCGGGACCGGCGCCATCGGGTGACGCCTTTCCCGACTCCAGCCAATAGCTTCGGCGTTGGAAGGCGTAGGTGGGGAGGTCGACGTGCCGGGCTCCGGACGTGGCGAAGTACGCCTGCCAGTCGACCGGAACACCACGAGTGTGCAGCCGGCC